>NZ_JBAWAZ010000197.1:0-2365 GCF_049589555.1 Trichococcus sp.
GGCCATCGCCGTCACTTTCTCCGGTGAAGCCAGCGAGATGCTATGGGAAAACGAAAATCTCCATTATGTGATCCCGGAAGAGGGCTCCAATCTGTGGTTCGACAACATCGTCATCCCGAAGACCGCCAAAAATATCGAAGGCGCCTATGCCTTTATCAATTTCATGCTGGAACCAGAAAATGCGGCAATCAATGCGGAATACGTCGGCTACGCCACACCGAACAAAACCGCCATCGAGCTGATGGATCCTGAAATCACCAGTGACGAACAATTTTACCCTTCCGATGAAATCATGGACAAACTCGAAGTCTACGAAAACCTGGGAGCCAAAACACTGGGGACGTATAATGACCTGTTCCTGGAAATTAAAATGTATCGGAAATAATGATAAATCTGCCAAAAGCGACTGAAAAGTCGCTTTTTTTGTTGGAAAAGAATGTTGACTTCATCTTAAGGTTAAGATCTAAAATGAGTAGTGTGGAATCAGTTTTGAGTTCAGTAATGCAAGGCGATCAATCATCTGAAAATGATAGGGAGACAGGAGACTAAAAAATGCTCATACAAGTTCGTGATAATACGCATACGGTGATATTTCTGTTAAATGACAGCAAGGCTGCAGGATCGCTCTATAATCAGCTACCCTTGGAAATAAGTGTAGAGAATTATGGGAACAACGAAAAAATATTTTATCCGCCAACAAAACTGAATACCAGTAACACTCCAAGTGCAGAAGGTCCTGCTGGCACACTTGCATATTTCGAACCATGGGGAAATGTCGTCATGTATTATGGCAGCTTTGGACGTTATCGGGGGTTGTATGATTTGGGGATAGCTATTTCAGGGGGAGAACATATCAAAGAATTGACAGGGGAAATATCTGTTACCAAGGTTTCTGATTGAAATCAGTTGGATTGTATTGGTTTGGCAGCCGCACTCACAATATACTCAAAAAGTCTGTCGAAGAAATTCTGCTTCACAATCCGCGCAAGGTTGTGCTATCATTAAAATAAGATTAAAAGGAAAGAAGGTAATCTCTTGACTAAATTCATCAGTACGGAAAAAGCGCCTGCAGCGATCGGTCCTTATTCGCAAGGAACAAGAAAGAACGGCTTCATCTTTTCATCCGGACAATTACCGATCGATATGGAAACGAAAGAGCTTGTGACTGACCCTGCAGCAGCGACAACAGCCAGCCTGAACAATGTTTTGACGATCGTCAAAGCAGGCGGCGGATCGTTGGAATCGATCGTGAAAGTCAACGTGTTCGTGAAGGACATCAACGATTTTGACGCCATCAACGGCGCATACACTGCATTCTTCGGCGAACATAAACCAGCCCGTTCATTGGTGCAGGTTGCCGCTTTACCGAAAGATGCCGTCATCGAAATCGAAGCTATCGCAGGAAAAGACTAAAACTAATATAGAAGAACGGCTGTCTCCAAGTGAGACAGCCGTTCTTCTTTTATTTGATAGGACTGTGTTCTGGATGTCCGATTCTTCCGCGTTTTTAGACATTCTTAGCATTGATGTGGATGCCGCACGATGAATCTCAGGTCAATCAATTAGGAGAGACACGCCCATCATTCGAATGGATTTGCTTTGACCGGTGGCTGGTCATCCACCCATTCAGGCTTGGCTTCCAGCTGCTGCCCGAAGATCATCATTTTCAGGCGTACGCCTTCACGGGTGGCTGCGAGGCCGCCCAAGCCGGTTTCGCGCAACGAGGCGGGAAGGTTTTTTCCGACTTTGCGCATCGCTTCGATCACATCGTCGGCAGGGATTTTGTTTGTCAGCCCGGCCAAGGCCATATCGGCGCTGATCAAGGCGTTGACCGCACCGATCGCATTGCGCTTGACGCAGGGAATCTCGACAAGCCCGGCAACCGGATCGCAGACGAGGCCGAGCAGGTTGCTGATGGCCATCGCCATCGCTTCCGATGCTTGCTCAGGCGTGCCCCCCGCGATTTCGACGGCCGCGGCGGCTGCCATCCCGGATGCGCTCCCGACTTCGGCCTGGCATCCTCCGGCAGCGCCGGCGATCATGGCATTGTTTGCGATCACCATGCCGAACCCGCTGGCGCAGAACAGCATTTGGACCATCTGTTCTTCCGTGAGATCCAATTTGTCCTTGATCGCGAACATCACACCCGGCAAAGTCCCTGATGAGCCTGCAGTCGGTGTGGCGCAGATGATGCCCAACGAAGCGTTGACCTCGTTCGTGGCGATGGCGCTCTCCACTGCGATCAGCAGGTCGTCGCCTGAAAGGGTATTGCCGCGTTGGCGGTAGTTCCGCAGTTTCACGGCTTCGCCGCCTGTCAAACCAGTGGGGGAAAATACGCCATCGCCAGCTAAGCCTTTTTCGACTG
>NZ_JBAWAZ010000198.1:0-7859 GCF_049589555.1 Trichococcus sp.
AGCTTTTCGCGAAAGCGATCCGGATATCCGCTTTGAATTGCCCGATGTTCAATTCGCATTTGTAATGCAGAAAAGCTTTCAGCGCATTCTTGCTGAAATACATCGGCACTCCCAACTGATCGACTTCCTGCTGGACGAAGGCATCGAACAGCTGATGGCGTTCCTCGATCGACCTTTCCCTCAAACTAGGCAGATCGATGATGATCGGCAGTCTGCGGATGAATGTTTTCAGAAGTGTGTCCTTCTTCTCCGTCGTAGCACCGATGATCAGGACATTGGCATGGTGATCCTTTTCGGATTCGCCGAGCGGCCGGAAAACACCGCGGTCGATGTAGGTGAACAGCATCTCCTGGCCTTCAATCGGCAAGCGATGGATTTCATCCAAAAAAAGGATGCCTCCGTTCGCTTTCTCGAGAAGCCCCGTCTTATTTGTTTCCGCACCCGTATATGCCCCTTTTGCATGACCAAAAAGCTGGCTCATCAACAGCTGCGGGTTGTGGGCATAATCGGCGCAATTGAACTGGATGAAGGGAGAAGAATCCGCCAACTTCCCCGATTGGATGCCGTATTTGTGCAGCAAATCGGCAAACAAAGACTTGCCGACGCCGGTTTCGCCCAGCAACAGCATGTGCATGCCGTCCCCTGGATACAGGATGGCAGCCTTCCCTTGCTCGATCTGATGGAAAAGGCTGGGATTCTTCTTCAGGAAATTATCCATGTCCACGATTTTAGGCGTTTCCTTTGGTGCCGCAGCCTGTTGGGGCACCTTGCGTACGCACGGGAAAAAACGTACCGGTCTGGTTTTTTCTTTGTAGCAGCGTTTTTCCTTATACAACTGATTCAGATCACGCGAAATATTGCTTCTGTCGCTTTTCAATCTATAGGCGATTTCCTCGGCCGTTATGCCCTGCTTCTTCTCCTCGTAAAGCATGCCCAATGCCTCTAGCACTTTTTCAATCCTCTGCAAAAATCATCACCCCTTGGCAAACGTTTACATTCTAATAACAATCGTACCATACTTTAATCATGTAAGAATATAAAAATATTAGATTGTAGTTATTATTTGCAGTGCCTGCTGAAAAATTTAAAAACAAAGAATACGGTTATTGCTTTGCATGAATTCCAAGTAAACTAGTAGACAGCGAGAAGATGATATATAATAGGCTTTATGCTGAGTATGCTGGCGCGATCAATATCATGACCACGCTGGTATGTATTGTAACCATGCCCATCTTTGTCATCCTGTATTATTTATAAAACAAAAAAATCCTGGGAAACAGTGAAGAAAATTACTTCAATGTTTCCCAGGATTTTTGTTTAAAGAATTATGGGTAATGAGGGGTTTGAACCCCCGACCCGCTGATTAAGAGTCAGCTGCTCTACCAACTGAGCTAATTACCCATATCACGTGCTGATCACGTAACAATTGTTATTTTACTCTCTTTTCCAATAAAATGCAATAACTTCACGAAAAAAAGAGTCCACATCCGGATAGTATCTCCGGATGCGGACTCTTTATTGTATTCATTACTGTCTTAGATGCTTGCCCAAACGTTTTCCAATACGTTCGTTTGGTTGCGGTCAGGTCCCACTGAGAAAGTAGAAATGCGAACGCCAACTGTTTCTTGAACGCGACGGACATAGTTGCGTGCATTTTCAGGAAGTTCTTCCAATGTGCGGCAACCAGTGATGTCTTCGCTCCAGCCTGGCAACTCTTCATAGACAGGCGTACATTGAGCCAATTCCTTCAAGCTTGCTGGATAATGGTAAATCAATTCGCCTTCAGCATTTTTGTAGGCAGTACAAATTTTGACTGTTTCCAAACCACTCAAAACATCGATGGAGTTCAAGCATAGGTTAGTGATGCCTGAAACGCGTTTTGAATGACGCATAACAACTGCATCAAACCAGCCAATACGACGCGGTCTGCCTGTCGTTGTTCCGTATTCACGGCCAACTTCGCGGATTTGGCTTCCTACTTCATCGAATAACTCAGTAGGGAACGGGCCATCGCCGACACGGGAAGTGTAAGCCTTGCAGACACCGACAACTTTATCGATCTTGGTAGGGCCCACACCGCTACCGATGGTTACCCCACCAGCAACCGGGTTGGAAGAAGTAACGAATGGATAAGTACCTTGGTCGATATCCAACATAACCCCTTGAGCGCCTTCGAATAGGACGCGTTTGCCTGCATCCAATACATCGTTCAAGATAACGGATGTGTCGGTTACATATTTTTTGAGTTCTTGACCATATTGGTAATACTCTTCAAAAATATCTTCGAATTTGATTTCTACAGAATCGAACATTTTTGTGAACTGGCGATTCTTTTCTTCCAAGTTGATTTTCAGGCGCTCTTCAAAGATCTCTTTGTCCAACAAATCAGCTACACGGATACCGACACGCGCTGCTTTATCCATGTAAGCTGGCCCGATACCTTTGATGGTCGTACCGATTTTATTTTCGCCTTTTGAATCTTCCTGAAGCTGATCCAATTGAATATGATAAGGCAAAATGACGTGGGCACGGTCGGAAATACGCAGGTTATCCGTGTTGATGCCGTGATCTTTCAAATATGCCAATTCTTTGATCAATGATTTCGGATTCACTACTACGCCGTTTCCGATCACACTGATTTTTTCTGGATAAAAAATGCCGGATGGAATTAAGTGCAATTTGTATGTAACGCCATCAAACTGGATTGTGTGGCCAGCATTGTCTCCGCCTTGATATCTAGCGATTACTTCTGCATTCTCACTAAGGAAATCTGTAATCTTCCCTTTACCTTCGTCTCCCCATTGAGTCCCAACAACTACTACTGAAGTCATTATTTACTCCACCTCATCTTATTTATTCATAACACTATGCTAGTTTACCAATATTACCTATGTCTTTCAATAAAGAATCAAATAAAAGCGCTCATTTCTGAACAATTTGTCCAATATCATCAACTAATTTCCGGCATATAGCTCATCGAAGAAAATTTGTTGAATTCCTTTTTGAACAGGAGCTTTACGGTTCCCCGCGCCCCGCTCCGGTTTTTTTCGATGATGACTTCAACGACATTGTTCTCCTGCTCATCCCGTTCCGAATCTTCGCCGCCTTCACGTTCGTAATAATCGTCACGGTACAGGAAAGCAACAATATCAGCATCCTGCTCGATCGATCCCGATTCACGGATATCGCTCAATACCGGACGTTTGTCTTGCCTTTGTTCCACGCCACGAGACAATTGGGAAAGGGCGATGACCGGTACTTTCAGTTCCTTCGCCAATTTCTTCAATTGACGCGAAATATCAGAAACTTCCTGTTGACGGCTCTCGCGGTTATTCCCTTCAATCAGCTGCAGATAGTCGATCACGATGAGGCCCAGTTTCCCCTGTTCCTGCAGCAAACGACGGCTTTTTGCCCTGATTTCCGCGATCCGGATCCCCGGCGTATCATCTATGAAGATTTTTGACTGCCCAAGCGTCCCCATCGCCATGATCAGGTTGGACCACTCATCTTCAGAAAGCTGCCCTGTCCTCAAGTGGCCGGCATCGATGTTCCCTTCCGCACACAGCATCCGGTTGACCAATGACTCCGCCCCCATTTCCAAGCTGAAGATGGCGACTACCTGATCCGCTTTGGTTGCGACATTCTGCGCGATGTTCAGCGCAAAAGCGGTCTTACCTACGGCCGGACGCGCTGCCAGGATGATCAGCTCTTCTTTCTGGAGGCCCGCCGTCATTTTGTCCAAAGCGATATAGCCTGTCGGCACCCCAGTGACGTCATCGCTTCGTTGAGCCAATGATTCGATATTCTGCAGCGATGCCGAAACGACATCGGATATGCGGATGAAGCCGGATCGGTTTCTCCGTTCGGATACCTGAAGGATGTTCTGTTCGGCGCTGTCCAGCATGACGGCGAGTTCATCACCTTCTTCATAGCCTTTGCGGACGATTTCTGTAGCCGATCGGATCAAATTGCGCAAGATCGATTTCTCTTCCACTATCTTGGCGTAATATTCCACGTTGGCTGAAGTGGGTACCGCAACCGCCAATTCGGCTAAGTACTCCATGCCGCCAGCATTTTCAAGCTGATTCTTCGTATCCAACTCATTCGAGATGGTGACGACGTCTATCGCTTCATTCCGATTGTTCAATTGCAAAATCGCATCAAAAATAATCTGATGATTTTTTCGGTAAAAATCAGATGATTCAAGGTATTCCAGAACATTCACAACCGTTTCGGGATCCAAAAAAATGGAGCCCAGAACGGATTGCTCTGCTTCTATACTATGAGGGGGTATGCGATCTTGAAGTGTATCTTCCATTTTATATTTTCACCCTTTAGGTTTTTTCATTCGGACGAGGAAATCATTCCTGGCTACCTCGTCTTTTGCTTCCTTATTGTATCCTAAATCAGCCACATTTACAATTCAGAAACACGAACATTAGTTCCCTTTTGTTAAAAATTCTGCTGGGACTGTCCGCCTTAATAAGGCTGTCAGATTTATTTTCTTCTATATTATAGGGGCTGCCTCAGTGATCCTCAAAAGCAAACGAAAAGACAGAGATCGGTATCCCTGTCTTTCGTTTGTATTTGGAAAATTATTACCCTTCCGTCACTTGCACTGTCAACATCGCTGTCACTTCCGGATGAATTTTTACGGGCATTTTTGTGAAACCCAATGCGCGGATAGGATTTTCTAATTCAATTTTTCGTTTATCCAATTTAACATTATGTTGCTTTTGCAGTGCTTCAGCAACCTGTTTCGTTGTTATGGAACCGAACAAACGACCATCTTCGCCAATTTTTGCGGACAATTTGATGATTGATTCATCATTCTCCAGCAGTGCTTTCAATTCTTGGGCTGCTGCCAACTCCTCAGCCTGCTTCTTCTCTTCAGCCTTCTTTTGGCCTTTCAATGCGGAAATAGTACCGGCGTTCGCTTCTTCAGCCTTGCGGTTTTTGATCAGGAAATTAGCGTAGCCATCCGCAACATCTTTGACTTCCCCTTTTTTACCTTTACCTTTAACGTCTTCTAAAAAAACAACTTTCATTTATTATTCCCCTTCCTTGATTTTTTCTGGATTTATGACTGCTTTCAGTTTCTCAACGACTTCATGGACTGTCGTATTCTCAATCTGAGTGGCTGCATTGGATAAATGTCCACCGCCACCTAATTTTTCCATGACTGTCTGCACATTGTATTGACCCAGACTTCTGGCGCTGATTCCGACTCTGCCGTCTTGGCGTTTTGTGACGACAAATGAAGCATCTACCGCTTCCATCGACAACATCGTATCGGCTGTTTGAGCAGCGACGACCGTGTCATAGATTTTTTCATCTTCCCCATGGACGATCGCCAGGTTACCATTCACAAATTCCATTGTCTGCAACAAATGACTTCGCAACAGATAAGTATCCAAGTCCTCTTTCAGTGATTTCTGGATCAGTACGGTATCGGCTCCATTAGATTGCAGATAACTGGCAGCATCAAAAGTCCTTGATCCGGTTCTCAAACTGAAGTTGCGGGTATCGACGATAATCCCCGCCAACATAGCAGTTGCTTCTATCTTATTGATGGCATCCATCTCATTGGATTGATATTCGAACAATTCAGCGATCAATTCCGATGTGGAGGACGCATAAGGTTCCATATAAACCAAAACAGAATCTTTCGGAAATTCTTGTCCGCGTCTGTGATGATCCAAAACAACTATTTTTTTGGACAGATTCAACAGCCCAGGTGCCGGCGTCATGGATGGGCGATGGACATCAACCATCACGATCAGCGTCTGTGGCGTCACCAATGCCATTGCTTGTTCAGGCGAAATGATCCGCTTCGCAATCAAAGGATCTTTGTCTATCTCCTGCATGATCCGGTTCACATCATTGGAAAATTGTTGCGGATCCAATACTATCCAGGCTTCCCGATTGTTCATCTGAGAAATGCGGCGGATTCCTAAACAGGAACCGATAACGTCCATATCCGGATAACTATGACCCATGATGATCACTTTATCGGCATGGATAATAAGCTCTTCCAAAGCCTGGCTGATCATTCTCGCACGGATACGGGTCCGTTTTTCCATTGGGTTAGTTTTACCACCATAGAAACGGGCATCTTCATTTTCGGCCCGCACAACAACCTGATCGCCACCTCTTGCCAAGGCTAAATCAATATTCGACTGCGCCATTTTAGCAACTTCTTTAAAATTGGTTTGCTCAAAAGTTTTCTCATATGAGAAACCCATGCTCAATGTCAACGGAAAATTTTGCTTGTAGGTTCTTTCCCTTATTTGATTTATGATATCAAAATTATTTTCTTCGATTTTCTTTAATGCACGCATATTGGTCAATGCTATAAAGCGGTCATCATCTACTCGTTTCAGAAAGACATTATTCATGTTTGCCCAATTTGTGAGTTGATTCGTCAGATAGTTGTTTACATTCGATCGCTTACGATCGTTCATGGATTGAACAGCCTCATCATAATTGTCGACAATGATATTCCCAAAAACAAATTTTTCGTCTTTGTACTTCTCTTCAATTTTGGCATATTCTGTTATATCCATCAAATAAATGACGCCAATATCCTCTTGAATGATCATATCAAAATAATGATCTCCCCATTTCACACGGCGTATCACATAATCCTGCGATTCTTTAAAAAGCTGATATAATTCTTCATCCACCACTTTCAGCTTTCTGCCCAGTGTATCTTTCTTGCCAAAATACTTTATTAAATATGGGTTCATCCATTGGATTTCTTCTTGCTTATTATATAGAAGTATCCCAATAGGCATTTTAATTAAAGCCTCTTGTTCACCTTTTTTGATTCGATAAGATAAGTCAGATATGTATTGATTTGTTTCATCAATCAAATACTCCGAAGAATAACTGATGAACCCAACAATTCCAACGCATAAGAGCGTAATTCCAATTCCGATTTTCCAATCTGCAATGAACGTCAAAACAACGATCACCAGCAATAAGAACACGATAATCAGGAAAGGAACCTTAATCTTGTCAGCCTTTATGAAGTGAGGAAGATTCTTTAACTTTTCCTTTATTTTCATGATAGCTCCTTTACTGAACCTACATTTTGCACTCGTACATTTTAACATATTCAGATAATAATAGCTATAATGCCCTTTCTGACGGGATTAGTTGACATCTCAACGCCAAATTGATTGTTTCACGTGAAACATTTTCCCTGGATAAAGTTCGTATTCCGGATAGCGGACTTTCTGAGCATACCCGGTCATCGTAATGTTTTCGGCGTTTAAAAATATAATTTCCTCAAAATAAATATGTGCTCTAGAATGGATGGTGCAAACGTTCCCGCCCGTCTAGTCTTCATACACCATCTGCCCGATTGGGTTATAGTGCTGTATTTTTCCTGGATATTTTTTCAAAGCATAACTGCACTTTTGGTGAGTAAATTATCCGCAAACGGATTTGGCCGCCGTGAAAATCTATCTCTCAAAATAGTACCCATTCTCGAGCCAAATGTAATTATTATTATAGTTCTCACTTAGTTGCAATTCCCTGTACTATCCTTCAATAGTTCCACGTGGAACATTTATTGATTACCCCTTCAATTTATCTTCAACCCCTGTGTATATTCTGTTTTTCTTAACCTATGTTCCACGTGGAACTTTATTTGTTCTATTATGGTCTTTTCGATTTGATCCCTTCCGTTACTATTTTTTTCAGCTTAAACTCGCTTTCTTTTAATCTATTATTCCAACAACCTTTTTTACGGATAACGATTTTTCTGATGACTTCTATTACTATTTCACTAATAATTTGAATAATCTAGCTATACGATGTTCTCCTATTTTTTCATGAAATCTGCAGAATCC
>NZ_JBAWAZ010000199.1:0-2382 GCF_049589555.1 Trichococcus sp.
CCAACAGGACAATAAAGAGCTGCGGCAGTTCATCAATGCTGCACTTGCGGATGCAGGCACCAATCTTCGTGACGCGTGGATCTTCCTACATTTTGAACATCGCACCGCTGACTTCGTTGTATTTCAGCAGATTAGCCAATCGTTCCTCTGCATCGACATACATCGAGCGGAACTTGAACATCTTGAATAGCTCCCCGTCTTTACCTACACGATTTTGTCCGAAGAAGATTGTCCCCTTTGGGTCATCCAATTTAATCAGCAGCGCCACAATCAGGAATACCGGTGAAAGCAGGATGAGCCCCATCAATGCCAAGATAAAATCCGTCATTCTTTTACAGGCCAAGTAAACAGGCTTCGACTGCGCCTCCGCTCGGCTCTCCACACCTGTGTAAGCCGCCGCAACCGTCAATTTCTCCTCCATCTCCATACACGCTATCCCCTTTATAGAAAATAATGATGTATCCTAATCCGAACAACTTTTAGCCACAAACAAAAACAATAACTTGCCCTGATGCTCTTGCATGATCCCCGCGAAAATAAAGCCAAAGTATTTTGGTGGGGATTTTCATTGATTGATTGCATAATTCGTTTAAAATTAAATTAAATACGGTCAATATAACGAGATGATATGGAAACTATTTTATGCAACAAAAGCCGACAACTGCTTGATTCCGACAGCCTTTAGTGATAAATATATCCTAAAATAATTCAACTCGCTTAAAATATCTTACAGTATCTATTATGATACCACCCAATTCTCAGAATTTACACAAAAACTGAGATTATTTTCCCTATTTAACGTACTTTTTCATAAAAAATACGAAACATTTACAAGTAAGCGTTTTATTCGTTAACATTTAGAACGAAGCCGGATCTTTTCATCTTTGTTCGATAAAATCATGACACGCAGATAGCAGATTTGTTACGATTTGCATAAGCTTACAATAAATATTCATTACGTACGCAATATATGGTGTCGGTCTTTTCAATTGCATGCCCGCCGGGTATGCGCCTGGCGCTCTTCCGATGAGCGGTCCTTCCGCCGGAGGCCCCCCCACAAAAGATCATCACCTCCGACCACAGCGGCTTCGCCGGTGTTGCGCTGCCCGCGAGAGCCTCTCCTCCGGCCAACTGTCCCTCACCGGAGTACGGTAGTCGGCGCGAGCGCTGTTCTCCGATGAGGGGCTCTTCGTCGGTGAAGGAATCCGAAACGCTTGTACCAAAGCCACATTTTAGTATAACACTCTACTGACATGCCCTTCCCGATTATTCCTTTAATCATAATTCCAAGCATCACTTTCCCGGATTGATTGTTACCTCCGGTTAAGGCGGCTTCGCCTGAGTTCCGCTGCTGGCGAGTCGCTGTTCTCCGGTCAACAGTCGCACGTCGGATGTGGATAGCTGGTGCAGCGTTGTTCTCCGATGAGGCGGCTCTTCGTCGGAGCTGGCCGGAGGCACGGCACCATTCCCAGTTGCGACAGAAATCGCAACAATCGGTTGTAAGCCTATCCAATCCGATGAATACGGACTATACTGGAGCTATTGTTTCATTATCGAAGGGTTGGAGGAATGTTTTTCATGATCATTGATCGATTGGCTAATTTGGAATTTTATGAAGGATTGAATGAGCAGCTCTATAAGGGACTGAAGTTTTTGAATGAAACGGATGTTGCAGCTTTACCTGTAGGACGTTACGAGATCGACGGCGATGCGGTGTTCGCGCTGGTGCAGGCGTACGAGACGCATCTGCCGGAGGAATGCCGTTGGGAAGCCCACTACACCTACACTGACATCCAGTATATGGTGGAAGGCAGCGAAAGGATGGGCTGGAAAACGCTGGATGGCGTCGTGAAAGCAGAGGATCGTCCGGAAGATGATGTTTACTTCTTTGAGTCTGATGGCGACCATTTCGTGCTGCATGCGGGTCAGTTCGCGGTGTTCACGCCGCATGATGCCCACCGCCCGGGAATGGCAGTTGATGGACCGGCGCCGATCAAGAAAGTCGTCGTTAAAGTGGCGATGTAACAGAAGATAATTGAAAAGCCAGAACAGCTTTGCTTGCGCAAAGCTGTTCTGGCTTATTCTAATGGGTTATTTCTGATATTTTAAGGTGTCTGTTTCCTTGGAATTTTATTTTTTGGTGCGCATTGAAATAACTTCAGTCATGCGGTGGTTCGAGGATAAGTATCCTATCGAAGGGTATAAGAACCAAACTGTCACCTGGTTGAAAATACATGAAAGTAAATATTGTTTGGACATTTACATTTTAATTCTTTTATATCAACTCTCCGATGTGCAAATAAATTACAAGATAAGCATATTCCAATTTTTCACTTGATAAACAGTTGGCCGAAGCTGTTCATCAGTTGAAAGACTGCAGCT
>NZ_JBAWAZ010000200.1:0-2693 GCF_049589555.1 Trichococcus sp.
TGGTCCAGGACGAGGCCTTTGTAATCGACAAGTTCATGGAGCTGCTCGAGATCCTGGCTGTCAGGTACGTAATCTCCTTTTTTGCCGATTCCCCATAGCGCGGTGGCGGGGCGTACGGTGATGTCAATCGCTCCTTTGGAAAGATTCGAAAAATCTTGTGCTCTTTTTAACATAAAAAAAGTTTCTTCATCGATCGCGACAGGCCGGATGCCTGCTTGCGCTGATATTTCGGCAATCGCACTTGTGGGCTGGAAGGCGGAAAATTTGGCTTCAAGAGCTTCGCACAATGTCCGGCATTCTTCCAACAGCGGCAGGCAATCCTCCTCTATCATAATCTGGTTGTAGGTACCGAAGGCATGGAACGAAATTTGCATGGAATCACCATTTCTTTTATATTTTCTTTCGCATGCATTCATTGTATGCCTATAAGAATGACGATTCCCCGAAAAAAAGACGTAAATTTGCGGGAAAAATGGAGCAGAGTACTTCATAGGGACAGATACACCTACAAATAATTTACAGTGGAACAAACAGAATTGTGGCGTTGCTTTTATGGGCGTTATCGCGATACTATTGACATATACCAACAAAACACTAGTTTTATGCAAAATTAATAATTAGTGGTAAAATTACCTTAAGTTATGAAAAGAACGGAATCAAAAAAAGGAACAGGGACAATTTCTTTGGAAATAAATGAAAACGCTTCCGGAAAGTGTGGTGAGGAATAGCTATAGGGCACAACTTCTCAGCTCGCTGTAGCTTAAGCATATGAAGGGCGAGGCAGAGAATTAACAGAACCAAACAAATTAATAGAGGAGAGTGAGACACATGTTATGGACAATTGCGGTTGTATTTTTGGTTTTATGGTTGCTTGGTTTCACCTTGCTACCGGCGGCTGGTTCCTTAATACACATTCTTTTGGTGATTGCGGTCATTCTGGTAGTAATGCAGTTGGCTAGCGGCAAAAAATTATAATATTTCACAGTTTATGCGTGAAGGGCGGTGCGCTCTGCTTTTTGGGATATGGCGTGTGTTTATGGATAAAATAAACTCCGACGCGATAAATCGGCTTTATCTTGAAAGCTGAGCGCAATGTCAACAGTAAAGAATAAACATATAGGCCAATCCAAAATCCAAAAAAATCGGCTTCGAGCTAATTGGCTGTATTCGCGAGAGTTCCACGACATTCGAATATCATATCTCATAACCAAATGGTGCTGACTGCATAAGAAAATAGGGTTGTTTTTTTTTATTTTTGAGGGAGGTGCCAATAAATGGAAATACATCTGAATGCTTACGCTGCAGTTATAATTTTGGTTGTCCTCATAATTGCGATGATTACAATTATTGTATTCCGACTTGAACTGAAAAAATTGAGAAATATTTACAGCTTGCGGATGAAGAAGGTACCTCTCAATGATCAAGATAAAGTTGAGCCATATGTGATGGCTGCTGACGTTTATGCTGTCCCCCCCTCATCCTGGGCGGAGCGGTTGGACGTGGTATACCGGATCGGTAGGATGGATGTACAAGGCTGGGTTAGAATCTATATTGGGGTTCCAAAAGCACGGAAATACGCTGTTGCTGGATCCCTGCATCTCTCAAAAATGGCCAGAATACACGATAAGGTACAAGTATTTTGATTCCACTTATGACATAAAAGTCAAAAACCCTGAAGGCGTCAATAAGGGAGTGATAACAATAGGAGAAGGAAGCGAAACGCGTGAAGGAAACATCTTAGAATTGGTCAATGATGGAAAAGTGTACGATATTGAGGTGTTGATGGGGAAATAGGTAAAACGGTTCGGGAAAGAAGGGCGTTTCATGGAAGAAAAAGGGAGGATTAACTATTGGAGTATGACTCCAGAAGAGGTGCTGCAAGCTATCCATACCAACGCAAACGGCCTGGCCGCTGAAGAAGCTGCAAGAAGATTAAAACAGCACGGTGAAAATACGCTAAGGGAACAAAAAAAAGACACGCAACTTAGGGCCTTCCTCAGCCAGTTCAAAAATCCAATCATCCTCATACTGCTTGTTGCAACGGGAATATCGGCTGCGACAGGGGAGTGGATCGATGCGATGATCATCCTGGCAATCATCTTTGCGAGCGCTACTCTGAGTTTTTATCAGGAATATACCGCGGGAAATGTCATAGCGGAGCTCCGGGCGAAAGTTCAGGCAAAATCCGTCGTCCTTCGCGATGGCAAGCCAATCGAGATTGCATCAAAAGAGGTAGTCCCGGGCGATATCATCAAGCTTTCTACTGGCAGCCTTATTGTCGCGGACGGCTTGATTCTGGAGAGTACGAATTTATTCGTCAACCAGTCCATCCTCACCGGAGAATCCCAACCATCCGAAAAGAAGTCGGACAAGGTCAGGGAAGACGCCAGCCTGGAGGAACGCACCAACTGTGTCTACACGGGCACGAGTGTACAGAGCGGAAACGCCACAATGTTGGTGGTGGAAACGGGAGCAAGCACCGAATTCGGACAAATCGCCGACAAACTTTCTTTGCGCCCACCAGAAACGGAATTTGAACGTGGCGTGCGACAATTCGGTTATTTATTGACTGAAATCATGCTTGTCCTTACGCTTGTCGTTTTCGCGATCAACGTCATCATGAACAGGCCAGCCATCGAAGCCCTGCTTTTCTCGGTTGCCCTTGCAGTTGGGATTACCCCGCAGCTTTTGCC
>NZ_JBAWAZ010000201.1:0-5113 GCF_049589555.1 Trichococcus sp.
ATACGGAAGTGTCAACATCGGTCCAACGCAGGACAAGGGATTCCTTTTTGGATATCCGTTTTGATGTTGGCGGCATTTCGGAAAATGAAATAGACAGATTGTTGAACAGCCTCAAAAAAAATGACGCCTACTACAAGACGGAAGACGGTCGCATCTTATCTTTGGAGACGGAAACAATGAAAGAGATGAATCGTTTCCTTTCATTGATCAAAGATGAGTCCCAGCTTCATGACGGGACACTCTCCATGCCGATGATCAAGAGCATGACGCTCGAAAAAGAAATCAATGATCTGAACCCTGAGGTCGGCAGCCAAGATTTCCTTAACGAACTGTATCATTTCATCAAGCACCCGAACGAGTTTCCTGCTGAACTGCCGAAAACATTGCAGGCGGATTTGCGTCCGTATCAAGTGACCGGCTTCAGATGGCTGAAATTCCTTTCCAACTACGGCTTAGGCGGCATTTTGGCTGATGAAATGGGACTTGGCAAAACGTTGCAACTAATCACCTTTCTGCTAAGCGAAGTAGAGGAAGGGAAAAATGATGCAAAACCCGCTTTGGTCATCGCACCGGCTTCACTGATCTACAACTGGAAGTACGAATTCCAAAAATTTGCACCCTTGCTTCAGATAAGCGTCATCAGCGGCGTGAAAAAGGAACGGGAAGAGCAGTTGTCCCAGCTGCCTGAGAACGGCATTGCGATCACCTCTTATCAAAGTTTCCGTCAGGATATCGAGTCCTATCAAAAATGTGATTTCTACGCGATGATTCTGGACGAATCCCAGTACGTCAACAACTACAATACGAAGACGTTCCGTGCCATCGCGAAGATGAATGCCCGGGTCAATATCGCGTTGAGCGGCACCCCGATCGAGAACAGCGTAACGGAATTCTGGGCAATCTTCCAATTGATTTTGCCGGGATTGTTCCCGAAACTGCAGGAATTCAAAAAAATGTCACTTGAGGACATTTCGAAAACAGCCAAACCATTCATGTTGCGCAGGCTGAAGGCGGATGTTCTGGGCGATCTTCCGGAAAAATCCGAAGCCGATATCTACAGCAGCCTCAACCGCGATCAGAAAATCATGTATTTGGCCTATCTGCAGCAACTGCAGGAAAAGGTATCTGATTATGACAGTGAAGATTTCCAACGGAACCGCATGGAAATCTTGGCCGGACTGACCCGTCTGCGCCAAATTTGCTGTGATCCCCGTTTGGTGGATGCGGCCTACGAAGGCGGTTCGGGGAAGTTGGAGCAACTGGTCGAAATATTGAAAAATGCCCAAGAGAACAACCAGCATGTTTTGGTGTTTTCACAGTTCACATCCATGCTGAAATTGATCGAAGTGGAGTTGGCCAAGGAAAATTTAAGCCATCTCTATCTCAGCGGAAAAACCCCTCCCGCCGAAAGGATTACGTTGGTCAATCAGTTCAACGAAGGCCACACGGATGTCTTTTTGATTTCATTGAAAGCGGGCGGCACCGGGTTGAACCTGACCGGAGCAGACACCGTCATCCTATTCGATCTATGGTGGAATCCGGCAGTCGAAGAGCAAGCTGCAGGGCGAGCACACCGCATCGGCCAGAAGAAAAACGTGCAGGTGTACCGGTTCATCGCTGAGGGAACCATCGAAGAGAAAATCAATCAGCTGCAGCAGGACAAAAAGATGCTCTTTGATCAGTTGATCGTATCCGAAGGGGAAGAGGCGCTCAGCCGGCAACGGTTGACGAACGATGACATCAAGCAGATTTTGGGGATCCAATCCTGAAATAACGGGTGATGAGGATGCCTGATATCCATTTTCAGAAAAAACACTTGCTTCTTTCAGCATAATTCGATATAATTATCAGCGGTGCAAAACCACATTTCACACCTTGATCGATACGGCGGACGTTGCTTATCGTAAGATGAGTTTCTGCTGTAGAAGAAATCGGGGGAGGAAAATAAAAACAAACTTGGAGGAAACAAACATGGCAGTAATTTCAATGAAACAATTATTGGAAGCAGGCGTACACTTCGGTCACCAGACTCGTCGTTGGAACCCAAAAATGAAGAGATACATCTTTACAGAAAGAAACGGTATCTACATCATCGACTTGCAAAAAACTGTAAAATTAGTCGACGAAGCATACAAATATATGCTTAACGTTGCTGAAGAAGGCGGCGTAGCTTTATTCGTAGGGACTAAAAAACAAGCGCAAGATTCAATCAAAGACGAAGCTATCCGTTCAGGTCAGTTCTTCGTAAATCACCGTTGGTTAGGTGGTACTTTGACTAACTGGGATACTATCCAAAAACGTATCAAACGTTTGAAATCAATCGAAGCTATGTCTGAAGACGGCACTTTCGAACTACTTCCTAAAAAAGAAGTTTCTATCTTGAAAAAAGAACAAGAACGTTTGGAAAAATTCTTGGGCGGTATCAAAGATATGCCTAGAATTCCGGATGTAATGTTCATCGTTGACCCAAGAAAAGAAAGAATCGCTGTTCAAGAAGCTCACAAATTGAACATTCCTATCGTCGCTATGGTTGACACAAACTGTGATCCAGATGAAATCGACGTAGTAATCCCTTCAAATGATGATGCTATCCGCGCAGTTAAATTGATCACTGCTAAAATGGCTGATGCTTTCATCGAAGGCAACCAAGGAAAAGATCAAGTTGAAATTTCTGTTGAAGAAACTTTTGCAGCTGAAGCTGACGAAGCAACTTCATTAGAAGAAATCGTTGAAGTTGTAGAAGGCAACAACGAATAATATTTCCTATTTAGTTTGAAGCAACGAGCTGTCTCAGAAAAGAAGAAAGATATAGCCAATTTGGCAGCCGACATCTTTTCTATTCTCTTTGGGACAGCTTTTTTTATGAAAAAGAATATTCAGGAGGAATCATAGAATGGCACAAGTAACAGCAAAAATGGTTAAAGAATTACGCGACATGACAGGCGTAGGCATGATGGATGCTAAAAGAGCTCTAGTAGAAGTCGATGGCGACATGGACAAAGCGGTTGACTATCTTAGAGAAAATGGTATGGCTAAAGCAGCTAAAAAAGCTGACCGTATCGCTGCTGAAGGACTTGCAAACGTATATGTTGACGGAAATACAGCCGTAATCGCTGAAATCAATGCAGAAACTGACTTTGTTGCGAAAAACGACAAATTCCAAAACTTGGTAGCTGATATCACAGCAATCATCGCTAAAAACAAACCAGAAACTGTGGAAGCTGCTTTAGCGATCGAAACTGCTGAAGGTACATTAAACGATGTTATCTTGAGCGCTACTACAATAATCGGCGAAAAAATTACTTTGCGTCGCTTTACTATCGTTGAAAAAACGGATGCTGATGCTTTTGGTGCTTACTTACACCAAGGCGGACGTATTGCTGTATTGACATTATTGGAAGGATCGGCTGATGCTGATGCTGCTAAAGACATCTCAATGCACATCGCTGCCATCAATCCTAAATATGTTTCACGCGACGAAGTTTCCGCAGAAGAACTTGAGCATGAAAAGAAAGTTCTGACTGAACAAGCATTGAACGAAGGCAAACCAGCCAACATCGTTGAAAAAATGATCGTAGGCCGTTTGAACAAATTCTTGAGCGAAATTTCATTGAACGATCAACCTTTTGTTAAAGATCCAGATCAAACAGTTTCACAATATGCTGCTTCTAAAGGCGGCGCTGTTAAATCATTCGTACGCTACGCTGTAGGCGAAGGTATCGAAAAACGCTCTGTAGACTTTGCAGAAGAAGTTATGAGCCAAGTCAAAAAATAATGAAAATTGCCCCTTAATTGGGGCTTTTTTATCATAGTCATAAGCCTGATTGATCAGGGGTCAGCCAATTACGGAGGGAAATATAGAATGAGTGAACCAAAATACAAACGCGTTGTTTTAAAACTAAGCGGTGAAGCTTTAGCGGGCAACACTGGTTTCGGAATCAATCCGCCGACGATCGAAGAAATCGTAAAAGAAATCAAAGAAGTACACGACTTGGGCGTAGAAATGGCTATCGTTGTGGGCGGCGGCAATATTTGGCGCGGCACGACTGGCGCTGAAATGGGCATGGAGAGAGCGCAAGCCGACTATATGGGTATGCTTGCGACTGTCATGAATTCTTTGGCTCTGCAGGATGCACTGGAGAATGCTGGCGTTCCGACCCGTGTTCAGACTTCCATCGAAATGAGACAGATTGCCGAACCTTACATCCGCAGACGTGCTGTCCGTCATCTTGAAAAAGGACGCGTTGTGATCTTTGCTGCCGGTACCGGCAATCCTTACTTCTCTACTGATACGACAGCAGCCCTTCGTGCCGCTGAAATCAATGCTGACGTTATTTTGATGGCTAAGAACAATGTTGATGGTGTCTATTCATCCGATCCGATGAAGGACTTGAGCGCAACAAAATTCTCTGAATTGACTCATTTGGATGTTATTTCCAAAGGACTGCAAGTAATGGATACTACAGCAAGCTCATTAAGCATGGATAACGACATCCCGCTGGTTGTATTTAACTTAAACAGACAAGGGAATATTCGCCGTGTTATACTTGGAGAAGATATCGGAACGACTGTTAGGGGGAAATAATCATGGTTAAAGAAATCCTTGATAATGCGATCGACAGAATGAAAAAAACGGAAGCTGCATTGATCCGCGAACTTGGCTCGATTCGGGCAGGCCGCGCGAATGCAAGTTTATTGGACCGTATCGAAGTGGAATACTACGGAACGAACACGCCAGTGAATCAATTGGCTTCCATCACGATTCCTGAAGGACGCATGTTGTTGGTGACACCTTACGATAAATCCAGTATCGGTGATATCGAACGTGCGATTTACCAAAGCGACCTGGGCATCAACCCAGCCAATGACGGGAGTGTCATCCGTTTGGTTATCCCGGCACTGACTTCAGAGCGACGCAAAGAGTTGGCAAAAACCGTCGGCAAAGAAAACGAAGCGGCTAAGGTCTCTATCCGTAATATTCGCCGCGATGCCATCGAAGCGTTGAAAAAAGCAGAAAAGAACAAAGAAATCACAGAAGATGAGTTGCGTACTTATGAAAAGAAAGTGCAAGAGTTCACCGACAAATCTTCCAAAGAAATCGACAAAATAACAG
>NZ_JBAWAZ010000202.1:0-2920 GCF_049589555.1 Trichococcus sp.
CTACCAAGTCGATGATGTTATCGGAATCCTTTCGATACCGGCACTCGAGGAAACCTATCCCATCATCGAAGGCACGGACGAGGAGATGCTCATGAAAGGCGTCGGTCATTACGCGACGACTGCGCTGCCGGGCGGGAACGAACAGATCCTGCTGTCCGGGCACAAGGGGACCGTATTCCAACGGCTCGGTGAACTGCAGCCCGGTGACCGCTTTATCGTTGATATGGGTTACGGCAGCTACGAATATGAGATGCGCGAATCAGAAATCGTCGCCGCGGATGACACAACCGTCATCACCCCGCGCGGCGAAGAGCTGCTGACGCTTTCGACCTGTTATCCCTTCAGCTACATCGGGTCGGCACCGGAGCGCTATATCATCTACGCCTACCCAGTGGCAGCGAGCGCTGCCGCTCAGGAGTAAAGGGGTTGCCACCAGCTGAGGCAGCCCACGCTGTCCAGCCACGCAATGAAACAAACGGACAGATAGCACCTGCTTCAAATTTTTATGTTTATCCAGATAGTATCATAGGATTATTTGAGCCAAAAGGAGAAGAGAGAATGAATGTGAACAGGAAATACGGGGCCCGAAAGATGGGTGCCTTTGCCTTGGTCTTTGTGCTTTTGCTGAATACGTTGACCGGTGCCCTCGCACCGATTTATGCAGCAGCAAGTGAGAATACAAAAAGCATCCTGACTGATGTGCATGTCACCGACGCAACAGGCAATGCCCTCGGCGAAATCCAGAATGAGGCGGCCAGCATCACCAGCGCCGATGACGTCCTGATCGCATATGACTGGTCGTTGACCGGTGTGGATGCACAGGCGGACGACAGCTTCAGCTATCTGCTGCCGATGCAGCTGCAAGTGAAGGAAACGCAGCAAGGCAGCCTCCTGTCGGATGATGGGGTCGAAATAGCGACCTATCAGGTGGATTTGGACGGAACAGTGGCCATCCGCTTCAACGCAGCGGCCGCGGATCATCCGGAAGCTGCCGGCAGTCTGACGATCCGGGCGGGCTTTGATGCGGACGTCATCGCAGCGGCTACAGAGGCCACACTGCTGTTCCAGCTTGCCGGAACAGAAAAGACGGTTCTGCTGCAATTTGCCCAAAATACCCCAGCAGCAGAACCGGAAGCGACTGAAGCACAGCCTGAAGCAGAAGCGGAACAACCAGCAGCAGCAACACCAGCGTTGATGGCAAGAAGCCTTGCGTATTCAGCACAGGTGATCACGGAAAACCTGATCACGGATGTCGAGTTGCTGGAACGACTGGCTGACGGGACCGAAGTAGTCCTGGTCCCGGGTGAAGAGATCACGGTTGCCAATCCGTTTGATGTCTTCCAAGTTGCGATCAACTATTCGTTCGCTTTGCCGAACGGGCACAGCTACGGAGACGGCTCGACCTATTCAATCGTCATCCCGGAAGTGTTCAAGGTGCTGCCGAATCCGGAAGCGACCCCATTGAAGTCGCAGGATGGCACAGTCTTCGGGACCTTCGTCGTCACGAGCGACCGGGAAATCGTGATCACGTTCAACGAGAACATCGAGGATCGGTCCGACATCAGCGGCTACATCAAGCTGTTCTCCGAATTTGATGCGCACTACAAGGGCCAGGCGGATACGGAAATCAACTTCCCGGTTTCCGGCGGCGCGACGCTCACCTATCCGATCAAGTTCATCCCGAACGCGAACGCGATCGCCAAGGTTGGGGTGCCGGACAAGGCCTACAATACGAAGTCCATTACGTGGACCGTCGATCTCAACAAAAACCTGAGCGTGATCAAAGATGCCGTCGTGACCGACGCAGCGGCAGTCGGAGAGCATACTTTCAAGGCAGGCTCGCTGAAAGTCTACAAGCTTTCCATGAACGCGGACGGCACGATCGACGAAACGAAGACTGTCGAAGTGACCGACCACGGTTTCGGCGGGGCTTTCCCGCTCCAACTCGGCACGATCGATTCGGCCTATCGCTTGGTCTATGAGACTGTAATCCAGGATGATGCCGGAACCAGCTACCGCAACAATGTCAGCCTGAGCGGCTCGAATCAGGGACCGGTATCTGCGCAAGCGACCGTCGCGGTCAAACGCGGAATACCGCTCGACAAAACGGCAAAAGCTTACGACAGCCGGACCCAGACGATCAGCTGGGAAGTGAAGTACAATTACAACGAAAAAGCGATTCCGCAGGACAAAGCCCTTTTGACGGACACCTTCGGATCGAATCAAAAACTTGTTTACACAAGCACGCCTAAGGATGGTTTTACGGTTTACCGCGTGACGATCGATCCGAATACGGGCGCGGAAACGGGCCAAGAAGCGGTGGACAATTACACAATAACCAAAACCGCTACCGGCTTCAGCCTGCAATTCAACGATGCTTTGACGAGTGCCTACAAGATCGTCTACAAGACGACCGCCGAGAACCGCGTAGAAGCGGGACTTTCCGTCAAGAACAGCATCATCGATGGATTCGGCAACAAGGACGAAGCAACCCAAGGCATCGGCCAACAAGTCCTGCTGAAAGCGAACAATTCCGGCAAGACCAACTACAACAACAAAACGACCGCCTGGACGATCACTCTGAACGGCGACGAGTACACGATGACTGGCGTGAACGTAACCGATACGCTTCCGGCCGGCTTCACCCCGAGGGATCTTGCAATCACCCATAACGGGCAAGCCTGGACGGCAGGGGACCAATACACTTGGGCCTTCGATACGAATACCCGCCAACTGACGATTGCCTTCACCGCAACCGTCAGCAAGAAAGTCGTCATCAGCTACACAACCGACATCAACCACGACCAAACCAAACCGGAAACGAACGGATCCTACAAAAACAGCGTCCACATGACTTGGGCCAATGACGGTTCGAGCGGTTCCGGCGAGTCGAACGGCTCGGCCACCTTCAATCCGGACA
>NZ_JBAWAZ010000203.1:0-2326 GCF_049589555.1 Trichococcus sp.
CAAGATTCTTGAATTGATCGGGCCTGCGACAATCAAGGACAGCCTTTCCCATATCAACGAAGGCGGCATCGTCTGCAGCACCGGTCAACTGGGTGGGAAATGGTTTCTGGAGGATTTCGATCCCATCCTGGAATTGAAGCACAACAGCTATTTGACCACTTTCCATTCAAGTGAAGTCTCGGGCGAAAAGCTGAATGAACTGCTGGCTTACATCGAGGGGAAAGGCATTGCGGTGGAGCCCGAGCGAGTCTTCACGCTCGAAGCGGTTGCCCAAGCTCATGCCTTTTTGCAGAGCCAGGACAGTTTCGGAAAAGTCATCGTGTTGGATTCGAGTGCTGAGGGAGAACGAACTTCAGAATAGGGTTGCGTTTCCGCAGGTTATTGGTTAAAATTGAATGAGAAACACTGGGGGTGCGCTATTGCGCTGAGACCGACATTGCCGGAACTCTTTGTACCTGATCTAGTTCATACTAGCGGAGGGAATGTGGCGTTTGACTATTCGCATAATAGACATCAAAACGTTATATTTTCTGATTTTCGTATCAGATCATATAGCGTTTTTTATTTTCAGTAGGGGTGCGCTATTGCGCTGAGACCGGCATTGCCGGAACCCTTCAAACCTGATCCAGTTCGTACTGGCGGAGGGAACTGAGCTTGGTCTGGAATCCGTACGTATATCCAAGACATCTCAGGGGAGGTGTCTTTTTATTTTCGTTAAAATCAGGGAGAAGGGGGAAACAGTTAGGAAAGAGCAGGATGCAAAAGGAATAAGTCAAACTGAAAAGGGGAAAATATTATGAACACAAAGAAATTAGTCACCACTGCCTTGATCATCGCCATGGGGGTGGTCAGCAACAGCATCTTCGTCATCCCGATCGGCATTGCAAAAGTAGCACCGATGCAGCATCTGCTGAATGTACTGACCGCTGTCTGGTTAGGACCCGGATACGCCGTCCTGCAGGCATTCGGCGTTTCCGTGCTGCGCAACTTGTTGGGAACGGGAACCATATTTGCCTTTCCTGGCAGCATAATCGGGGCTGTTTGCGCAGGTATGTTTTATGCCAGAACGCAAAAGATCGGTTACGCGGCACTGGGTGAATGGATAGGCACCGGAATTCTGGGCTCGTTGGTGAGTACTTTGCTGGCGCAGCTCTTTATGGGCATGGAAGCCGCATTGATGCTCTTTTTGCCGAGCTTCGCAATCAGCTCCGCCATCGGAGCGGGGATGGCTTATTTCATCATCCTGGAAATGGGAAAAAGAAGCGTGTTGGACCGCAACAAAATCTAAAGCAGCTGCTTATCAAGGAAGCCGTTCTCGGAAGAGGGCGGCTTTCTGTTGTCTAAAAGTGTCTCCAATAGAAACAACGAAGAAAATAATTTTCATAAAATAATAATTGAAAAAACTATTTTCATGTGTTATTCTATCAGCGAAGGGGAAAAGGCGAAGTCAAGAAATGCGGAGCGCGCTTTTGGCGGTTGCGCAAAACAGGAGGAGGCAACGAAAAATGACAATCATCGAAGAGATCCAAAACCAATATTCCGCTTTTTCCGGGAACGAGAAAAAAATCGCGGATTACATTCTGCAGAACAAAGCATCCATCAAAAATATGAACATCAAGGATTTGGCGGCGAAAGTGGATACCTCGACGTCCAGCATCACACGGTTCTGTAAACGGATCAACATCGATGGGTTTGTGGATATGAAGATTGCACTGCGATCATTGGCGAGCTATCAGCCGTCGAAAGAAATGCCGACCGTCTATGATGATATTTATGGCTATTATACGCAAGTCATCGATGAAACCAATCAGATGATTGAGGATCGGGCAATCGAAACGGTTGTCGATTGGATCAAAAACGCAAACAAAACAGTCATCTACGGCATCGGCAGTTCCGGGTTCACGGCCGCTGAATTGGCGCAACGCTTGATCCGGATGGGTCTGAATGCCACGGGGGTTACGGATTCCCATCTGATGATCATCAACAGCTCGATCATCAAACAGGATGAATTGGTGATCGCCATCTCCAATTCAGGCGAAACGCCGGAATTGATTGCGTCACTGGAGATCGCGAAGAAGAAAAAAGCGAAGATCATCGCCCTGACGAGCTTCAAAAACAGTTCGCTGACGAAACTGGCGGACGTCACTTGCTTCGGTTACCACTCGCGTTTCGTCAACAACACGGTGTTCGTCAACACACAGTTCGGGATGATGTATCTGATCGATGTGATTTCGACCTTCCTAGTGCAGGATGAGAATTTCAAATACAACATGGATCTGACGAGAAAAAATGTGCAAGGTTATTCGAAAAAATCGGAATAGTGGGA
>NZ_JBAWAZ010000204.1:0-3642 GCF_049589555.1 Trichococcus sp.
CAGCTGCACCAGTCGGATTGACCGGTGCAGCTGCCTGTTTCTGTTAGACCAAAAATAGTAAGGAATAGCCCAGTGTGAAAAGAAAACTGTAGTTGGCCAGATATTGTTCAATTCTGAGGGTGCCTTGAAATCTTCTTTTGAATAAAGGAAAGACCAGTAGGGTGGACAATCCGAATAAGCTGATGGCCCATAGCGAGCTGCTGAGATTGAATATTTGAAAGATTGCTGTCGCATAGCCAAGCAGGAAAGAAGTCATTTTCAAAGATTTTGAGTGTTTCATAAGCAGTTGTTGATAATAAGTCATTGGTCGATCGCTGCCCGCAGTATTCTTGACCTGAATCTGTATCAAACCAAAGATGTGGAATAGGATCAATGGAAGCAATTCGTATTGCAGCTGAAGTGGAATAAAGTTTGCCTGCGAAAAGAAGGATACAGATGAGAGAATCAGTATCTTAAAGAAAGGTCTCAGCAGTATCTCGTAAAAAGTATTTGACATACTGTACGGATAAAATTGTAAGATCGAGTAAACAAAATACAGCAAAAGAATGGCAGCCAGGATCAGGTTCGATAAAGAGAAAATGATGGTCAACGTTCCGATCGAAAGGATCCCGAAAAATAAAATCATTTTATAGGGGACTTTGGCGCCGGATTGTTCGCTCTTTGAAAGGAGCCGTTCGAGGGCATGGGTAAACAGTAGAAAAAGATAAAGCATGAAAAGCAGCAGATAGTTGGGTCCGTTGAATGTCATACCTCTCCATGCTCCGAAAAGAAGCAAAGTCAAAGGTGCTGTCAGCATCGCCAAAAAGGTGTGGTTCATCAAATGCAGGAATTGTTTCTTGATTGTCAGCATAATATCTTCCTTCTTCTTTAATGGGTGCAATAAGGGGAACATCACTTATATATTGCGCAAATTCATCATAGGTTAACGTCATTGCGATGTCAAGCCGCTGAAGAGTCAAAAGCGGTCCGTAAATTTTTGGATTCGTATTTATGTGGGCACGATCCGTGGCACAATGATGAAATTCTCTTATTTTTTGTTGCTTTTTCGGCGATGATAGCGTATATTAGGTATGTTGCTTTTCAGAGGCTAATTGCAATATCCCGATAGGATTCACAATATGTGAAGACGCCTTGTAACCAAAAAATGGGGGAATGAAAAATGGTAGAAAAAAGATTATTTACTTCAGAGTCAGTAACGGAAGGTCATCCGGATAAAATTGCTGATCAGATCAGCGATGCAATTTTGGATACATTGTTGGCTGCTGATCCAAATGCGCGTGTTGCTTGCGAAACGATTGTCACTACAGGACTGGTTGTTGTCTTTGGTGAGATCACGACAAGCGCATACGTAAACATCCAACAGATTGTCCGCGATACTGTAACTGAAATTGGTTATACACGTGGTAAATTTGGTTTTGATGCGGATAATTTAGCTGTGATGGTATCTTTGGATGAACAATCCGACGATATCGCAATCGGCGTCAACGAATCATTGGAACGTAGAGAGTCAGTGACTACTGATTACAATGAAATCGGGGCAGGGGACCAAGGTTTGATGTTCGGTTTTGCGATCAACGAAACGGAAGAACTGATGCCTTTACCTATTTCGCTTAGTCATAAGTTAGCGAAACGTCTGTCTGAAGTCCGTAAAGACGGTACTTTGGGATACTTAAGGCCGGACGGGAAAACGCAAGTTACCGTGGAATACGATGAGAACGGCAAACCTAAACGTGTGGACACAATCGTTTTGAGCACGCAACATGATGAGAATGTCACGTTGGAACAATTGAAAAAAGATATTTTGGAGCATGTCATCCATGCGGTCATCGACGACTCATTATTGGATGCTGACACTAAATACTTCATCAATCCAACAGGCCGCTTCGTTATCGGCGGACCTAAAGGTGATTCCGGTCTGACAGGAAGAAAGATTATCGTTGACACTTATGGTGGGTATGCGCGTCATGGTGGCGGTGCATTCTCAGGTAAGGATGCTACAAAAGTTGACCGTTCCGCAAGTTATGCGGCCCGTTACATCGCGAAGAACATTGTTGCCGCTGGGTTAGCGACAAAATGCGAAATCCAATTGGCGTATGCTATCGGTGTTGCTGAACCTGTATCGATTGCGATCGACACGTTTGGTACAAGCGAATATCCAGAGGCTACTTTGATAGAAGCGGTACGCAAAAACTTCAACTTGACACCAGCAGGCATCATCCAAATGTTGGATCTGCGTCGTCCTATCTTCAAAAAGACAGCAGCCTACGGACATTTTGGCCGTGAAGATGCTGATTTCACTTGGGAAAAGACGGATAAAACAGAAGCTTTGCTTTCATATGTCAAAGCTGGCAAATAACTTTAAGCACAAAACCACAAAATTAAAAAAGGAAAGCGACCGGTATATTTACCGGAGCGCTTTCCTTTTTTTCTGTTTCATAAATTTATGACTGAAGTCCACTTGGGACAACTTCACCCTTATTCCTGACATTTTGGATTCCTTGATAAGTATTGCGGCGTTCGAGTTCATGATCGATTGCGTTCAGCACTTCCCACTTTTTGAGGCTCCACATCGGGCCGACGAGGGTGTCCCGTGGAGCGTCACCGGTGATGCGGTGGATGATGATTTCTTGCGGAATGACTTCCAGCTGATCGCAGACGAGCTCAACATATTCGTCTTTTTCCAGCAACCTTAGCCTGCCTTGATGATAGTCCCTAAGCATTTTGGTGTTTTTCATCAAATGGAGCAAATGGATCTTGATGCCTTGAATATCCGAATCCAGGATGACGCGGTTGACGCTCTCCATCATCATGTCATGGGTTTCTCCCGGAAGCCCATTGATGAGATGGGTACATACCGGTATATTATGCGCACGCAGTTCTTCGACTGCTTTCAGGTAGGTATCATAAGAATGAGCGCGGTTGATGATTTTGCTCGTTTCCTCATGGATGGTCTGAAGTCCCAATTCCACCCATATATAATAGCGTTTGTTCAGTTCCGCCAAATATGCGATCGTTTCCGGTGGCAGGCAATCCGGACGTGTAGCGATCATGATGCCGACCACACCTTCTTCGTTGACGACCTGTTCATAGCGATGGCGCAGGATATCCACCGGTGCGTGCGTATTGGTGAAGTTCTGGAAGTAGGCGATGTAGCTTTTTACATTTGGCCATTTTTTGTGCATCATGTCGATGCCTTTGCGTAATTGGACAGGCAGCGGATCGATCCGGTCTTGGGCGAAATCGCCGGATCCGGAAACGGTGCAGAAGGTGCAACCGCCATGAGCTACTGTGCCATCGCGGTTGGGGCAATCAAAACCGCCGTCGATGGCGACTTTGAATATCTTTTCGCCAAAGTGTTGTTGCAGATGGTAATTCCATGTATGGTAACGTTTATTTGTGTCACTGTTTAAAAATTGATTTGTCAATACTTTCACCTCAATGACCATTTTATCATGATTTTTGTCCAGTCAGTAGACTATTTGACGGCTTGTGTTATATTTAAAGGTAAGCCAAAGATGGAAAGGGCTTACTTTTAAGTAATTGAAAGGATTGTTACAGAATTATTTCAATTGTTAAATATTAAATATGGTTATGAAAGCCATTCAAAAATTTGGGAAACAAACATATAATAGACATATTGGA
>NZ_JBAWAZ010000205.1:0-4696 GCF_049589555.1 Trichococcus sp.
TATCTAAGGAAATGATACCATCGAAAGTAAGCGGTTACAACTTTTTAATTGTTAATACTTTGTGAACGCTTTTTTCTTGAAAAAGTGATCTACACCTGCTTTTGACAATAGATAGACAAAAAACTGCCCCCACATTACGGGGAGCAGTCTGTGAAACTGTTTAAATGTTTTTGTGTCGATTGTAGGCAGCCGGCACGTGTGGGTAACGATCGTAAACCTCTTCAAGATAATCTTCTTGAATCGCCATTTCCTTCAGTAAAGTTGGGAAATCAATTGTATCCACCATCTTATTAAGCAGTACCCGTCCCTCTTCTGCCATGCGGTCTCGCGTTTCAATATCAGGTATAGCAGAGGTTGCCATATGGTCTGAATGTTCCTTGAAATAATAACCTGTTGCTCCAGATTGGAAGGCTTGGGCGCTTAGGTTACCAAAAACCGCTGGTGTCTGGGTAACTGGTTCTGCATAATCAGAAGTCAGCAATATATCATCCAAACGATTACGTAACTTGTAAGCCCCAAGAATCATCTTATCCAAATTGAGCATCATCTCTTTCGGATCTGAAAAGACGCCGGATTTCTGGGCGGTTATCATGCCATCAATATAGAGGATGGCTACCCCTGTTTCATCAAAGAAATCACGCACAACCGGATTGATGGAGATATGGGCTGGGCCGTGCAGGCTGATATAGATCTGCTTTTTGAAGCCTGACCGCAATAAGGACTGTGCCAGACCATGCAGCATATCGGCACTTTCCCTGACGGTCAATTGGATGGTTCCCTTCCCTGAGGCGGTCGCCCCTGAATAAATATAAGGCACATGCGGAAGCACAAGTGTGTTTGTCCTTTCTGCCATCAATAAGGCAATCCCCTCAGCCAAGATGGTTTCGCAATCCAAGGGCAGCCCTCCGTGGAGTTCGGTTGGGCCAAAAGGCACGATGATGACATCGTTTTCCTTTAAGTAAGCCTCCACTTCATCATTGACCAAAACATTCAATAAGTGACTTCTTAATTTCATAAGTGCACCTCGCTATTAATCTTGTGTTTCATCCTGTTTCTGAGCAAATTCCTCAAGTCTTGCCAGACGAGCTGAAGTCATCGCCTCACGTGTTTCATCAGTAATGTTCCAAATGAATTTGAATGAAACCCATGATAATAAAGCACAAACGGCTGGACCAACAAGGTTCATTAGAACTAATCCATCAACAGCTTGAGCTGATTGCGCTTGACCAGCTTGAGCGGCCTGTTGGCTGTAACCAACCCAACCAATCATCAAGACAACAAGGGATTGCGCCAACATTTGGCCAAGACGTCTTGTCAGCGAGAAGTTACCGTAGATGGAACCTTCGGAACGTTTGCCAGTGATGTATTCGTTGTAGTCAATAGATTCTGAAACAAGACCCCATTGAAGTTGAACGGACATCAGCATGAAAGCAATACCGACGCTGGCAGAAACCATGTATAAGAATGGTGGCAAGTCACCCACTAATTTCCAGACGTACAAGCCAATAAAGATAGAGGCACTCAATAGTAAATAAGTACGGATTACTTTAACTGTAGATCCAATGAATTTTACCAAGTATGGAGCGATAAGTAACAGCACTACTGGTAACCCTTGACCGATTAAAGCAGCAGTTCCCATTAAACCAATATCACCAAATACATCGCCATAAATATAAGGAAGCGTTGTATTGAATAAGGTTGAACCGAAAACGATTACAATCGAGTGTAAACAAAGTGACAAGAACGCTTTGTTTTTAGCTAATGTAACAAAAATATCTGTGACTTTTGTCGGTTCTGTTTGTTCTTCTGCGGCAAGTTTCGCTGCAACATTCCGTTCTTCAGTTGCCCAATAGTGGAAGAAGATCAGTGCACCACCTAAGATAGCCGCGAAGATACCTGAAACCATATAACCGGTTGTGTTTTCACCTAAACGCGAAAGAATCACCGGTATAATCATTGAACTGATTAAACCACCGACTGTTGATCCCATACCACGAGCCGAAGATAAAGTAGTTCTTTCTCTATCGTTTAAGGCCATTACCCCAAGAACTGATCCCATGGCAATGTTCATCATAGTGTAACCTAATTCGTAGATAACTTTTAATAGAAAAATAGCTACTAAACGCATCATACCATCAAACATTGAAGGTACAGAGAAGAATGCAATAAGACCGATAACAATCAAAGGAATAGAGCGCAACATCCAAGGACGGAACTTATCTTTTTGGCCATGTGCCTTAGAGAAGGACTTATCCATGATAGTACCCATCATCGGGTCATTGACCATATCCCAAATATTCCAAACGAGCAACAGTATAGATAGCGTTGCAAATGGTATGCCTAATACGTTTGTAAGATAACGGTTCATAAATGTTCCGATCAAGACCAGGGTAGCAACCCCACCGGCATCTCCGGCACCATAACCCAATTTATGCTTCAGGGTTAGACTGCTTTTCATTTCGTTTGCTGAATTTTGCTGCTTGACAATTTTTTCTTCTGCCATCAGATTTTCCTCTTTTCTCTATAATAATTGGAGAACTATTCTATATAGGTTGAATTTATTTTTTTCAAATCAGCTAATTCTCCCACCAAGCATCATGGCATTAAATAAGAGAAGATGACCCCGATAGTTTATCGTCATCATCTTCTCGGGCTACATGATAGAGTTATTTTTGGTGTCTAGTTTAGGCTGACTATCCACGAAATCGCTAACATTATTATTTTTCCTCTTGCTCAAAAATGAAAAGTTTTAGCTTTAGTCATTCATTGCAGGGATTGTATTAGGGATAGCTTGAGGCATTTCTGCATCATCATCGCTTGGATCAGATTGTTTCATTGCTGCAATTTTAATTTGAATGCTTTCCATTGTTTCTTTATTCAATGGGTAGAATTTCATAAACGCTAGAGCAATCAGTGTACCGGCTAAAGGCAAAGCTGCAAGCAATACAATACCAGCCATACGCAATTGTGGCGAAAGTGGCGTGTCAGCCGTTGGAAATACTTTTGCAAAACCTACAGCGGCTAAGACCCAACCAATCGACATTGGCGCGAACGATGATGCGACTGAGTCGGTCAATGAGAACATGGTGCTCAACATTCCGGAAACATAACGTCCGGAAACACTTGTTTCGTAGTCGGAGACATCCGCTGCCATCGTCAAGGCTAAGCCTGTTGGTGTGGATGTAAATCCTTTCGCGCAAGCAAAAATGATCACGAAGGCAACTGTCCATAAGGATGGGTTAGAGAAGCTCAAATCACCTGGGTTCGCAAAGAAAAGCAAGCCGCCTAATAGGATTAATGAAATAACGCCACCTTGCAAATAACGAACATACGAGTAACGCAACCCTCGTTTTTGAGCAATGGTTGCTGCAAAAGTAGTGAACATAAGGTTAGGCAAAATCAGTACTAAAGAGATCGTTCCTGATAGACCAAAGTTACCAAAGATAATACCGAACAGGATCATCAACACAATTTGGTCACCGAACATTGCTGAATTGAACTTCACAAAAGCTGCTGCCATGGTTAACATTTGCAAAGGTTTGTTGCCTTTGACAATTTCCCAGTAATCTTTAAATGATGTTTTAGTCGTTTTTTCACCAATACCAAAGTATTGTTTGTTGTCTTTTTCCGCAATACCGATAACTGCCAAAATTCCGAGGATAGCTGAGATGACCATAACTCCTGGGATAAATACTTTGAAGAATTCCGGAGTAAACCCGCCATATTTTGGCACTAAGAAGTTTGCGACAACAATTTGACCACCAGTAAACAATAAAGTCGTTACCCAACCATCAACGATATTGAAGATGGGACGTTGTTTTGGATCGCTTGTCAATGCTGCTTGACCGGCTTTTGTAACCGTCGCTTGCAAGGAATAACCGATTTTATGCACGACTAACGAAAGTAGGAAAATTGGAATTTTCATTCCATCGCCCAGGCTATGAATATTAAATAATATCAAGAATGAAAGAACAGTAATAATGTTACCTAGAACCATGATGGGACGATATTTGCCGAATTTAGTGTCTGTCTTATCGATCAAAACGCCGATAGCCGGGTCAATAACCCCATCAAAGATACGGATGTACCCCATAATTTGGCTTACGAATAGTGCGGCTAAACCAACAAGACCCGTTGAATAATAGGTGACAAACCCAAAAGCGAACATATAAATATTTGTTGATGAGTTATTCAAAGTGAATAAAACGATCTGCCATAGTTTGGCGCGATTGAGTTTCGTTTCCCCTTGAACCATTGAATCATTTTTTGACATAAAAATCCCCTCCATATTATGAAATCCAGAACTTATTTACCGCTCTTTGTTATCGCATTGTGAAACTCAGTTACCTCAAAAAGAAATCGCAATAACATTAATAAAACCGGGTTGTAAGAACTAAGGAAATAATACCATCCGTGGTAACCGGTTACAACTTTTTTATTGTTAATAATTTGTGAACGCTATCATATTTACTTGAATAAGTGTGCTGTGATGGCATCCGTTAAATTTTCAACCTCCTCTTGAGCATGCTCCTGTGTCCATTTTGATACTCTTCGATGAAGTTTTTTTATATTCGGTATTGACAAATCCGCGTTCAGGATTATTCTTTGGGAAATGTGCAAAAAAAATAAAGAAGATAATCCCGATTGCGTATCGGAATCACCTTCTTTTAGGCTGCATGATGCAGTTTTATTATTT
>NZ_JBAWAZ010000206.1:0-3686 GCF_049589555.1 Trichococcus sp.
TTCGGCATTTATCTTGACCTCCCCAACGTCATCATCCACGAATGCGGCCATGCTCTTACGGCGCGCTTATGGGGCGGAAGCATCCAATCGATAAAATTCAATGTCCTTCCCTCAATCGTCAAAAGCGGCGGCATCCTCGGTTTAGCCGAAATCGGAAACCGCAGCGGGTTAGGGATGTTCTTTAGCCTGTTGGGAGGTTATGTATCGCAGGCGTTGTTCTTTGTGGTAATGTCCTATCTCTATTTACAGGGACTGTTGCTGTGGATCATTCCGTTTTTCTTGGGCATCTATTTGCTTACGAATTTGTTGGCGAAAGAAAAGAGCTTTTGGCAGAACCTGATTATCCTGATTGTGATTGGTGGTTCTATTTTGATCTACCGTAACAACTCCAGCTTCCTTATGCGGATTTATCAGTCAGTGGACGTCATCACAATCGGTTTCGTCGTCTGGTATATGCTTGGTTTGGCCCATCAATTTTTCATTGTTTTGCTTTTGAAAAATGACAGCCATTGGGACGGAACAGCCTTGGCGACAAAAACATATATCCCTACCATCGTTTGGAAAGGCCTCTTTCTCCTTGCCATGGGCGGAGCGTATTTCGCTCCCTACTGGGTAAAGTACTTATTGGTCTGAAATCCTATAGTCAAAAAAAGCTGACGAATCGCCTGCACAAGGGCGGTTCGTCAGCTTTTTGGTTAGTTTAATTGTTCGGCCAGATGCGCTTCGATTTTGGCAATGTCCACCCGATCTTTTTCCCGGTCCAGCTGCTTCTTCATCATAATGACAGATTCCAGGCTCGCGACCGGAACCCCTTCGATCATCGTGATAGCCCCTTTGTGCCAATCTTCAAAAATTTCCGTATCATCACTGTAGATCACTTTGCGGGCAAAGTCGCCTTGTTTGACCGGGTATCCCTGAGCCGCTAAATCCCGGAACGCTTCCCTGGTGCAGCTGATGTCGATATCTTTTGTTTCCTCTTTAATGCCATGCATAACCAGTGCCGTCCCGGTGATGACGCAATAGTCTCGCGGCTTCAACGGAAGCGCCGAAACGCTTTCCTTGATCGTTTCTTTTTGGAACATATCTTTCACTCCTCGTTTGTTCATCCAGGAACATTATATCATGCATTCAGATCAATTTCTTGAAGCGAAATAAAAATAAGCCGGGCCAACGAACAGTTTATGTGCTCGTTGGCCCGTCTAAATATTAGTGTCGGTTTATTTCACGTCTTTAAAAAGGCCCGTGAAGTCGAAGGTTGCGAAGTAATCCGCTGGCGTTTCCGCGCGACGGATCATTTCCGTGCCGCCGTCTTCCTTCAACAGGATTTCGGCCGAGCGCAATTTCCCGTTATAGTTGTAGCCCATCGAGAAGCCGTGCGCACCTGTGTCATGGATGACGACCAAGTCGCCGATGTCGATTTTTGGAAGCATGCGGTTGATGGCGAATTTGTCGTTGTTTTCGCATAAGCCGCCGGTCACATCGTACATGTGGTCCGCTGGTTGTTCCTCTTTGCCCATCACCGTGATGTGGTGGTAAGCTCCGTACATCGTCGGACGCATTAAATTGACTGCACTGGCATCCAGACCGATGTAATCTTTGTAGATATGCTTTTCGTGGATGGCCGTTGCCACTAAACAACCGTATGGCCCAAGCATGTATCTGCCCAGCTCCGTATAGATCGCAACATCTCCCAAACCGGCAGGGACCAAGATTTCTTCAAATGCCTTGCGGACACCTTCACCGATTTTTGCCACATCCGCAGCTTTTTGCTCCGGAAGGTAAGGGATGCCGATTCCGCCTGAAAGGTTGATGAAAGTGATATCCGCGCCGGTTTCTTCCTTCAATTCAACGGCCGTCTGGAACAGGATGCCTGCCAGAATCGGATAATACTCATCCGCAACGTTATTGCTGGCCAAGAAAGAATGCAGGCCAAAGTGTTTCACGCCTTTTGCCATCAGCTTTTTGAAGCCTTCCGTCAATTGCGGACGTGTGAAGCCGTATTTTGCGTCTTCGGGTTTATCCATGATTTCATTATTGATCGTGAACTCGCCGCCAGGATTGAATCGGCAGCTGACCGTTTCCGGCAGTCCGGCTGTTTCTTCCAAGAAATCGATATGGGTAATATCATCCAGATTGATGGTCGCATTCAGTTTACGGGCCAATTGGAAGTCTTCCTTAGGCGTCACGTTTGAGGAAAACATGATTTCATCGCCTTTGAATCCTAGCGCATCGGACATCATCAGCTCTGTGTAAGTCGAACAGTCAACGCCGCAGCCTTCTTCCTTCAGAATCTGCAGAATTGCTGGTGTCGGTGTTGCCTTCACAGCGAAGTATTCTTTGAAGCCTTTGTTCCAGGAGAAAGCCGCATTCAATTTGCGTGCATTCTCACGGATGCCTTTTTCATCATATAAATGGAAGGGAGTCGGATACTGTTGTACGATTTCTTCCAATTGCTCTTTTTCAACAAATACTTTTTTTGTCATTTCGCTTCAAATCCTCTCATCATTTCGACTACTTTGATTTCGTTCTGCAACGATTCTTTCAATAGATCAACTACATTTTTCTTTCCGGAGTACAGGCAAGTGGAAAACTCGCCCTCATCGATATCTCCAGTCAGAACGGTCGTGGAATCCACGATGATCCTGACTTGCTTCTTCGGCTTTTCCAGAAGATGGACAGTCATCCCCTCCTGAGGGAACGGCGTATCGGTTATGACGACCATTTTTATGCCGCGCTGATGCGCTGCCTGCATTTCCGTCAAAAGCTCCGGCAGGATATTACCGGAAACAGACAAGTAGACGCGTGACTTCGATTCTGAAATCATATTGCGCATTTTGTCCATTATGCGGTGTTCGCCTGTGATGGTTATGTACCCCTCCGCATCTTCTCTTCTTTGGGGGATGTTCTTGATCAATTCCTGTTTGGATTCCTGAAGCGATCGGATTTTGTTCCCGCAGAATTCTTCCACAGGTACTGGGGTATATCTGGTAGTCTCCCCTTCGATAATGAAGGCCGCTCCTTTTTCAACCAACGAAGCCAATGAGGCATAGGCGTTCGAACGCGAAATTCCGGTTATTTTCGATACCTCATAGCCGTTTAGGTCCCCGTCCGAAAGCAAAGTCAGGTAGATGGTCGCTTCGTGCCTGGTCAAATTAAATCGCGTCAACAATTCTGTGTTATCCACTGAATAGATCCTCTCATTTCGGTGCGTGTTCTGCTTTTTTCCAGTAGTATTACTGCATAGGAACACTATATACTATTTCCGTTTTCTTGTCTATTTCTAATGCTTTTTTCATGAAATATTTTTTTGTGATTTATCTATTGGGAACGTACCGCTCTTTAGACATGGTGATGGCTGTAGTGCTCAACCAAGTCTCCGAGCATATCGGTGGCGATGTCGTTTTGGCCTCCCCGCGGCACGATGATGTCGGCTTGGATTTTGGAGGGCTCGATGAAGGCATCATGCATCGGTTTGACGGTCGTCAGATAGCGGGCAATCGTACTTTCATACGTGCTGTTCCGTTCGCGGATATCCCTTTCGATTCTTCTGATCAGCCGAATGTCCGGTTCCGCATCGACAAATATTTTGATGTCGATCATTGATACCAACTTGGGTATGGCCAAAATCAGGATCCCTTCCAGTATGACGACCGGCTTCGACTCGATCGGGGTAGTCTTTTTCGAAC
>NZ_JBAWAZ010000207.1:0-5790 GCF_049589555.1 Trichococcus sp.
GAGCGGGTCAAGCAGCATTATTATCACGGCGATGGCGAAGACGCTTTGGAGATGGTATGGCCGTTAGCGGGAAAACAATCGGAAGAAAAGGAAGATGTTCATGCAACGCACGTTTGAAATCTGCGACCTGAAGGCGGACGCAGGCAAGTTGGAGCAACATGCACAGGCTCTGTATGAACTTACATTGCTGGCCAATGAAGGGCATTCCAGTTGGAAAGCTTCTTCGTTCCTGTCTGAATTGAAGGACAATCATTCCCTTTATACAGGCTGCATGGAAGAAAACAAGTTAGTTGGCTATATTTGTTGCATGGCGGTTGTGGATGAGGCATCGGTCAATAATTTTGCGGTAGCGCCTGACCAGCAAGGAAAAGGCATCGGAACAAAATTGTTGCAGGAGATGATCGCCGTGCTGCAAACGAAGGGGATGGAACGGCTTTGGCTTGAAGTCCGTGTCTCCAACGAAGCTGCCTGTAACCTGTACAAAAAAATAGGCTTTACAGAAATATACCGAAGAAAAGAGTATTACCAGAATCCGATCGAGGATGCCTACATCATGGAATTGGCGCTGCTGTCGGAAAATAAAGAGGAGGCGGAAGGCTGATGACAGAAACAGATGTGACCATACTCGCGATTGAGAGCAGTTGCGATGAGACAGGTGTAGCTGTGGTGAAAAACGGAAATACGGTCCTTTCGAATGTTGTCGCTTCCCAGATCAAAAGCCATATGCGCTTTGGCGGGGTCGTGCCGGAAGTTGCGAGCCGTCATCATGTCGAGCAGATCACCCAAATCGTTGAAGCGGCATTGCATGAGGCCAAGGTCACTTTCGATGCAATCGATGCGGTTGCGGTAACGCATGGTCCAGGGTTGGTCGGCTCGTTGCTGATCGGCGTCAGTGCAGCGAAGGCGTTGGCTTTTGCGCATCAGAAACCGCTCATTCCGGTCAATCATATGGCCGGCCATATCTATGCGAACCAGTTGGTGACGCCGATGCGCTACCCGCTGTTGTCCTTGGTGGTCAGCGGAGGGCATACGGAATTGGTGTATATGGAAAAGGACGGCTCTTTCGACATCATCGGCGAAACGCGGGATGATGCTGCGGGAGAGGCTTACGACAAAATCGGCCGCATTTTGGGCTTGCCGTATCCAGGCGGGAAAAAAATGGATGAAATGGCTCATGAAGGCAAAGAAACGATGCATTTTCCGCGCGCTATGATCAAAGAAGACAATTACGATTTCAGCTTCAGCGGATTGAAAAGTTCCGTCATCAATACTGTCCACAATGCGCGCCAAAAAGGGGATGACATCAATCCCTACGACTTGGCCGCCAGTTTCCAGGCAAGCGTCGTTGAGGTTTTGGTGCATAAGACGTTGCGTGCGGCCAAGGAAAAGAACATCAAGCAGCTGTTGTTGGCCGGCGGAGTCGCCGCCAACAGAGGCTTGCGTGAGGCTTTGTCCGCAAAAATGGCCCAAGAGCTTCCAGAAGTCGAGGTTGTCATTCCGCCGCTTTCGCTTTGCGGGGACAATGCGGCGATGATCGGGGCTGCAGCCTATACCGAATACCTACAGAAACATTTTGCCGGATACGATCTGAATGCACATCCCGGATTGGTGCTCGGAGAATAAAAAAAGAAGAGAACGCTGGCCGATTATGTCGACCAGCGTTCTCTTTTTTGTGCGTATTAATCGATCAGTGCTCTGCAGTAATCAGCATCGAGATCCGAAAAACCGGTGACGATGACGGTCGCCAAGGATAGATCCTGCGGAGGGAACTCCAGATTGCGGAAACCGATGCATTTGCAGCCGGCCGCATGTGCAGAGGCAACCCCGTTTCGGGAGTCCTCTATGACGACACAGTTTTCCGGGTTTGCTTTCAGGTTTTCGGCAGCATCCAGGAAGATATCGGGCGCGGGCTTGGAATGCGCAACGCTTTCTCCCGAAACAAAATAGCTGAAATATTTTTCGATATCCAATGCTTTTACAGCCTTATGGATATCCGTCAACGGAGAGGAAGAGGCGATCGCCAATGGGACACCTGCTTCATGCAGACGCGCAATGAATGAGATCACACCCGGTATCGGTTGCAAGCCATCTTCTTCCATCAGACGGTTCCGGATGACGTTCGCTCGCTCCACCAATTCTCCGACTGGAGCATCCAGATTGAATTCATTTTTCATTGCTTCCCACATATACTCATGCGTGGTCCCTTGGTAGCGGAAATGGTACTCCAGCTCGGTGTCCACTCCAAATTCCTTCAATAACATACTTTCTGATCGCAAAAAGAATGGTTCCGTATCGATGATGACACCATCCATATCAAATAAAACGGCTTCTAACATATGCTGACCTCCATATTATGCGTACTTGTTCCGGTGCATCTTAACAAAAGTTCAGGCAGTGCTCTTCCTGATATAGTTGAGCAATGCCGGAACGGTTATCCGCGTGACTATTCACTCAGTTCCTCGAGCGCCATTGTCTGTTCTTCCCAATCCTGCATCAACTCGTCCTGCCGTGCTTGGAGAGCGAGCAATTGCTGGTTGAACTGTTGGACTTTTTCATGATCACCGTAGACTTCCGGCTCGGTCAATTGCAGCTCGATCGCAGCGATGGCCTCCTCGACGGTCGCCAATTCATCCTCCAAAGCCTCCACTTGCCTGGCCAGTTTTCTTTCCAATTTCAGCTTCTCTTTGGAAGAGACGTAATCCCCTTTGGCTTTCGAAAGAGGCTCAACAGCAGTGTTTGTTTCCGTGGCGTTTTCGGCCTGCTGCAGAGCTGCAAGAGCCGCTTCCTGCTGTTTCTTTTCAATATAGTAATCATAGTCCCCAAGATATAATTTGCTGCCCTCAGCTGAGAGCTCGACAATGCTTGTCGCAATCCGGTTGATGAAATAGCGGTCGTGGGAAACGAAAAGCAGGGTGCCGTCATAATCGATCAAGGCATTTTCAAGCACTTCCTTACTGTCGATGTCCAAATGGTTCGTGGGTTCATCGAGGACAAGGAAGTTCTTTTGATCCAAGGCTAATTTGCAGAGCGAAAGCCTAGCCTTCTCGCCACCGCTCAATGCCGGAATCGTTTTTTCGACATCGGCACCGGAGAACAGGAAGCTCCCCAGAATACTGCGCACATCTTTTTCATTCAGCGTAGGATGAAGATCCCAGATTTCGGCGAGAACGCTCTTGTTTTTGGAAAGGTTGCCTAATTCCTGATCATAATAACCAAGATCCACATTGGCACCGAGCTGGACTCTCCCTTTCAAAAGCGGAATCTCGGAAATGATCGACTTCAGCAAAGTGGACTTGCCGATCCCGTTCGGCCCGACAATCGCAATCGCCTGCTGCTTGCGGATATCAAGATTGATCGGGTCAGCCAAGACCGTATCGGAATAGCCGACAGCCCCGTTTTCAAGGGTCAAGACGACGTTTCCGCTCTCTTTTGCGATCTCGAAGGAGAAGCGGGCGGACCGTTCGTCGCCTTTCGGCTTGTCCATCCGGTCCATTTTCTCAAGACGTTTGCGGCGGCTTTGCGCCATCTTGGTCGTGGAAGCGCGCGCCAGGTTACGGGCGACATAATCCTCCAATTTGGAGATTTCATCCTGTTGCTTCTCGTAAGCCTTCACTTCCTGCTCCAAGCGGGCGGCTTTCTCGGTCAGATAATAGGAGTAGTTGCCTTTGTAGTGCTGGATCTTGTGGCGGCTGATTTCATAGACTTCAGTGGCGACTTTATCCAGGAAATAGCGGTCATGGGAAACGATCAATAGCGAGCCGTTGTAACCGATCAGATAATTTTCCAGCCAAGCCAACGTGTCGATGTCCAGATGGTTGGTGGGCTCATCCAAAATGAGCAGGTCGTTCTTTTCAAGCAGGATTTTGGCCAAGGCGAGCCTTGTTTTCTGGCCGCCTGACAATTGGGAAATCGGGCGATCGTAATCTTCTTCGTAGAACTGGAATCCGTGCAACACCGAACGGATCTCTGATTCATAGCCGTAAGCGTTCTTTTCATGCAGGGTGTGCTGAAGATGGTCATAGCGTTCCAAAGCTTTTTGATAGGCTTCTTCATCCTCGAGCAGGTCCGGATCCCCCAAAGCGAAAGCGGCTTGCTCAGCCTCTTTGGTTAATCGGATGAGCGGCGCGAAAATGGTCAACATTTCTTGCCAAATCGTATTCGAGGAATCGACCGCGCTATGCTGATCCAGGTAGCCGATCGTAACTTCCTTGCTCTTGGAAACAGAACCGGCGTCTGTCGTTTCGATGCCTGCCAAGATCTTCAGCAGGGTTGATTTCCCTGCTCCGTTTCGGCCGACGAGAGCAATGCGCGAATGGTCCTGGACTGTAATTTGAATATTATCGAATAAAACGCTAGCCCCAAAAAGGCGCGCCAAATTTTGTCCTTGTAGTAAAATCATATGTAGTGTCCTCTTTCTAAGCAAATGCTGGCATTTATCCTTTTCATTTTATCACAGCAAACACTGATTCGATAGGGACAAGCAGAGTTATTGCTATATTCACGTATTTGTGCATGTGAAATTTATTGATGACCCCGCTTACAATTAGTATTGTATTTCACATATTGTTCAAAAAAGGCTTCACAATCAAGTCCGGTTTCGAACAAATTAGTAGATTTTTCACAATCAGATGATATAATAGTCAATATGAAATGAAAGCTTAAGTATGTGAACATACTTTTTAAAGTTTGTGCATTCTGACAAACAATATGAGGTACGAAATGAACGAGGAAAGAAGAGGAGAAAAAATGTCGACGAATGATATTCCAAAAGCCACGGCAAGGAGGTTGCCGATTTACCACCGCTATTTGCGCTTTTTGCATAACGCCGGTAAAAAACGTGTTTCATCCACTGAATTGAGCGAAGCAGTAAAAGTGGACAGTGCTACTATCCGTAGGGATTTCTCATATTTTGGCGCGCTGGGTAAAAGAGGGTACGGTTATGATGTCGAGTACTTGTTGGATTTCTTCAGCAAAACCTTGAACCAGGACCGTCTGACGAATGTGGCTTTGATAGGTGTGGGTAATTTGGGACATGCCTTGTTGAACTACAACTTCCATGTCAGCAATAATGTGCGCATCAGTGCCGCATTTGATGTCAATGAAGGCATCGTCGGCAAAATCCTTAGCGGTGTGCCGGTTTACCCGATGACGGATATGGTTGAGCAATTGCGCATCCAACAGATTGATGTAGCCATTTTGACAGTTCCCCAAGAAGTGGCGCAGGATGCCACCAACCGATTGACCGAAGCGGGCGTTCGCGGGATCATGAACTTTACCCCGATCCGTCTTTCCGTTCCGGATAATGTCCGCGTTCAAAATGTGGACTTGACGAATGAATTGCAGACGTTGATCTATTTCTTGGACAATGATATCGGCTGAGCAAAGTCGGCAACCGATGATAAGAAAACGCAAAAAGAAGGATGAGGCTGCCTCACAATGTCATTAACTTAAGGGTATTGACAAATAAGAGACAGTGGAAATGGGAGAGAAATTCTCCTGTTTCCACTGTCTCTTTCTTTTCTGACAATCGAAAGCACGACGAAGCAAGGCAACTCCACGAAGAAAGTTGCCCTAACACCTTAATTCCCGGATTACTATAACGTGGTTCAACAGGTAAACATTGATTTATCAAGCTTTAAATGATCCTCGTTATAATTTTATAAGGAATCCAAGTTAATATGTGTAACGATAAGATCGTCTGGATTTGTTCACCGGGTTCTTCCTTTTAGCCGCCCTATGTGGGCGGACGGGGACAAGGTGCTTGGTAAGCAGCGCACTCATTTGTTCGAA
>NZ_JBAWAZ010000208.1:0-31802 GCF_049589555.1 Trichococcus sp.
CTGAAAGAAATTTAGGAAATCGTGCCGACTGAGCATCGTAGAGCGCAATAGGTACGATTTATCTAATTTCCGAAGGGCTAACCCGTGAAGCTAGCCATCATTGTTGGATGCATGGAACACTTTACAAATCTGTCTAGCACCAAAGGTGATGCACTTTTGGATTCGAAATTTTTTATACTTTCCTTTAAAAGAACCAAAAAAATTCCGTTATGCCAGTAGTTGGCATAACGGAATTTTTATTTTGAATGACTATTTTTAGCTGAAGCGTACGACGTCGCGAGCGATCATCAACTCTTCATCTGTAGGGATCAACAATACTTTCACTTTTGAATCGTCAGTTGAAATGATTCTTTCAACGCCGCGGACATTGTTCTTCTCATCGTCGATTTTGCAACCGAACCAAGAAATGCCATCGATGATGATTTTACGGGTAGGTGCAGAATTTTCACCAACGCCGGCAGTGAAGACGATCGCATCCACACCGTTCATGATTGCAACGTATTGTCCGATATATTTTTGGATACGGTTGTAGAAGATATCCAATGCGATTTGAGCTTGGTCATTTCCGTTTTCTGCTGCTGTTTCAACATCGCGCATATCGCTTGATACGCCGGAAAGTCCCAACAGACCTGATTTTTTGTTCAGGATGTCAACGAATTCGTTGATATCCGTGATGCCCAGTTTGCCCATCAAATATGCGATCAAAGATGCATCGATGTCGCCTGAGCGAGTTCCCATTGTGATACCTGCCAATGGCGTGAAGCCCATGGATGTGTCGATTGATTTTCCGCCTTGGACAGCAGTGATGGAACCGCCGTTACCGATATGGCATGTAACGATCTTCAACTCTTCGATCGGTCTGCCCAACATTTCGGCAGCGCGTTCAGCAACGTATTTGTGGCTTGTTCCGTGTGCGCCGTATTTTCTGGCAGCATATTTTTCATAGTAATCCATCGGGATGCTGTATAGGTAGTTTACTTTCGGCATTGTTGTATGGAAAGATGTGTCGAATACAGCAACACTTGTGATTTCAGGCAACAATTTCTTGAATGCACGGATTCCAGTAGCGTTCGCTGGGTTATGCAACGGCGCCAATTCAGCCAGTTCTTCGATTTGTTCCAGGACAAGATCATCCACAAGCGCGGAATCTTTGAAGATTTCGCCGCCGGCAACGACACGGTGGCCGACGCCTGTGATCTCATCGTAGCTTGAAATGATGTTTAGTGCTAATAATTGATCCAGTAAGTTATGTACCGCGATCTCATGGTTCGCAATATCTTCCGTTACTTGGAATTTTTCGCCTTCTCCGTGTTTGATTGTGAAGACGGAATCGTTCAAACCGATTCTTTCGATAATTCCGGTTGCAAGAACTTCCTGATCAGGCATAGCGTATAATGTAAATTTCAAGCTTGAGCTACCAGCATTGATAGCGATGATTTTTGACATTTTTTTCTCTCCTTTAAATTGACTGATTTTTCTTATATCTCTAATAAATATTATATCATCTTTGCGCTCCAATTGTGGAAAATATCCAGGAAAGATTGCATCTTTTGTGCGTTTTTAAGATCTGGAATTTCCCCCAAAAGCACTTGTTCGGCTTGAATCGATTTTTCACCATTTTTTTGAACAATAATGATTGATTTTTTCATTCCATTTTTGTGGAACAGATCTTCCGGAAGGCTCAAAAATGCCTGTATATGAACGGTTTCCTTCAACCACCCCATTAATACAGATGTTTTATCTGTTTCAAAAATGTCAGAAGGAACGATAAAAATCCCCCAACCGGATTCTTTCAAATAGTTCACATTTTGTTCAAACATTAAGAAATGCGCAAAAGAATTTCCTTCCGAAAAAGCTGTTTTGTAGTTTTTTGCGCGCTCGTTTACAGGATAATATCCGATTGGAAAATCTGATACCATGATATCGGAAGGCGCAATCAACAGTTCCTGCAGGCTGTCCGAATGGGTGTAATGGATTTTTTCGGACAATCCCATCAAGGATCCGCTGTTCGCCGCGACACTGATCAACAGGTCATCGTTGTCAACTGCTTCCGCAGTCACTTCATTGCCTCTGCTTGCCAAATGCGCCAGAACGATATTGAGAAGATTCCCTGTCCCTGCAGCCAGGTCTGAAACATGCAGTTTTTCTGTCTTATCTTTTTTTATTTCTCCGATGAAATAAGCGATCAGATACGCAATCGTGTCCGGTGTCATTTGATGATTCATCTGGAGCTTGTCTTCTTTCGTTGCCTTGATGAAAGTCAATTGGATGCTCTTGCGGATGATTTCCTTATCCAATGCATCCATGTTCATCTTTTTGTAGAGTCTATTCAATCGTTCGACTGCCTCGTTTGAAGGCAAGCCTTCCACTTGTTGTGCTTTCCCTTCAAAGGAAAGATTTTCCAGCGTTTCGGACAACGCTTCTACATATGAAAGTTCAGCTTCCGTTTGAAGTAATTTGATGGCTTCATCCATTAAACCGAAAAGACTCTCAACATTTGTTGCTTTCAAGTCGTTCACCGTCCCTTACTTTTTGTTGTTTTGTAAAATACAAAAAAACCTGCGAAGGAAGTGAATGATCATTTGCCCCCGCAAGGTTTTTTGTGTGTATGTAATTGGTTGATCGGCAAAAGTACAAGTATTATTTAGCTGTAGGGTATACAGAAACTTGTTTTTTGTCACGGCCTAAACGTTCGAAACGAACGACACCGTCAACTTTTGCAAATAGAGTGTCATCTCCACCGATACCGACGTTAGTACCTGGATGGATTTTTGTTCCGCGTTGACGGTACAAAATCGATCCGCCAGTTACTGTTTGTCCGTCTGCACGTTTAGCGCCTAAACGTTTAGATTGGGACTCACGTCCGTTGGTAGTAGATCCGCCCCCTTTTTTGTGGGCGAACAATTGTAGATTCAATTTCAACATGTGGTTTGCACCTCCTTATTAAGTAGTACAGTTTTTATTGCATTTTTATGGTCACATAATCCGGATATGTCTGAGCGACATCTTCCAGCGAATAGAATAGATGCTTCAGTAAAATTTGCGTAATGTATTGCTGTTCCGCTTCCCTTTCGGAAAGTATTTCCGCATAGAGATACCCGCCTTCATCATCAGCTTCATCAACAAGCATCTGGTAACCGGCTAAACGTTCAACGCTATTCACAGTTTCGATGGCCAGTACAGAAACAGCGGCACAGATAATATCTTCACCTGCTACCCCATACCCGGCATGTCCCGTAATCTCGAAAGAAAGCAGGTTGCCATAGTCATCTTCTTTAAATTTCACTTCAATCATGATTATTCACACTCTTATGCTTTGATTGCGTCAATGATTACTTTTGTATAAGGTTGACGATGACCTTGCTTGCGGTGTGTATCTTTTCTTCTCTTGTATTTGAAAGTAGTTACTTTCTTTTCTTTGCCCTGTTTTTCAACAGTGCCTTCTACAGAAGCACCTGTTACGAATGGAGCGCCAATTTTGGTTTCTTCTCCACCTACAAATACGATTTCATCAAAAGTTACTTTATCACCAGCTTCAGCATCTAATTTTTCAATGTAGATCGCTTGTCCAACTTCAACTTTTAATTGTTTACCACCTGTTACGATAATTGCGTACATATTCTCTGCACCTCCTTATTTTACTTAGACTCGCCAAACGAAGTGCCCTTTAAGGTCTTATGACTCCCATTCGTGCGGTTGTAGCCGTGGTGCGCACATTTACAACATTAATAGCTTATCAAAAAACCAGCCTCAAGTCAACCAAAATCAAAACATTCGTCAAATAAGTCGCCATTTACCTCACGGAGGACCAAAAATGGTAAAACAAAAAACAGGGCAGCTGCCCTGTTTCTTGTTTGGACTGTCCAATTTTCTGCGGACATGCCCTAGTCTTCACAATATCCTTAACGGTTCTTGACGAATTCACTTGAGGATACGATCCGGGTACCATATTGTTGACCGAACTCGGTATCATGCGTAACGATCAGGATGCCGGTTCCTCCTGCTGCAATTTCCTGGATCAGCTTTCCGATGCTGTCGGAAGATTCACGATCAAGCGCAGAAGTCGGTTCGTCAAAACAAAGCACGCGCGGATTCAGCATCATCGCCCGGGCGATCGCAACCCTTTGCTTCTGGCCCCCGGATAAAGTCGACGGCATCGCATTCAATTTGTCTTCCAATCCCATTTGTTTCAACAATCCGGCAGCTTTTGCCGCCAGTTCTTCGCGGCTGCCCAATTTTTGGGCAAGCGGCGCCTCCAGCAGATTGTCCAGCACAGTAAGGTTCGGGAACAAAGCGTAATCCTGGAACACCATGCCGATTTTGTTTTGGTAAAGGCGTCTTTTTTTGCGGTCTGCATATTCTGCGCCCTTCAACCCTTGTTTACACAAGACAGCATCCTCGATCGAAATGGTGCCTTGGTCTGTTCTTTCAAGATTATTGAGCAAGCGCATCAAGGTCGTTTTCCCAGTACCGGAACGCCCCACAAGCACAACAATTTCATTGGAATCGATGTGGAATGAAAAATCATCGATTACGGTTATGTCATGATAAGACTTTGTTAAATTCATCGCATTTAATAACATGATTGCCGCTCCCCCCTAAAAGTTCCCTTTGGATTCAAGTTTATTCAGCAGCACCGTAATGACAGCCGTAACGGATAAATAGACGATACCCACTGCCAGGAACGGCACTAACGAAGCATACGTGTTCGCGGCAATCTGCCCTGCCCGCAACAGTTCCCCGAGACCGATGACATAAACCAAAGATGTATCTTTTACTAGCGCAATCACTTCATTCCCTACAGATGGCAATACGATCTTGGTGACCTGTGGAATGATGATTTTGAAAAACCCTCTGACCTTACCGATACCCAACACCGAAATGGCCTCGAACTGCCCTTTCGGAACAGCAGTGATACCTCCGCGGAAGATTTCCGCATAATAGGCGGCATAGTTGATCATATATGCCAGAATTGCTGCCGAAAAACGATCCAACGTGATGCCTATCAGCGGCAAACCGAAGAAAACAAACATCAATTGCAACAGCAATGGCGTCCCTCTCATGATGAAGACATATATCTGGATCAGAAAACCCAGCCACTTGGGTCCGTAAACCCGGATGACGGCAATCAGAAATCCTAACGGAATGCTGGATATCCCTATGATGAAGAACAACGTAAGTGTCATCTTCAAGCCGTCAAGCAATGATGGCAGTATCGTCTGTATCAAGTCCATTTCATAAACCTCTTTCTTACCCTTTATTTTCGTTATTCACTGTAGAACCATTTGTTATTCAGCGAACCAAGTTGTGTAGATTTCATCGTACGTTCCATCTTCACGCATGTCATTCAACGCTTCGTCAATCGCTTCTTTCAGTGTGACATCTTCCTTGCGGACACCCACACCATATTCTTCATCGCCAAAGTTATCGGTAAGAACGGCATACTTTTCCTCGCCTTTTTGTTTCATGGTGTAACGGCCCAACACTTCATCAACGACGATTGCATCACTGCGGCCGCTTTCCAAGTCGTTGAAAACGTCATTGAAAGTAGGGTACACAATCGGCGCGCCCCCATCAAACTCAGCTGCAATTCCCGTTTCGTCGGCATTGATGGCATCAAATGCTGCAGATCCTTGTTGCGTCGCGACTACTTTTCCGGCCAAATCGGCTTTTGTCTTGATATCACTGTCCGCCATTGTGACGATGATTTGGCTGTTGTTCAGATACGGTTCTGTGAAAAGCACTTTCTCTTTGCGTTCTTCCGTGATGGAATAGCCATTCCAGATCATGTCGATGTTACCGGAATCCAATTCGGTTTCCTTCATTGCCCAATCGATCGGCTGGAAAGTGATTTCAACATCCAAGCGTTCAGCGACTTCTTTCGCCAAGTCAACATCAAAGCCGACGATTTCGCCGCTCTCATCTTTGAAACCCATAGGTGCAAAAGTATCGTCCAACCCCATCACCAGTGTTTCTTTGATTCCTGAATCTTCCGATCCGGTTGCAGAAGAATCCTCAGCAGCTCCTCCACCGCATGCAGCCAATAAACTTGTAGACGCCAACAACATTAATGCTAATTTTTTCATATTCTTCTCCTCCATATATGTGTACTTTTTTATTACCTAATTTTGTGGTGGCCCCTCATCAAGCCGTTTCCAATAAAAAAAGCCCTCTAACTTCCTGCTGAAAGTTAAAGGACGATTGAAGTCGTGGTTCCACCTTTTTTTGCGGCATCTTCACAGAAACCGCCTCATAACGTTCCATTCGAAACGTCAGTGCTGTAACGGGCACAACCGAGTCAACCTACTAAGGGCAGCGGATGCTGTCTTTTCGGCATTCTTGCTCAGAGACGTGATTTCACTGGTTTCTATTGTCTGCTCACACCACCCGCAAACTCTCTGGAAATAGCCAAAAGTTACTTTTTCTCTTCATTGCATTTAGAATTTAAGACAATAATACCACAGCGTTCGTTAAATGCAAGCATTTCATTAAAAAAGATCTCATTCATTTCTCATCATGGTCAGTCGTACATCCAGCCCACAAGTTTAAACAATGGGTAATATATTACAATGAACAGCACAATATTCAATACGATGGTCGGTCCCAGACGCTCAGAAGCGAATGCACTGAAATCAAGCTGCGTAATGTCAATCAAGCTGTAAAAGCCAAAAACGAATGAATCAACCAAAACGATCGCTAAGATGAACAACAGAGCCAACACGAAAACATTTTCCGTCAAATATTTCTGCATTTTCTTCACGAAGTACACGATCACCGCAAAAGCGACTGCGTAAACGCCCAAAATGCCGCTGTAATAACTGTCGAACAACAGCCCGAACAAAACTGCGTACAACTGCATCGGCTGTTTGGGGAAATAGTAGGCAAAAAGCACGAATCCGAACAGAGCCAAGTGCGGCACAAGGATATACTCTTCACTGACGAACTGGCCCGGAAAGGCATTGATCAAAAAGCCATCCAAAATCAAAAGCAAGTAAAGCATCACGGGGATGAAATAAGTGTGATGCAAAGATCTGTTCTGCACCATCACTCACCACTCCCGCTCAGCCGTTTGATGACCGTCACGAAGCGGATATTATAAACCTCTCCGGCAGGCTCGATCGTCACCTGTTTGAACAGGCCGTAGCTGTCCATGGATACTTCTTTGACGGTGCCGATCAGCAAGGCGCTTGGCGAAACGCCGCCCAAGCCTGATGTGATCACACTGTCGCCAGGATTGATCACTGCATCCGGGGCAATTTGGGACATGGAAAGCATCTTCGTGTTCTCATCATAGCCATTGACGATGCCATGAACAGGTCCGGATTCAGTTTGGATTTCAGCTGACACACGGTTGGTCGTATCGTTTGAAGTGGTCAACAAAAGCACTTTCGCGCTGGTTGAGTTGACTTCGGATACACGGCCGATCAGACCGTTTCCGGCCATCACTGACATGTCGACCTCCACCCCGTCCTTGGATCCTTTATCGATGACGATTTGGTTCAGCCAACTGTCCGGGTTGCGGGATACCACAGAAGCATTGATTTGTTCATATTCTGATAAAGTGCTTTTTAGCTCAAGTTCTTCCTGCATCCGTGCATTTTCTTGCTCCAGATTATAGACTTTCACTTGCAGCTCATAAACGGTATCAATTTTACTTTTTAAAGATTGGTTTTCTTCATACGTATTCATCAGGTTATCGACTGAATCAACAAAATTCGCCACTACTTCCGCTGGCTTAGAAAATATTCTCGCAATGGAGCCTGTCACATCGTTCCCTACTTGTTGCGGTATCGATGTATCTTCTCTGTTGTTGGTGAGAGAATATGCTATCAAGCTGATAAAGGTGATCACACTGATCAATAGGATAATCAATTTTTTGTTGTTAAAAAACTGATTCACATTGACACCTCATTTCGTACATCACTTTCAATTACATTCATTTTCTTAATGCCTTAAATTTTTACGCTTGTACACGTTGATATTCTTCAATGTTTCGCCTGTCCCGATGGAAACGCAATCCAATGGATCGTTGGCGATAAATACAGGAACTTCCGCTTCCGCCGAAATGACTTCAGCAATGTTCTTCAACAAAGCCCCACCGCCTGTCAAAACGATGCCATGATCGATGACGTCAGCAGATATTTCGGGAGGAGTCTCTTCCAGCACTTCCCTCACGGAAAGGATGATGTTCTCGACCACATCATGGATTGCAACCGCTACATCCTCGGCATGGATCTCCAAAGTCTTGGGCAGGCCATTGACCATATCCCGGCCCCTTATTTCCATGGATCCGTAGGAAGCTGCCTTTTCGATGTCGGCACAACCGATCGTTATTTTGATGTTCTCGGCAGTCCGCTCGCCGATCAACAGACCGTATTTTTTGCGTATGAATTGAATGATTGCCTCATCCATACGATCGCCACCGGCTGTACTGGATCGGCTCGTAACGATTCCTCCGAGCGAAATCGTCGCGACATCCGTCGTCCCGCCACCGATGTCCACCACCATATTGCCTGTAGGCGCATGCACCGGAAGTCCGGCACCCACCGCGGCAGCGAAAGGCTCCTCTATGATGAAAGCTTCTTTGGCGCCGGCTGTCCGGGTGGCATCAAGAACTGCCCGTTTCTCGACTTCCGTCACACCACTCGGGACGCAGACCATCACGTAAGGTTTGATGAATGCATTTCCAGTCGCTTTTTTGATGAAATATTTCATCATTGCGACAGTTGTATCATAATCCGCAATGACGCCTTCCTTCATCGGGCGTGATGCCACAATGGTTCCGGGTGTCCTGCCAAGCATCTGGAAAGCCTCTTCCCCAACGGACAGAATCTCCCCCGTATGGATATTTTTGGCGACGACAGAAGGTTCTCTGATCACGATGCCCTTGCCGGCTATGAAGACGATCGTATTGGCCGTACCTAAATCAATTCCGATGTTTTTACCCTTAAAATTCAAACTTACCAAGTACTTCTCATCCTTCCGTCTGATTGACTACAAACTCTCCCACAAACAAATTCTTTTCTATTTTACCACAAACCGGAACAAGAAAAACATCAATGTAACAAACAAAAGAAAGAATTAATCTATTTGACAGGAATGCCGTCAATCGGTAATGCTGACGCAAATAACTCACCCTAATTGACACAATATATCTACACGAACCACAGTGACTCCTCCAGCAGGTCGGCATTTAAAAAGGGCCCGAGACAGTGTCCCGGACCCCTTGATCGCTTAAGTTAAGGAAAATTAGATTTTTTCTACGTTAGAAGCTTGCGGTCCACGGTTTCCATCAACGATTTCGAATGAAACTGCTTGTCCTTCTTCTAATGATTTGAATCCGTCACCCAAGATAGCTGAGAAATGTACGAATACGTCGTCTCCGCTTTCGCGTTCGATAAATCCAAAACCTTTTTCTGCGTTAAACCATTTTACTGTTCCTTTTTCCATGAAAAATTCCTCCTCGTGCAAAGCACTAAAAATGTGATTCTTGCTTTTGGTACGATAGGAATGTTCAAGACAATCTATTCTTTACCAAACAAAAACACTAATATAATGATATATCAGGTTTTCCGATATTGCAAGTTTTTTGCCACCAAATTTTCATTTCCATCTACGTAAACATTCACTGAATCGGACTAAATGATGCCGTATTCCCGCAGGCTGAGATAATCATCGACCCCAATGATGAAGTGATCGAGGATCTCAATCCCCATCATTTCTCCGCATTCCACCATCCTGCGGGTAAAGACTAGATCAGCCTCCGAGGGATCGGGATTCCCGGAAGGATGATTGTGCGCGAGGATGATCCTCGCCGCCGCAAACCTTACCGCCTCCCGGAAAATCTCGCGCGGATGCGCAACCGAACTGTTCAGACTGCCGATGAATATCGTCTTCTTCTTGATGATTTCGTTCTTTGTGTTCAGATAGACAGCCACCACGTGCTCCTGCTGGAGATCGCGCATCTCTTTCTGCAGCAGCGTTCCGGCACTTTGCGTCGAGGTGATCGTTCCGCTCTTCAATTGCGTGGCATTGGCTACGCGCACTCCCAACTCGACACAGGCCTTGATTTCGATTGCTTTGGTTCGGCCGATTCCGTGGATTGAAGTCAACTCTTCCAATGAGGCCATCTTCAAGGAATGCAGATCTTCGAACTCATTCAGCACCCGTAATGCCAACTGCATGACATTGCTGTCCCTAGGCCCCGTCCGCAGAATGATCGCCAATAATTCATGCGTCGCCAGGGCTTTTTCTCCGAATTGATCCAATCTTTCACGCGGGCGCGAGGCTTTCGGAACCTCCATCAGCAGATTTGTTTCTTGCACCATCCTGTTTTACCCCTTTCCTTCCGTCTACTCAATAGATACGCAGGAAGGGGCGGAACAGGTTATTTCTCTTTCAGCCAATCCATGACCGCGTGCAGGTCCGGCAAAATGGCCGTCGTTTTTGCTTTCGCTTCGTCATCGGGAACAATCAGATCCGGGATCATGATCACTTCAATGCCCGCGTCATAGGCCGCACGGATGCCATTAAGCGAATCTTCCAGGATGAGACAGTCTTCTTTCGGAATGTCGAGGGGTTTCCAGGCGCTCAGGAAAATTTCCGGATCCGGTTTTGCGAAGGACACTTCATCCCCGCAGACTTGGTAGCGGAAGTACTGCGAAATATCAGCCAACTCAAGGTAAAAGCTGACTTCTCTCCTCCGGCTGCTGGAAGCAACGACGCACACCACGCCCTCCTCCTTCAGAAAGGCCAGCAGATCATAAAGGCCTTTTTTGATCGGAAGTCCCTGCTCGGAGGCGATGTCTGTCTGCCTCTTCTTCATTTTCCTCAGGAATCGCTCCGCCAGTTCAGCGTCGCCGAAGTCGGATGCCAATTCGGGCATCACATCCTTATCGGATCGCCCTACTTGCTTCAGGTAATAGTCGAAGTCGAACGCTATCGGCAAAGCCAACTCTTCAGCCAATTCGCCTTGCGCCTGATAGCCCAACGTTTCCGTATCGAACATCAGTCCATCCATATCAAAAATGACCGCTTTTTTACGCATCTCATAACTCCTTATTCTTTAATAAATAATGCCTTACTTCGGAAAGAAAATACAGTGAGCCTGTAATCAGCAACATGCCCTCTTCGGATTGTTTCGCCTTCAGATCATCGATCGCAAAGCGCCAATCTTCATAGGCCTCAGCTTCTGGCACGCTCATCCGCTCGCACAGTTCCTTGACTGAGGCAGCCCTTGGGAAATCGAAACTGGTCACGTACAGCTTGCTGTCCGGGATCGACTTGATCAACTGGCCCATTTCCTCCAGGTCCTTATCCGCCAACGCCGCCAACAGAATGGTGATATCTTTGTCAGAAAACTTCTTCTTGATCGCTTCAGTCAGCACTTCCATAGCCGGGATATTGTGGGCACCATCCAGCATGACAAACGGTTCTTGCGAAACGATCTCCATCCGGACCGGCCAAGCCGTCCCCAGAAGTCCCGCTTTGATTGTGGTCTCCGAGTAGCTTAAAGCGTGTTTTTTGCAGAACAGCAAGAATGTCTGCAGCGCAGTGGCTGCGTTATCGACTTGATGGCCACCCATCAAGGCAATTTCGAGGTTCTCAAAAGTGGCCAAGGGAGAGACAAAGTCAAAGACTTCATGGTAATCAGAACCCTCATGCCAATTGGTGACGCTGAAGTCCGGTCCGTATGCATACAAGGGCGCTGCCTTTTTTTCCGCAGTGTCCCGCATCACCGACAAAGCCTCTTCAGGCAATCTTCCGATGACGACAGGTGTCCCTTGCTTGATGATTCCGGCTTTCTGATAGGCGATCTCCGCCAGGGTATCCCCGAGGATATTGCTGTGGTCTTTGCCTATCGTCGTGATGAGCGACAAATCCGGCTCGGCAACATTCGTGCTGTCGTACAAACCGCCCAGACCGACTTCCAACAACACAACATCGCACGGATGGGAGCCAAAATAGGAGAACATCATGGCAGTCACAACTTCGAATTCAGTCAGCGGCCCCATATCCGTCAGGCTGATTTCCTCATAGAGTGCATGCAGGATGTTCGCTTGCTCCAATACGTCTTCATCCGGGATGTTCGCTCCATTCACGCCGATCCTTTCATTGAAACTGACGATATGCGGCGAGGTGAAGGTTCCAACCGTATAGCCAGCCGCCATGAACAGGCTTCTTAAGTAAGCAACATTCGACCCTTTTCCGTTTGTTCCGGCAATATGGATGGATCTGAATTTACGTTCCGGGTGATCCAGTTTTTCCATCAACCATTTCATCCGGACTATTCCCGGTTTAGGGCCCATGCCTTTGCGGGTATGGATCCATTCCATCGCTTCTTCATAAGTTGCAAACATCTACCGCTTCACTCCATTTCCATTTAAGAAGAACCCTATCCACAAAGGAACTTGCTAATAGGGTTCTTCCTGTTCAATTCGATTCTCTTATTAAGCCAACTGTTCTTTCAAGGCAGCGATGCGTTCTTCAACGGCCGCCAATTTTTCGCGGTATTCCGTTCCTTTTTGTTTCTCCCCATCGATTACAGCCTGCGGGGCTTTGCTGACGAATTTTTCGTTATTCAATTTGCTTTCCACACGGTCGACTTCTTTGGTCAATTTCTCCGCTTCCTTCTCGAGACGGGAAATCTCATCTTCCAATTTGATCAGACCGGCCAACGGCATATACACCTCTCCGCCTGAGAAAACTGCGGTGACAGCGTCGCTGGCTGCCTGGATGTGTTGGCCGATTTCCAGTGTATCCGGGTTGCAGAAGCGGAAGATGTACGATTCATTGGCGCGGAAAACCGCTTCGGTCTCCTCGTCATTCACTTTCAACTGCATCGGAACTTTCTTGGACAACGGTGTGTTCATTTCAGCGCGGACATTGCGGACGCCACGGATCAATTCGATCAGTTTTTCCATCGCTTCTTCTGCTGCTTCATCGATGTAGCTGTCCCTTGCTTCCGGATAGGCTGCCGTCACGATGGAATCGCCTTGATGCGGTACATTCTGCCAAATCTCTTCGGTGACGAACGGCATTACCGGATGCAATAAGCGCAACACATTATCCAAAACATACGCCAAGATGCTGCGGGTTGTCTGTTTTGCCTCTTCATTTTCCCCTTGCAGAACTTCCTTGGACATTTCGATATACCAGTCGCAGTAATCATCCCAGATGAAACGGTACAACAAGCGACCGGCTTCACCGAATTCAAATTTCTCGAACAGGTCCGTCACTTTTGTGATGGTCTTGTTCAGGCTGGAAAGGATCCATTTATCGGCTATCGTCTTTTCCCCTGAGATGTCGATATCATCGAAAGTCAGGTCTTCCAAGTTAAGCAGCACGTAACGGCTGGCATTCCAGATCTTGTTGATGAAGTTCCAGGATGCATCCATCTTCTCATAGCTGAAGCGGACATCCTGACCGGGTGCGGAACCGTTCGCCAAGAACCAGCGCAAAGCATCCGCCCCGTATTTTTCGACAACATCCATCGGGTCGATCCCGTTTCCGAGCGATTTGCTCATTTTGCGGCCTTGCTCGTCACGGATCAGACCATGGATCAGCACATTCTCAAACGGACGCTTTTCGGTGAACTCCAGACTCTGGAAGATCATCCGGCTTACCCAGAAGAAGATGATGTCATATCCGGTCACCAAAGTGCTCGTAGGGAAATAACGTTTGAAATCTTCCGCCTCTTCATCCGGCCAGCCCATCGTCGAGAACGGCCAAAGTGCTGAACTGAACCATGTATCCAGAACATCCTCATCCTGCGTCCAGTTTTCGCTGTCGCTCGGAGCTTCCATGCCTACGTACATTTCGCCGGTTTCTTTATGATACCAAGCCGGGATTTGATGTCCCCACCATAATTGGCGAGAAATGACCCAGTCATGGACGTTGCCCATCCAAGTCAGGAAAGTATTCTCAAATCGTTCCGGATAGAAGGAAACTTTTTCTTCTGAGGATTGATTTCCGACCGCACGCTCGGCCAATGGCTGCATTTTGACGAACCATTGCGTCGAGATGCGCGGTTCCACAATAACGTTTGTACGTTCCGAATGTCCGACGCTGTGGGTCATTTCTTCAATTTTGACCAAATAGCCCAGTTCTTCCATATCTTTTATGATCGCTTTGCGCGCTGCAAAACGGTCCATTCCTGCATATTTTCCGGCTGCTTCGTTCATCGTCGCATCATCGTTCATGACGTTCACTTGCGGCAAATCATGGCGCAAACCGACTTCAAAGTCGTTCGGGTCATGCGCCGGCGTGATCTTAACGACGCCGGTCCCGAAGTCCATCTCGACATAATCATCAGCGATGACCGGGATTTCCCGATTCACCAGCGGCAACGTCACGGTCTTGCCGATGAACTGCTGATATCTTGCATCTTCCGGATGAACTGCGATGGCAGTATCGCCCAACATGGTTTCGGGACGGGTAGTCGCCAACTCCAGGTAGCCTGAGCCATCCGTCATCGGATAGCGGAAGTGATAGAAGGCGCCCTGAACGTCTTTGTGGATTACTTCAATATCGGATAAGGCTGTTTTCGCTTTGGGATCCCAGTTGATGATGTAGGCGCCGCGGTAGATCAAGTCTTTTTCGTACAAGCCGACGAAGACTTTGCGGACCGCATCCGACAGGCCTTCATCCAGCGTGAATCGCTCGCGGTCATAATCAACGGATATGCCCATTTTTCCCCACTGCTCGCGGATAACGCTAGCGTAATCCTCTTTCCATTCCCAAACTTTGTCGACAAAGGCTTCCCGGCCCAGGTCATAGCGGGTAAGGCCATCCTCGGCTAATTTCGCTTCAACCTTGGCCTGGGTGGCGATGCCGGCGTGGTCCATCCCAGGCAACCACAACGTATCGAATCCTTGCATGCGTTTTTGGCGGATCAACATATCCTGCAGCGTCACATCCCAGGCATGGCCCAAGTGCAGTCTGCCGGTTACGTTCGGAGGCGGAATCACGATCGAATACGGTTTTTTGCTCTTGTCGCCGCTAGGCTTGAACAGCCCCGCTTCCACCCATTTTTGATATTTCCCAGCTTCTACTTGTTGGGGTTGATACTTTGTCGGCATTGCGTCTGCTTTAGACATTCAGCCACTTCCTCTCTCTTTTACATTGATTTGTTGCGAAAAAAAACGCCCTGCATACGAATATGCAGGACGATATGAATCGCGGTACCACCTAAATTACAGGAATCGGATCCCTGTCTCTCTTTTTGATAACGGAGAATACTCCGAGCTGCGCTACCCAGTCCACAGACCTTCACACAACTTGCTCACAAGCTACTTCACTTTCCTTCCCCAAAAAAGCTTTCACCAAACGCTTTTCTCTCTTATGTGGTTCCGGGTAAGCTACTCTTCTTGATCGACGCTTATTTATACTTCACTAGTTTAGCACCTTTTGATTAAAATCTCAATGCGATTAAAGTAAATTTTTTGCAGCTGCCAATGCTGCTGCTTCATCTGGTTCCGTCGATATTTCAGGGACGATCTCCATGTAGGAAAGGACGCCTTCTTTGTCGATGACGAACACGCTGCGGGCCAACTTGTTGCCCATCTGAGGCACCTTCAGTCCGTAGGCTTCGGCAAATTCGCCGTTGTCATCATGCAGCATCTGCATATCGATGCCGTTTGCCGAGCACCAGTCGGCTAATTCTTCTTTTGTATTTCTCGAAACTGACAACAGTGTAACACCTTCGATATTTGCTGCTGTCTCGTTGAATTTGCGTGTTTGATTATCGCAGACCCTCGTGTTGATGTCCGGGAATACGCTGATCAGAACAACCGAACCGCGCAAATCATCCAAAGATACCTTTTCGTCTTCTGTGTTGTACAACGAAAATGCCGGCGCCTTCTCCCCAACAACAGGCTGAGTCCCTAAAACTTCAATAATTTCACCTTTTAATGTCACTTGCATGAAAACATTCCCCCTTATCCGATAATACTCTTATTATACAGATAAGCGGTGATTTATGGTAAGGATACGCTCTTGCAAGGCGGATTACAGCAAGTCTGAAAAGAGAGCCTCGTCGTGGCTTGCGGTGTCTTCCCGGCCGGTTATGCTTGATACGACAATGCCTGCAACCGCGCGCGCCACGAGCGGTTCCACATCAAGGTTCGCTTCAAAACGTCTGGCCTTATCCAAATGCGGTTTCGTTTTTGGTGATGGTGGCGCAAAAATCGTACAGCAGTCCTCGAACGGTTGCACCGACAAATCAAAGGTATCGATTTTCTGCGCCAAATCGATGATTTCCAATTTATCCATCGTTGCGACAGGACGAATGATCGGTGTCGTTGTGACATCATTGATGGCAATCATGCTCTCCAACGTCTGGGAAGCGACTTGGGCCAAAGATTCCCCATTAAAGATGGCCAGCCCTTTGCGTTCGGCTCTGATGGCATCGGTGATCCGCAGCATCATCCGGCGCGTGATCGTCATCAGATAATCCGCCGGCACTTTCTCTTTGATTTCTTCCTGGATTTCCGTGAACGGCACTTCGATGAACTGGATTTCACCGCCGAATTTAGTCAATTTGGCAGCCAAATCTTTGGCTTTCTGCAACGCTTGCGGACTTGTGTAAGGCGGGCTGTGGAAGTGCACTGCCTCAATCTTCACACCGCGTTTCATGGCGAGATAACCGGCTACCGGCGAATCGATGCCTCCGGAAAGCATAAGCATGCCTCTGCCGCTGGAACCGACAGGCAATCCGCCAGCCCCTTGATAGGTTTGCGTACTGAGCATGATGCCGCTGGTCTTGATGTCTACGCGCACAAGGATGTCCGGCTGCTTCATCTTGACCGAAATGCCAGGGAAAGCATCCAGTACGGTTGCCCCCAGCTCAGCATTCATGAAGGTCGTGTCATGCTCGTAGGCATGATCCGAACGACGCGTAGCTATCTTGAATGTCTTTCCGGCTGTCTCCATTTTGGCAAGCAACTCCACCAAAACCCGTTTCACTTCATCGAGATCACGCGAAACCAGATAGACCGGTGAATAGTTTTGGATGCCGAAAACATGCTGCAGGCGTTCGATAATGACGGCCTCATCAGCTCCGTTCAGGTCCAACAACATAAAATCGTGCTCGGGTTTGATTTTGATCTGCGGATAATCCTTTGTGACCATCCTGACATTTTGCGCCAACTGTTGGACAAAACGTTTTTTGTTTTTCCCTTTGGTCGACAGTTCGCCAAAGCGGATTTGAATGTTCGTTTCCATTTATGTTCTCTTCCTATCTGTCAGTTATTCTATTGTATTTTTTGGAACTGTCCATGCAGCGTCCGGAAATGTTCAATGAAGGCTTCCGCTTCCGACTCCGTATTCTCGCCGGAAAGACTTATCCTGACAGCACATTGGCTCCAGGAAACCGGCACGCCCATCGACCCCAACGTATAGGGCGTGCCTTTCTTTCTGCTCGAGCAGGCGCTGGTTGTTGAAATGAAGATGTCCTGGCTTTCGAAAGCATGGACCATCACTTCTCCCCTGACGCCTTTCATGGCAAAACAAAGGATATGGCCGGCGCCATCTTCAGGTGAAAAGATTCGGACATCCTCATATTCCGAAAGGGCCGCAACCAACTTACTCCGGACCAGCCGTTCTTGTTTCCGGCTTGATTCGCTGCTTTCAAGCGTCATGCGCAGGGCTTTAGCCATCGCTGCGACTCCCCCGACATTCTCCGTCGTGCTGCGCATGCCGGATTCTTGTCCGCCTCCCGTCAACAACGGCGCGATCCGTTTGCCATGTTTCTTGTAGAGGATGCCGACGCCTTTGGGGCCGTGGAATTTGTGCGCTGAAAGCGATAAGAGATCCACACGGGGATGTCGGATCAGCGGCTCGCATTCACCGACAGCCTGCACGGCATCCACATGGAAATGGACCCAAGGATAATTTTCCAGCAGCTCGCCGATAGCCTCGATCGGCTGGATGCTGCCGACTTCATTATTGATGGCCATGATACTGAGCAGGATCGTATCTTTCCTAATGACTTTCTCAAGCTCATCGATGGATACGATTCCGTTCGCGTCGACAGGCAAGTAGCTGATTTCAAAGCCTAACTTTTCCAGCTGCTCCAACGATTTGGTGACCGCCGGATGTTCAACCGAAGAAGCGATCATGTGCTTCCCTGCAGCGAACTTCTCCATCGCGGTGCCTTTGATCGCCCAGTTGTCGCTCTCTGTACCGCCGCTCGTGAAGAAAATTTCATCTGGCTGAGCACCCAGTAAGTGTGCAATCTGTTTACGCGATTGCTGAAGCAAAGCATCGGCTTCATTGCCTAATCTGTGCAGACTGGAAGGATTGCCAAAAAATTGTTCATTGACCTTCCGGTAAGTATCCAAAGCTTGCGGATACATTTTTGTTGTTGCACTGTTGTCAAAATAAATCATCTTTATCTACACTTCCTTAATAACTTTGCACTCTCATCGGGACATCCTATCCATTATATAGAAAATGCCTGACCATTAAAAGCTTACGGCTGAATTTTATTGCCTTCTCATAAATAAGTGTCCAAAAAAAGGAGCCGAGACAATGTCCCGACCCCTTCGATTTGTTTGTTCAGCATTTAATAGTAGCGACGATTTTTTTCTTCCTGGTAGGATTCTTCCACTTTGCGGGCAGCACCTGCTTCGACGCGATTCAGCGGAATTTTGACAGCCTCCAACGCACCTTCGTAGTCATATTCGCGATGGAAAAGCACCAAAGCTTTGTTGATGGCATTTTCGATTTCCACATGCGAATGACGGAAACGGTTTGCGTACTGGATCATATACTCCGTCAGCATCGCATTGTCCACGATCGCTTGCGTTTGGTTATCCAACATTTCGATGTCCTCTTCGCACATCTTGGAAATGGCATCGATTTCGTCCATGTCGATCTTCACGCGGTTCAGCTTGGAAGCCAAATCCTCGATGCGATCCGTGACTGAGAAGAATAGATCCAAATAGATTTTCGGCAAACCCGGCAGATGGTACTTCTCGATGGTCCGTTTCATGTTGCGCATATCCAACTCGTACAGATCTATGCTGTCTTTGATTTCTTTTTCGCGGTTGCGCAGATCACTGAGGTTGCTGACTAATTCAGACTGTTCCTTGTCGATTTCGGAAAGGCGTTGGCTGATTTTTTCGTAATATTCGCGGACAACCGAGTAGGAAATTTCATGTTCCTTCATCATCTTATCGTAATAACGCAAGGCTTCATTTTCCTTCAGCAACTGCTCTTCGAACTCTTGCGCACGTCCCAATTCATTCTTGTTCAAGAAATAATTCTGGGAAACGCGGTCGATTTCAAGCAGCACATAGCGGTTGCTTTGCAGGACATGATCCATTTTCTTCTGCAGATTCGCCGTATGACGACCCACAAAATCCTTGGCTTCCATTTCTTTTTCCATGATGGCATAGACCGCTTCAATATCGCGTTCGACCTTATCCATCTTCTTGCCTGCTTCATTGATATCAGCAAGGCCGATGGAATCTTTTGCTTCCTGGATTTCTTTTTCGACAGCAGCTATCTCAACGAAGACATCCACGCCTTCGAAAATGTACTTCTCATCCAGCAGGCGTTGGTAGCCGTCTTTCAGATCATTCACTTGTTCTTCGTACTCTGTTTTGATTTTTTCGTTCAGCTGAGGGATCTTTTCAACGACTTCTTCCATAACAAGCAAATCCTGCTCGATACGCGATAAGATTTCTTTGGCTTCCATATGGTCGCCCTCGTTCGTCAATGAATTGAATTTCGTGAAATCCAACTCCATGTAATTCAGGTTTTTCTCCAACGTTTCGATGGCTGGACCGAATGTAAAGCTGTGCGCCAATAATTGTTTGCGGATTTTATTATAGCGTTCCTGGATTTCTTCCAACTCTTTGCGGTTTTCCTGTGCACTTTCCAATAGTTTTTCGAGTGCCTTGTTCACTTTTTCAACGCTGTTTTTCGTTTCGTCGATCAGTTGATCCGCTTGCGAAATGGCTTGTTTCGCCTTGATGAAATTCATGCGTTGGATGTATTGTTCGGCACTGACCAGCGCCGCCTCGATTTCAGGATACTGAAATCGCGTGATGGTCTGCCAGGTAGCTTGCCAACTTTCATAAGTGCGCTTCGTTTGACCTGTCAAATTCATATTTTTCAATGTGAACAGGTTATCGGCCACAGGTATGGCCATCGCTTTTTGTTTCTTCTCATCGATCGCCTTGATCCGATTCGCTTGTTGCCTCGTCAAATACATGATCGCACCGTACCCGATCAACACTATCAATATTATCGCTACTAACCAGTATATAAACTCCATCAATAAATCCTCCACCTATTCCGACAATTTCGTTTATTTGATCTTAAAATTGAAAACGCCCAATATATCTCATTTTTTAGTATAACATAGAAAGAACCAATCAGAAACCAGAAAATAATAAGGGGAACTGAATTCCTTTCCCTGGAACAGTGAAAGCGTTCCGCTGCTGGGCAAAGTCCGAAAAACATCACATTTCCATTGCATTAACTTCTGTTGTTTGGTACAATAACCTTTGTGTAAAATAATGCAGCGAGAAAGAAGCACCCGCGTCAACAGTTCATCGCCATCGTGAGATGGTTCAATTGCGTACCCTTGCGGCTGCATAAGGTGAAGATTGAAGGATCAACTGCACGCATTGCTGACTTATCATTCTTATTTTACTCCAAAAATCAAACATTTATTGGAGGAATTTTATTATGTCACGTTATACAGGACCAAGCTGGAAACAGGCTCGTCGTTTAGGCATCTCCCTTTTGGGAACAGGTAAAGAATTGGAGCGTCGTCCATACGTTCCAGGTCAACACGGCCCTAACAACCGTAAAAAATTATCTGAATATGCTATGCAATTGCAAGAAAAACAAAAATTGCGTCACATGTACGGCATGAACGAACGTCAATTCGCAACTTTATTCAAAAAAGCTGGTAAAATCAAAGAAGGTAAACAAGGTGTTAACTTCATGATCTTATTGGAACAACGTTTGGATAACGTAGTTTACCGTCTAGGTTTAGCTTCTACTCGTCGTCAAGCACGTCAATTAGTTAACCACGGTCACGTAACTGTCGATGGCAAACGTGTTGATATTCCTTCATACGAAGTGTCTGTCGGCCAAGTAATCGGCTTGCGCGAAAAATCTAAAAACTTAGTAGTTGTTAAAGCTGCTGCTGAAGCTTTGTTCGGACGTCCAGACTTCATCACCTTCGACACAGAAACATTCGAAGGTTCATTGAACCGTCTGCCAGTTCGCGAAGAATTGCCAGCTGAAATCGATGAGTCATTCGTAGTAGAATACTACAACAAATTAGGTTAATCTCCCCGGAGATCAGCTTCAAGAAAACGGCAAAGCAATTTGCCGTTTTTTTTGTACAGGAAAAGCGGAACGGGTTCGTTCAGCCCTGAAAGAAATTTAGGAAATCGTGCCGACTGAGCATCGCAGAGCGCAATAGGTACGATTTATCTAATTTCCGAAGGGCTAACCCGTGAAGCTAGCCAACGTTTTGGATGCTCAAAATATTTTTCAAGCCAAAAAGGACTGAACAGCAATCAAACCCGCTGTTCAGTCCTTTTTTGGTTTGTCTTAGGTTCCGCATTTAGCGATACTGTTCCATGCAGGCCCGGTAGATCGGCAGCAGTTCATGGAGCGTCTCCTCCATCACTGCTAGCGTGCCTGCTTCCGTCGCCAACCGCGGATCGGCTGGCGCCAATTTTCGGCCGATCAACAGTTCAGCCTTCTTCACATCCCGTAGCCGGATCAGGACAGGCTGCCAATCGACAGCCTCTATCGGCAGCACAGTCGGCACGGTATGGTCGACCGAAACGACGTAATCATGCGGCAACTGCTCCAATTCCGGAATCCACTCCAATAAAGCAGCAGCCATTTCTTTTTCTTTGACGGGTTGATCGATCAGGCAAAGATAGAAGCTGACCCCCTCTTTCGCAATACCGATCTGGAAATGCGGATACTTTTTGTAGCCCCTCGCGTCCCCACCGATGGCGCACCAAGTATTCTCGGGTGCATGTTTCGTGCGGCGCAGGTGCTTCGCGACATGCACGGGAACCGATTCAGCCCCCTCTTCCAAAGCGATGAGGCGGGCCCCCGCTGCCGCGAAATGCCGGAACTTGGGCTGGATCCGTTCGCGGATGCCTGCCATCCTTTCATCGAGTCCCTGAATGTCAAAAACGTTGAAGTCTTCCTTATTGAAGTGATAACCTTCCAAACCGTGCACCTCTTTCTGATTTCCTTCCATCATTATAGATAAAAAACCGGAAGAGCGACAATCTTTTGATTCCGCTTTTGCTTACTGGAGTTCCGCTGCGATCTCTTCGATCATCAGGTGGAACGATTCTATCCCGCCGCCCGAGAGATACCACAAGTCGGAGGACAGATTGATGATTTTATTGTTTTTATAAGCATCCGTTTGATAGATGAAATCATTCTCCAATAGCGCCGCGTTTTCATCTGATGCTGTTCCGATTGCCGCTGTGCGGTCGACGACGAATAAAATCTGCGGATTGATTTCCAGCAACCCTTCATAGCCGACGGACTGTCCATGCGTGGAATCCTCGATCGCTGCATCGACAGGCGTGAAGCCCAATGTATCGTAAATGAAGCCGAAGCGTGAGCCTGTGCTGAAAGCGGACATGCTGCCATCGTTCAGGAGCAACGTTAATGTTTTCTCGCTTATTCCGGCGGTCTTCGCTTGCACGGCCTCAATCTCTTCGTTCAAGGTAGCGATGGCTTCATCGGCTGCAGCCTCTTCGTCAAAGATAGTACCTAAAGCAGTGATGTTCTTTTGGACCGAACCCCAATAATCCGCGTAATCGACACTGAGCACGACTACGGGTGCGATTTCCTCCAATTGTTCCGCAAAGTCCACCAAGCGGTTCGAAATGATGATGAGCTCCGGCGCCAAATTCGCCAACGCCTCCACATTCGGTTCCTTAAGCGTCCCTACATTCTCGAATTGATCTGCTGTATCCGCCAGATAAGCCGGCATGTTTTCGGTCGCTGTACCCGTGACTGCATCCTCTTTACCCAATGCGATCAATGTGTCCAAATGTCCAAAATCCAAAACAGCCACGTTTTTCGGGTCTTTGGGCACTTCTACGGAGCCGCGTGCATCCTCGATGGTCACCGTTGCTTCGGGTTCCGCAGTCGAAGTCGCTGTTGTTGAGTCTGCCGCATCGGCAGCCCCTTCCTGGGCGCCGCAAGCCGCCAGTGTGAAGATTGAAGCCAAACTTATGATTGTCTTTTGCCATTTTGTCATTTCCCATTCTCCTCTATGTTAAATTGCTTGATACGTGCAATGTTTTTTTCCATCCGCAGTCGTGATTACTTCCAAGGGTACTTCATATAATTCCTGCAAAACTGGTGTCCGGATGACTTCCTCGACCGTGCCGCTCCGGAAGACTTTTCCGTTTTTCATGGCGATGATGTTGTCCGAAAAAACGGAAGCGAAATTGACGTCGTGGATGACGACCAGAATGGTTTTACCCAATTCGTCAGCCAAATTCCGGATGGTCTGCATCGTCACGATGCTCTGTTTCAGGTCGAGATTGTTCAGCGGTTCATCCAATAAGATGTATTCCGTATCCTGGACCAAAATCATCGCAATCGCCGCCCGCTGGAGTTGCCCCCCAGACAACGTGTCCAAATAGCGGTTGGAGAATTCCACCAGGTTCAGATAGCCCAAAACCTTGTCGATCATTGCATGATCTTCTTCATTCAGCCTGCCCTTCGTATAGGGGAACCTGCCGAACGAGACCAGTTCCCGGACCGTCATGCGCACTTGGTAGGCATTCTGCTGTTTCAGGATCGAAAGCTCCTTCGCCAGTTCATCGGATTGCCAAGCCTCGATCTCTTTCCCGTGTATCGTCAATATCCCCTCGTCCTTTGTCAACAGACGGCTGATGACCGAAAGGAGCGTGCTTTTGCCTGCCCCATTCGGACCGATGAAAGCTGTGATTTTTCCTTTCTCGATTGCCAAAGAGATGTCATCCAATACCTTTTCATCCTCATAGGCTTTGCTGACGTTGCTGATTCTCATAGTTTGCTCCTTTCCTTCCATAATAACCAAAAGAAGTAGATTCCCCCGAACAGTTCGACCAGAATGCTCAAATTCGTCTGCAGCTTGAAGACTTCTTCTGCAACGAATTGTCCGGCCACGACCATCACGAAACTGAGCAGACTCGCACCAGGCAATAGGTAGTTCAGGCAATACGTCCTGAATAGCCGATAAGCGATGTTCGCCGCCACAAAACCGAGAAACATCATCGGTCCGACGAGCGCTGCTGAGACTGTCATCAACAGGATGACATGCATGAAGGTGAGCTTCGTCTCCTTTTCGACGGCGACCCCTAAATTTTTGGCTGTTTGTGTACCCAGTCCCAAAACTTCCAATACCTTCCGCTTGCGCCACAAACTGATGATCGAAAACACGGCGATTGGAACAGCCAAAACAAGCACGGAATCATTGATGTTCTGAAAACTGGCATACAGTTTCGTCTGCAGTTTGTCGTACTCATTCGGGTCCATCAGCACTTGCATGAAGGAACTGATGCTGTTGAAGAAGGTCCCCATGACGAGCCCGATCATCAGGATGACCTGCATATCGTAATTTTTCCGGCTCCAAGAAAGCCGGTACAGCAAAAAGTAACTGCCAAGCATCAGGAACAGCAGCAAAATGAACTGCCATTCAGCATTCAATTGGCTGCCCAACAGCGAGAAACTGAAATACATCAACACTGTCTGCAGAAGCCTGTAGAAGGATTCGACCCCAAGAATGCTGGGGGTCAAAAAATTGCTGTGCACGACAGTCTGAAAGCTGACAGTCGCAAAGGCAGTGCTGATGCTGATGACCGCAAATGTCAAAAGCTTCGTGCTCCGCAACTTCATGATGAACAAATTAGCGTTGCCTTGGTTCCAGAAAAAATAAACAAAAGCCACAGCCACTGCAATCACAGCCAACCGTTTCATGATGATGCGGTTTTTCAACACGTTTTTCATGCTGTCCGCCCTCCCTTCAGCAACAGCCCCAGGAACAGGCCGCCGCCGAAAACACCCAATACCGTTTCCACCGGAATTTCGTACGGTGGGATGACAGATCGCGCGAACACATCGCACAGCAACAAGAAAATCGCTCCGAACAGCGCAACCTTGCCGTGGGTATTGCGGATGTTATCACCGAAGCGCAACGAGACGAGGTTCGGGATGATGACTCCCAAAAACGGCAGGTTGCCGACCGTGCTCAGGATGACCGCCACAGCCAAGGATACGAACAGCGTCCCAATGAACAAGACGGCTTCAAAAGGCAGGCCGAGGTTTTTGGCCGCGTCTTTCCCGAAGCGGGCAATCGTAAAATGATCGGCAAAAAAATAAAGTGCCAAAAACAACAGGAAAATGAGGTACATCCCCTCATATTGTCCTTTGATGACCAATGAAAAATCGCCTTGCATCCAGGCGGAAAGATTTTGCGTGACGTTGAAGCGGAAGGCAAAAAAATTGGCGACCCCTCCCAAAATATTTCCGTACATCAGACCCAGCAAAGGGATCGTCATCTGGCTCTTGAAAGGCAAGCGATTCACGACCACCAAAAACAGGAACGTCCCCGCCGCCGCAAAGAGGAAGGAAAGAGTCATCTTCCCCACAACCGATAAGCCCGGAAAGAAAATCATGCCGCACAGCATGCCCACTCTCGCCGCATCCACCGTGCCGACTGTATCAGGAGCGGCAAACCGGTTCTGCGTCAATGATTGCATGATCAGTCCGGATAAGGACAAGCCCGCTCCAGCCAAGAGAACCGTAATCGTCCTCGGCAGCCGTGACGACAACAATATCAGACGGTCCGTGTTGCTACCGACCAGAAACTGTTCCACCGAAAAAGCAGCAGTCCCCACTCCGAGGGAAAGCACGATCACTCCTGCCAATGCCAGAACAAGCAGTAATTTCTTCAACATCTATTCACCATCTTCCAAAAGTAACTCCTTAATGATAACAATTCTAATTGAGAATCATTCTCAATTAATGGTATAGGTGCTATTCTACTTGATGCAGAAATAAAACACAATACCAAATATGAGATTTTCATGAAAAAAAGTAAGTAGCTTCAATGGGAGCGTTTCTATGCATTCGGTTCATCCGAAAAAACGAAACTGAAAAGACCAGCCCTTGTAGGACTGGTCTTTTCGGTCTGTCTTCATTTTTTCAGGATGCCCAAAATACCGCGGGAGATGACGCGGCCGACTTCCCGGCCGACTTGCGACATCAAATTTTTTGTGAATCTGTCCATCGTGGAATCACGGGAACTGCTCGCTCGTTTTTGCTGGGTTTGTTCTTTTTGCTGCTCTTTTTCCAGTCGCTTCAACTGTTCGGCTTTTTCCCTGTCCCTTGCGGCAAGTTCTTCATTTTCCTCCAACTCAATCGCTTTGATTTCCGATAGTCGCTGCAGTTGTTCGTAGGAAGATTCCCTGTCGATTGCCTCGCTGTATTTATAATACAGCAAGGAACGGTTGATTTTTTCTTCTTTGACGAGCGGATCCAGGATGCCCATTTTGCTCTCCGGAGGATAAATCATTACCTGCTGAACATAGCCGGGAATCCCTTCCGGATCGAGAAAGGAGACCATCGCTTCACCGACCTTCAGCTCCGTCAATTTCTTGTCCAATTCTTCCCCCTCCACCTGCCGGAACGTTTCGGCGACCGCTTTGACGGTCTTCTGTTCCTTAGGCGTAAAGGCTCGCAAAGCATGCTGAATTTTGTTGCCCAATTGGCTCAAAATAGCATTCGGCAGGTCGGTGGGATTTTGCGTCACGAAATAAACACCGACTCCCTTGGAACGGATCAGCCGGACAATGAGTTCGATTTTTTCCTCAAGAACATCCGGAACGTCCTGAAAAAGGACATGCGCTTCATCAAAAAAGAAGACAATCTTTGGTTTTTCAAGATCACCGACTTCCGGCAATTGCTCATATAGCTCCGAAAGGAACCACAGCAGGAAAGTCGAGTAGAGTTTTGGCGACATGAACAGGCGGTTCGCCATCAGAATGTTCACATAGCCGCGCCCAGCTGCATCTGTTTTCAATAAATCCTGGATATCGAACATCGGCTCCCCGAAGAAAAGATCGCCTCCCTGTTCCTCAATAACCAATAAACCTCTTAAGATCGCACCGATCGATTGCTTTGAAATATTCCCGTATTCGCGGCGTAGCTCTGTGGCGTTGTCTCCGACGAAATTCAGGAGCGCCCGCAAATCTTTGATGTCGATGAGCAGGAGTTGTTTCTCATCCGCAACTTTGAACGCGATGTTCATGATCCCTTCCTGGGTTTCATTGAGTCCCAACAGGCGCGACAACAGGATCGGACCCATATCGGAAATGGTCGTCCGCACCGGCACGCCGTTCGATCCAAAGATATCCAGGAGCTCCACTGGATAAGCACGCGGCTCAAAATCCTCCGGCTGCAGTTTCGTTACCCGCTCCATTATTTTTTCGCTCAACTCACCCGGCTCCGCAATGCTCGCCAGATCTCCTTTGACGTCCGCAAGAAACACCGGGATACCGGCTTTGCTCAATTGTTCCGCTATCACTTTCAAAGTCACCGTTTTCCCCGTTCCGGTCGCTCCGGCGATCAAGCCATGCCGATTCAGCTTATCCAGATGGATGATTGCCGGTTTGTCGCCTTGTCCAATCACCAGTTCTTGGCGCATTCAAAACCCCTCCTTAGCCTGACATTTCATTCTTATTGTACAATATTTTGAAAAGCCCTTACAACAGTAAGCACTTTCTTATGAAAAGTAATAGTGCCCGAAAGTGCCGCAGACAGCAAAAACCACTCAGCCATTATCGGGTGAGTGGTTCAATACCTGCTTACTTGATGATTTCGGCTCCCAAAGAACCGGCAAAATGCCGCAAGGCTTCTATTCTTCGCTATTTTTCAGTAATTCGATGACCATTTCCGCGGATTTTTTTCCGGCTTCGACGATGAACTCGTCAAACGTCAGCGCCGCGCCATCGCTTGCGCCGTCCGAAATGGCACGGATGATTGCGAAGGGTGTACCCAATACGTAACAAGCTTGGGCGATTGATGCGCCCTCCATTTCGGTCGCATAGGCATCAGGGAAATGTTCCTTGATGCGGCTAGTGCCGCTTTCGGAAGCGATAAAGGAATCGCTTGATACAATCGTACCTTGGACAGCATGCAAACCGACTTTTTCAGCTGCCCGCGTAATCTTTTCAACGATTTTTTTATCAGCTGTATAATAATGCGGCATCTGCGGCACTTGTCCCACCGAATAACCGAATGCGGTAGCATCCACATCATGGTAAGCAACCTTATCGGCTACGACGACGTCGCCAACATGCAAGTTTGCCTGTAAGCCACCAGCCGAACCGGTATTGATGACGAAATCGGGACGGTAACGATCGATGATGAAGGCGGTGGCTATGGCCGAGTTGACTTTACCGATGCCTGACTGCACCAATACTACATTCTGATTTTCGATTTTCCCTCTTGTAAAAACGAGGTGGAAATGTGTTTCTTCTATCTTTTCTGTCATATTTTCCAACAAAATACGGTTTTCTTCTTCCATTGCTCCAATAATTCCGATCATGAGTGTTTCCTTCCTTGTAGCTGCATTGTTAGGTCATAGGACGAAAGCTATCGCAAAAACCAAAATGATCAACAAGATGACGATCAGGATGGCTTTGTTCAAGTAGCTGTCCAGTTTTCTGCCTCTTTCTTTGTCTGACAAACGCTCCACCTTTGTTGAAGTTGCCGGTTTGTCGGCCTTCCGGAACAGCTTCGCTTTTGGCTTGGCGGTTTTGGCTTTATTGCCGTTCTCCGAACGTTTCTTTTCTGCCGGAATACTGCTTTTCTCGCCTGCAGAGGCAGTTGATTGCTTGTTGTTCTTTTCCGTTGCCGGAACGGAACGACCTGCTTCCTTTGCCTGCGGAGCGACTTTCTTTTCAGCTGTCACCGGTTTTGTGGTTTGGTCCCTTTTGTACTGACGGTAACGTTCCCGGGTGATCAGCGGTTTTTTTGGTTCTGACATGCTATCCCTCTATTCTTTCCCGCAAAAGACGCATCTCCCAATACAGCATGGCATAGATTGTTTTCGAATCGCAGATTTCTCCGGATTCCTGCAAAGCTTTCGCTTCGTCGTATGTCAATTCCAAGATTTCGATGAATTCATCCTCATCCATCGGCAAAGAATTTTCGACTTTCGTCAAACCTTCCGCCAAATAGATTGTGATCCGTTCATCCAAATAAGCCGGCGTCGGGTAAAAAACCGTCAATTCGGACCAGGTTTCCGCACGATAGTCCGTCTCTTCCTCCAGCTCACGGATTGCAGCCAGCAAAGGTTCCGCATCGGATGTCTCCAATTTGCCTGCCGGGATTTCGACAACTGTCCGATCCAAAGGTTTCCGGAACTGTCTGACCATGACCATTTTCCCGTCGGAAGTGAAAGGTATCATCGCTACAGCGCCCGGATGCCTGATCATCTCTCTGACTGAAGTTTTCCCGTTCGGCAGCAGCACTTCTTCCCTCACCAAATGCAGCAAGACGCCGTCGAATATTTTTTCGCTTTTCAGTGTTTTTTCTTCAAATTCCATTTTATGTTCCTCCCAATCTACTATCCTGATCATGTATTATCATAACCTATCTTTTCGGCTATTTACAAGAGCCGCGTGAGAATCGGCCCAAATGGGTATCGGCGCTCAAAATCATCCTTTCGGCCGATAGGTGTCCCTAATGCTTTTATGCTAGAATAATAGCATAAGCACAGACAAAGTGAACAGCATGTTATCAAAGGAGGAAAAATTTATGTGGAGCAACATCAAGGATATATTGAAATATACGTTTTCCAGCGTCATCAGCCTGATTGCATTAGTGGTATTCTTTTTCATCTTCGGGTTCGATTTCTGGACTTCGATCGGCCTGACCATCGGCTTGGGCGTAATCCTATACTACATCCAAACCGGCGGAAGGATGCAATGGTCGCCTAAGGCAAAAAAACAAAGAGGCACACTGGGAAAAGTGAGCGCCGACAAAGAAGCCTTCTACCATTCAAAAGGGATGACCAAGGAACAGATCGCCTATTTCCGCAGCACAATGGATCAAGCCAAAACTACGATCCAAGAAATCGAAGCCAATCTGAAGCAGCGCTCTAAATTAAAGGCCATCGCGGCACGCAATGATACGGTGGATATATTGCAGGATTTCTTCAAAAATATCGTCAATCAGCCTAACCGACTGCACGAAGTCGATAAATTTCTGTATACGAATCTCCCCAGCCTGAAAGAGCTGACTGAAAAATACATCGCAATCGATGGCCACGTTTCCAAAACGAAAGATACCTATACAGCCTTGGATAACTGTGCCAAAACAATCGATGATATGAGTCGCCTCATCGCCGAAGATTACGTGCGCTTCATGTCCAATGATATCGAGGATATGGATATCGAGTTGGAACTTGCAAAGCAAGTTTTGAAAAGGGATAATGAAGGAAAGAGCAATGAAAATGCTTTGGACGAAGAGCTATAGGGGGAATACTGATGGACCAATTTGATGCTACCGGACAAAATAAACAAACTGACAGCAAGGATGTCAATCAAGAATTGGACGATTTGCTGGCCAATCCTTTTTCGGATCCATTCGCTCAACCGGCAGTGGTTGCTGATAAAACCACAGTCGCCAACGAGGTGATCAACCCGGATCGGCTGATCGACCGGTTACCGGAAGAAAGACAAAAACAAGCACTGGCATTAGCTGGTCAAATCGACGAAAACAACATGCAAGCCATCATCAGTTATGGCGCTGCAGCTCAAAAACAACTGGGTGAATTCTCTCATTCGATGCTGGACCATGTTCAGAACCAGGACACCGGCGAAATCGGCGATTCCCTGAACGATCTGATGTATCGCCTCAACGAAGCCAAACCGGAAGACCTGCGGGCAGAAGACAACAACGTCTTCCGCAAAATCTTCGGCAAGGTTAAACAATCCGCCTATGAAATGACGGCAAAATACCAGAAGATCGGTGCCCAAATCGACAAGATCGCGATCAAGCTGGATAAAGAAAAGAATGGCCTGCTCAACGACAACGTCACGCTGGAACAGCTTTACCAAAAAAACAAGGATTATTTTGAGGCCTTGAACATCTACATCGCTGCCGGTGAAGTGAAGATGGAGGACCTTCAGAATAATGCAATCCCGAAAGCGATCCAGACCGCCGAGGTTTCCCAAAGCCAAATGGATGTGCAGATTGTCAACGATCTGAAACAGTTCCTTGACCGTCTCGAAAAACGCACCCACGATTTGCGCTTGACCAGACAGATGACGATCCAACAGGCGCCACAGATCCGCTTGATCCAAAACACGAACCAGGCATTGGCTGAAAAAATCCAATCCTCGATTCACACGGCCATTCCCTTATGGAAAAATCAAGTGGCCATCGCTCTTACCCTGCTGCGCCAGAAGGATGCGGTAACGGCGCAAAGGCAAGTATCCCAGACCACGAATGATCTGATGCGCAAGAATTCGGAAATGTTGAAAATATCAGCCATCGAAACCGCTAAAGAGAATGAACGGGGTGTGATCGATATCGAAACGCTCAAACAGACGCAACAGGATCTGATCGAAACCTTGGAAGAGACGCTGAAGATCCAGCAAGAAGGCCGAATCAAACGCAGAGAAGCTGAAAAGGAACTGTCGCTTATGGAAAACGATCTCAAGGTCAAACTGTTGAATATCCACCAACAGGAACAACAAATCCACTAATATCACAGGGCTGCCTCATTCGGG
>NZ_JBAWAZ010000209.1:0-5816 GCF_049589555.1 Trichococcus sp.
GCGATCAGCAGGTCGTCGCCTGAAAGGGTATTGCCGCGTTGGCGGTAGTTCCGCAGTTTCACGGCTTCGCCGCCTGTCAAACCAGTGGGGGAAAATACGCCATCGCCAGCTAAGCCTTTTTCGACTGCGGCTTTCATGACGTGGTAATTGTTGCGCATCTGTTCCCAAATATCCGCGCGCGTCCGGTGGCTCTTGGCCATTTCCTGCAGCAGCATCAATTCGGAAATCGGTTTGCCGCTTTCCTCTGCGGCCGTAACCAGTTCTGCAATCTTATTGTACAAAGCGGTATTCCTTCTTTCCTAACTTATCAATATCGCCTTTTCGATGAAAGGCAGCTCGTTGATTTCGTAGATCATTTCTTTGGTGGGGACCGTATCCAGATAGAGGATGACCCATTCGGTATCGCTCTCCCTGAAAATGCGGATATCATTCAGGGGATAACCTTTGAATGCGAAATAATTCTGCCATTCCGCTTCGCTGTAAAGATGGTATTGGAGCGTATTCTGATGGATGAAATAGATAGGCAGATGCGCATCCAAACGCATCGAAAAGTTGTCGATGGCAACATGGTTCAGAACGATCGAGCCGCCCCCGATGGAACTGCCCGTAACGGATATTTTTTTCTTGTCCCGCTCCAACACCATCGTGGCTGTGTTCGGGTGGCCGACGGGAGAGTCGCCGATCTCTTCGATGAATGTCACGGCTATTTTTTGGGATTCTGCCATCTTCAGGGATTGCGGAATCATCGGATCATCCGCCGCAAAACCAAGTATGCCGCCGAGGATCGCAAAATCGGTGCCGTGCCCGAGATGCGTATCTGCAAAAGACTCGTAGTAATGGATCGTGACCTTTTTCGGCTTGACCTCGAAGAGCTGAGCTGCCGCTTTTCCTAATGCCAAAGCCCCGGCAGTATGCGAACTGGAAGGACCGACCATCACCGGTCCGATGATATCGAAAATGCTTCTGAATGTATGGCTCATGACGATCCCCTTTCCTTATTGATTCGTGAAAGCTTGCATTTCATTATAGCGAAAAGGCTGTCGGAATGACAGGACGCCAACACGCTTTTTAGCAGATTCTAATGGGATACGCATGAACAGCGTGTAAATAAATTGCCTTAAGGGGATGTGCTTGGAATGCAGAACAATTCATAAAATGAAATTTTCATGTGGTATTGCAAAAGCTCTCTCATTATCGGCATTCCAGCATAGTAACGCTTCCTTTTCATATGATATAATGACTTCATCATCCTGAAAGGAACGCGTGAGAAAATGGAACTAAAAGAACTGGTTGGATTAAAAGCTGCAGAATACATCAAAGACGGTATGACAGTAGGTCTGGGGACGGGCTCGACTGCCTATTATTTTGTGAAGGAAATCGGTAGACGTGTGAACGAGGAAGGATTGAAGATCACTGGGGTGACGACTTCTATCCAAACGAAGGAATTGGCTGAGTCGTTAGGGATTCCGTTGAAGAGTGTGGATGAAGTTACTTGCATCGACATCACAGTGGACGGAGCCGATGAAATCAGCGAAGATTTCCAAGGGATCAAAGGCGGCGGCGGAGCGTTGCTGTTCGAAAAGATCGTTGCCGACAATTCCAAGAAAGTCATCTGGATCGTCGATGAAAGCAAAATGGTGAAACATCTGGGCGCATTCCCGCTGCCAGTGGAAGTTGTCTGCTACGGATCGATCCAACTGTTCAATAAATTCAATGAAAAAGGCTACAATCCGGAATTCCGTAAGACGGCAAACGGGGCCTATTATTTGACTGACGAGAAGAACAACATCATCGATCTGCATCTGGGTGAAATTTTGGATCCGAAGGCACTTGCCGAGGACCTGATCCATCTGACCGGTGTCGTGGAACATGGTTTGTTCCTGGATTGTGTGGATACCGTTTTGGTCGGTACAAAAGACGGCGTGAAAGTGATCGAAGCGAAAAGATAAGCTTCAACTTAGATGCACAAAAACGTTTTGCGCTGTGCTTGATATTCGAAAAGTCAGATTCAGATGGAGGAAAAGCCTATGAGAATGGTAGATTTAATTATCAAGAAACAAGAAGGCAAAGCATTGACGAAAGAAGAGATACGATTCATCATCGATGGCTACACGGAGGGGTCGATCCCTGATTATCAGATGAGCGCCTGGGCGATGGCCGTCTTTTTCCAGGACATGACCGATGAAGAGCGGATGGAATTGACGATGGCCATGGCTGAGTCCGGCGATCAGATCGATCTTTCCGCCATTGAAGGAATAAAAGTCGACAAACATTCAACCGGAGGCGTCGGCGACACGACGACGTTGGTTTTGGCTCCATTGGTCGCCAGCTGCGGCGTGCCGGTAGCGAAAATGAGCGGACGCGGACTCGGGCATACAGGCGGAACGCTGGATAAACTGGAATCGATCCCCGGCTTCCATGTGGAGATCGACGAATCGACCTTCGCGTCCATCGTGAATGAAAACAAGGTCGCTGTCATCGGGCAATCCGGCAATCTCTGCCCGGCGGACAAGAAATTGTATGCGCTGCGGGATGTGACCGGAACCGTGAACTCATTGCCGCTGATCGCAAGTTCGATCATGTGCAAAAAAATCGCAGCCGGTGCGGATGCGATTGTGCTCGATGTGAAAATCGGAGCCGGAGCGTTCATGAAGACGGAAGAGGATGCGCGAGCACTTGCCCATGCGATGGTCAAAATCGGCAATCTGGCCGGCCGCAAAACGATGGCGATCATTTCCGACATGAGCCAGCCTTTGGGTGTGGCGGTCGGAAATGCTCTAGAAGTTGAAGTGGCGATCGAAACGTTGAAGGGCAACGGGCCGAAAGACCTGGAGGCGCTCTGTATCGAATTGGGAAGCCAGATGGTCTATCTGGGCGGAAAAGCGCATGATCTCGCTGAAGCCCGCGCGCTTGTGATTGAAAACCTCCGCAACGGCAAAGCGTTGGAGAAATTCAAAGTTTTTGTAGCATCCCAAGGCGGGAACCCGGCAGTCGTGGATGATTATTCATTGATGCCGCAAGCTTCGCGCCAACAGGAAGTTTTGGCCGAAGCAACCGGGTACGTGACGGAAATCGTTGCGGATGACATCGGAGTGGCTGCGATGTTGCTGGGGGCAGGGCGCGCCACGAAAGAAAGCACGATCGATTTGGCTGCCGGACTGAAGATCCTGAAAAAAGTCGGCGATCCGGTCCAAAAGGGTGAAGCGATCGTCAGGATGTTCGCCAACAAAGCAGATTTCGGTCAGGCCGAAAAGTTGATCCAGGAAGCCTATTCCATCGGGGAAGAACGAAAAGAAATCACGCTGATCCACAGCATCATCACAGATTGAAAACAAAAGCATCCGAGCCACACACGATTAATAGTGTGCGGTTCGGATGCTTTTATCATATAAAGGAATTTATATATTTTTTCAAAATTAGAAATGCATCACCGTTGGTGTCCCACAGGTTTGTAAAATATTTTATGCATCAAAAATGATGTCTAGCGGTACAAGCCTGCCTCTCGGAAATTAGATAAATCTGACCCATTGCGCTCTGCGATGCTCATTCAGGGCCAGATTTCCTAAATTTCTTTCGAGGCAGAACGGGCTTGTACCGCTTTTCCTATTGGTCGAAGGTTACGTTCGTGATGTCCTTGCTCATGTTCATCAGATCGTTCACCAGATCCTTTTTCTTGTAGTAATGCGGCAAATCGATCCCGTAGATGACGATATATTTCGGGTAATCGCTCTCCGGATTCTCGATCAGAAACTTCATGTCCGAAGTCTCGATGTTGTTCTCGGAAAGGAACAATTCCATCGCTTTTTTCAAATCCTGGTGGCGATAATGGATTTCCACATGCAGCCCGCCGATGGAAGTCCTGAGTTTTTTGATGATATGCAGAACGACATAAAGAATCAGGCAGCCGATGAAAGATAGGAAATAATAACCCATCCCGACAGCAATCCCGAGACCGGCGACCGTCCAAATCGTTGCTGCCGATGTCAGGCCGGTGACCGTATCCCGTTTGGTGATGAGGATCGTGCCGGCGCCGAGGAACCCGATACCGCTGACGATCTGGGCGATGATGCGCGTGAAGTCGACCGTGATGCTGGATGCGATATCCGGATTCGCAATCGCCAAGTTCAGACTGTAAAAAGCGATCTCGAGCTGAATCAAGGTGATGAGGCAAGCTGAAACGGAAACGATGATGTTCGTACGCAGACCCGCTGCTTGACGATTCTCTTCGCGTTCATAGCCGATGATGCCACCGACAAATACCGCCGCAAGCAAGCGCATCGTTATTTCCAATGTGCTGATGGAATACACAGCAGTCCCCCCTTTCAAAATAGAGCATTTCTTCTATTTTAAAGCATCTGCAGTATTCTGTAAAAGGAAATGACGATTTTCTGAAAATATGCAGAATCACGCCTATTCTTCCGTCAGCGTATGATAAAATGGAAGATATTATGATTTTTTGATTAGAGGAGGGACAATATGTCGAAAAAAGAATGGCTGGCTGGGATGAAAGCCATCTATCCGGTTTGTTTCGGCTACATTCCGATGGGGTTGGCCTGCGGGGTCCTGCTGCAGCAAGCCGGTTATCATTGGTTGGCGGTCATGCTGATGAGCCTGATCATCTACGGGGGCGCTTCGCAGTTCATGATCGCTTCGATGACTGTGGCGGGGGCAGGCCTTCTGGAAATGGTGATCATGATTTTTTTCATCAATCTGAGGCATCTCTTGATGAGTTCCAGCCTGGCCCACAGAATCCGCGAGAAGAGCACGGTTTTCAGCATATTCTTTGCCCAGACGATCACCGATGAATCGTTCGCCGTCAACACGCTGTATTTCAAAACCGAAGGCATGTGGAATCCAACGAAAGCAATTGCCGCAAATGTCACGGCCTACGCTACCTGGATTTTGAGCACCGGGATCGGGGCGATGGCCGGTAAGAGCATCGCTTTGTCGCCGGTTGTGATGAATTACATCCTCATTGCGATGTTCATCTTCCTGCTCATTTCCCAGATTGAGAACCGTATCGTGTTCTGGACGGCTGTATTTTCCGGCATCACAGCAGTCCTGTTGATGAGTCTGCTGCACCATAACATCGCCATCGTCCTGACGTCGATTCTGGCCTCCGGATTTGGGCTGTACCTTCAGAATAAGAAAGACGAAAAGGAGGGGATTTTGCGTGGATGATAAAACATTATGGCTCATTTTGGGTGGCGGTTTGGTGACTTTTCTGCCCAGATGGCTCCCTATTGTTGCCTTGAAGAACGCGCGGATTCCCATCTGGTTCCAGAAATGGATGAGCTTCCTGCCGGTTTCCATCTTTTCGGCATTGATCGCTTCGGATATCTTTTTCTGGGAAGGCAATGTTTCCTTGAATATATTGGAAAACGCCAAACTGTTGCCGTCGCTTGTGACTGCAGTGGTGGCTTATTATTCGAAAAATATGATTCTCTCCGTCATCGTCGGCATCGTGGGCATCAGTCTGATGGTGTGGGCACTTTGAGTTCTCAGGCCTATTATTAATGATTCTGTGGGGCTCATCCAATTGCGGATGTGCCTCTTTTTTTGGTTTGCGCTTGATAGGGGGGCGATGAGGTTACCGGATACAGAACAAAGCGGATATGTCGGGTGAACGGATGAAATGTTGCTGCGAACAGCCGAGACATATCGAATGTGTTGACTGAACGTATCAAAAAAACAAAAAACGCGCCAGCGATCGGTATCATTCTACCTTTCGCTGGCGCGTGCTGTTTATTTAAATTCAAGGGTTACTTCGTTGAACGATTGGCGTATTGACGGAAATCGATTCCGCGCATCTCGCA
>NZ_JBAWAZ010000210.1:0-2406 GCF_049589555.1 Trichococcus sp.
TCAGCATCCTTCCTGTGATGGACGGCTTGGAAACAGAATTCAGGTAATCAAGTTCATCCCTGCTGAAAAATGATGGATACTTGAAATCCATGCTCAGCCAATTATGCAATGCACTCCCATCCTCTTCATTTACCGTTCGCGATTTAAGGAAGTACTTCCCATTCTTTAAACCGTTCAATCGAAAAGAGATTTTTTTGTCGTCATTATCCTCAAAATAATCTGAAATTTCTTGGCTTGCGCGCCCAGTTTCCTCTGCATAATAGTACTTATAACTCAGCTGCTTACAATTATGGCAGACGATTTCGAAATATTTGATATCATCATTGGTCACCAGAACATTTTCATCCTTGTAGATAAAATAGTGATCCAGCTTTTTTAAAAATTTAAAAGTATAGAAGGAGGGTTTTTTTATGCCTTTCCTGCTCAAAATCCCGGGAAGTCCAGAAATCGGATTATTATCTTTGTTGTCATCAAACATCAAGTCAAGCGGCTTGTCTATTGGTAAATACTCCAAAACCCCATAGCCTCTCAGCATGTTTTGCATGATACTGGCTCCTCTGTAGCTTGAGTCATTAATGATGCTTACATCGATCAACGAGTCTTTCCAACTCGATATGTTGACTTTCCCGGTTGGCTTATTTCCCAAAAATATGCTGCGTGCTAATTCATATTGCTCAAAAATATAGTTTGAATCGGTCGTTCGGCTGATCATAATATTCCCGTTCTTATTTTCAATCGAATAGGGAGCAACGGTCAGTGTCAGGGTCTCCAATTTTGTGTTAAATTTCAAAAAACGCTTGAGATTGTTGCCTTCCTCATCCAACAACAACGCCGGTCCCGTCAGTTTATTTGTGAGTCCAATCTCTTCCAATACGCTGCTTAATTCATCATAAAAAACACTGTACTGCCAAGCCTTATCCTCAGTAAAATCCGTATTGTATTCCAGCTCAAATTTCCACGATTGGACTTTCTTGATACCGTAGCGGTTTATGAAATGATTAAACATCCCTTTGAGATAATGTGCGAATCCCACTTCATTATGATAAGTCCTGAAGTCGATTACGAAAAATAAACTGAAATCCATTTCGATCAGAAAATCCAAAACTTTTTCTTCATCATAATAAGAGTGCCTCGACATATGAGACTTAAAGAAGTCCAAATTTACCCTGGCATAGTGGAAGCCAATTTCATTCTGAAGCGCTGCGATTTGTTCTTTCATTCCGTCATTCGGTATCTGGGAGAGGTTGCCCAAATTGCAAATACCGAACCAGTACGGGTTCAATTTCTCAGTTTCTTTTGACAGGTTTATGTTGAGTGCATGCGTGCCTTCATATTCGTCTATATTCGAGCCCTGCAAGTACTGTTTTACTGACGAATATTCCCACTTATCATTTTCTGCTTTGGCTGATTGATTCAGATCCCTATACTGGCTCGGATTCATTTTATACATTTCCTTGAAAACACGCGTAAAAGACGACAGATTCGGAAAGCCATGATCTAAAGCGATCCTCAGTATGGTGGCGTCGCTATGAATCAGCTCATTGCGCGCTGCCTCGATCCTTTCGGTATTCACATATTTCAAGAATGTCGTTTTAAAGTTTTCTTTAAAGTACTTCGAAAAATATTGGGGTGACAAATGAAAGTAATCTGCAATCGCATTAAGTGAAATATCTTCCTGGTAATTTGCGTCAATGTACGCGATGATTTCATCTTTACGTGCATCCTCTTCATTTTTGATCAGAATATTATTCGAAAACTTGGCTATCAAAAACGAGACTAACTCATAGGAGTTTTTGCGGAACAACAGGTTTCTGTACTCTTGTTCAAAACTCGATTTTATCAAGCGATCCAGCAAAGCCTTTAACTTAACGAAATGCTCATTGTTTTCTTTGACAGTATTGCACGCAAAGTATTTTTTTTGATAGTCAGTCAATTGCAACAGTTCATGGGTCTCGATACTGAATTTCACTATCAGACAATCTTCACTACTGATTTGGTATCTATCAGAAGGATTAATCATAACAACATCCTGTGGTTTCAAATGAAATAAATTCCCGGAAACCTGAAGTTCCACATTTCCTTTCAGCAGATAGAAGATAATATACGAGTTGCTGACTTCCGTTGCATTTACAGATTTTAAAATTTCCACATGAATGAGGTTTCTCATACTTTCACTTCTTTCTTCCCAATAATCAATATTAAATTTAATCTGAGTAGTTTCTCCGTGGTATTTTCAATTTATTTCACGCGTCCGTCGGAAACACAAAAAATGTTCCTGCCCCAACAGATTCGACTATCTCGTTTGTTCACAAAATGAGAACACACTCGTCACATTACATGATAAGAACGTAAAATTCAACTCTGATTTGGCTTTGTTGTAGGATTCATTGGCAAAAAGCGTTGACA
>NZ_JBAWAZ010000211.1:0-1874 GCF_049589555.1 Trichococcus sp.
GCCTTGACTGCGTCAATTGATGATCGGGAAGTCTATATGAAAGGTATTGATGTCAGTTACTATTACGAGGGATTTACAGAATATACTACTGATGATTTATAAAGGTGTAGCGAAAAGTTAGTGAGAAAATAATTTTTCAAAACGGAGTACGTGTCCTTATCTCCAATGAAGGTTGCCTCGCCGGAGAAAAATGAGCAAACCCGAACATCTGAATGCAAAAAAACAAGCAGAAACGTTGATAAGCGTTTCTGCTTGTTTTTAGTGGTTAAACCGATTTCTCTTATGCCAGCTCGCGTGTTTCGGTGATCAGGAAGTGGGAACTGCTTGGCCCGTTGCCAAAATTATGTTCCTGCACTAAATCGCGATATAATTCTAGTTGAAAAGTACTGTGAAATCTATTCTTCAAGACCCATTTTAGGCGAGAGTTCACTCTAGCAATCGCTGACCCGTTATATCAAAAATGGCCATTAATTGTTTACTCTTGACTTGGAGTCAACTCCAAGTCCTATACTTGCATTAATCAAAAAGATTCAACGATTATAGAAACAGGAGAAGAGGACATGAACATGGATGAACAACAAATTATTGAATTGTACCGCGCGGTGAATCAAGCGATGGTTGCCAAAGACATAGACAAGCTGGATCGGATTCTTGCGGACGGCATGCATCTGATCCATATGACCGGATATGACCAGACTAAAGACGAATGGTTTGCACAAATCAGAAGCGAACAGATGCGCTATTATTCAACCAAAGAAGAGAACATCAAGGACATCAAGATTGAGGGCAATAAAGCTAGCTTCATCGGGCAAAGCAGAGTGGATGCGCGCATCTATGGCTCACGGCACACTTGGAGACTTCAAGTTAAAAATTTTTTTGAAAAGCGGAACGGGGAATGGATTATTGTCCGGCAAGAAGCCAGCACTTACTAAAGCCTGCTGCGTTTCAGCAGATTGGATCCATCAAGATGACCAAAAGGGGAAATGAATATGGATAAGGACAGATTGATCGCATTTACGGATGCGATTCTGGCTATCATCATGACTATTCTGGTTTTGGAGTTGCAGGAACCGGAGACCCTCAGTTTACAAGGGTTGTGGGCGCTGAAAGGCAGTTATTCAGCCTACACGCTGTCGTTCTTTTGGCTCGGGACGATGTGGATCGGCTTGCACAATGAGTGGCAGGACGTTAAGAAGATATCCATACCGGTCATTTGGTACAGCTTGTCCATCCTCTTCTTCTCATCGCTCTTTCCTTATGTGACGAAAATCGTCAGCAACCATTTCGATGATTCCTTTGCCCAAGGGCTGTATGGCGTCATCGTAGTGCTGACCACTTTCAGCAATATTTTGTTGAGTGATTCGCTGGTGAAGGCGAATGCTGAAAATGAGGTGCTCCGGAGAAAAATTTCGTTCCGGAAAAGGTGGCTGACCATCGATCTGCTGATAAAAGGCATAGGCTTCATCATCGCCATCACCGTCTATCCGCCTGCCATGATGATCAGTGTTCTGTTGGTTGCGGTATTTCTTGCCCTGCCTGCCCATATGAAAGAAGTGGAACATCTATAAGAAAAACACTTCCTGATTATCAGGAGGTGTTTTTCGCTTTATACCATGCGAAATCGGCGGGATTATACGGCACCTTTTTGAAATGAATTGTTTTGCAGAAATGTTTGCGATTGACTTGGAGTGAACTTCATGGTCTACACTAAGGATATCGAATAGAAGAAAAGGGGTTTTTGACATGAAAATATTGATTTTAGGAGCCGCAGGACAAATCTCGAAAATGTTAGCTAACAGATTATTGCAGGAAACCGATGCAGAATTAGTACTGTATGCCCGCAATGCGAACAGACGAATCGCCAACAGTGACCC
>NZ_JBAWAZ010000212.1:0-1683 GCF_049589555.1 Trichococcus sp.
AGGTAAATCCAGAAATTCGGGATCACACCCATCCCGAAGGTGCATAAACCCATGGCCCCGATCGCAAAAGCGATGGAATGGATCCGGTTCTTGAAGCCGCCCCATGAGGCGATCCAGAGTCCGCCGCCTATCATCCCGATGGAAAAGGCGATTTCGATCGCCGTCAAGCGCCAAACATCTTCGCCGAACGAGCGCGCCACCTGCAGAGGGGAAAGGAACGACACCGGTGCCGCCATGAAGAAGGCAAGAGAAAAATAGAGGAACAGCCTTTTGATGAAGGCGTGATTTTGAATGTAGCTGAAGCCCAGCTTCATGTCCTCCAGATAATTGCTGACCTGTTCTTGGCTGGCTTTTTCATGCGTCGGGACTTTCAGCAGGAACACCATGATGGCGATTGCCAAAGCCGCTGTCACGATATCGATCATGAAAATGCCTTCCATCGGCGCAAATTGGTAAAGCGCGCCGCTGATCATCGGTGAAACCAGCATGACGACGGCCTGGATGCTGCCGTTGAGCCCGTTGATCCGGGTCAGCTCCTTTTCCGGGACGATCTGCGGCAGGATGGCGCCGACCGCCGGCATCTGGATGCCCGCCCCGACTGCGCGGATGGCCGATGTCGCCAACAGGATCCAGATCGAACGCTGCCCCGCCAAGAAAAGGAGGACCAGCACCAAAGTCGAGAGCGCGGTGATGCCGTCGGAAAGGACGATCAGGCGTTTCCGGTTATAGCGGTCGGCCCACACCCCGGCAAACGGCGAGATGAAGAAAGTCGGCAGAAAGCCGAAGATGGTCGATAGCGTCATGATGACGCCGGACTGCGTTTCCAAGGTCAAATACCAGAATATCGCGTATTGGACAAGCGACGAGCCGAACAGGGAAATCGTCTGGCTGCCCAGAAAGAGAGCGGTTTGACGCTGCCACTTTTCATATTTCATTTTGTTGATCACACTGTTTGCACTTCCTTGTTGCGGGGACGGTGATGTGTCCCCAAATTGACTGCGTTTGCCGTCCTTTTCGGAATCAAACGGCTGAACGTATGTTTCCATTCATGTTATACTATTCTCAACTAAAAGTAAAAGGATTGAAACGGATGAGCAGAGAAGAAATCAACCAAAAATTGGCGTTGCTGCCCGACTTGCCCGGCTGCTACATCATGCGGGACAAGGATGACGAAATCATCTACATCGGCAAGGCCAAAAACCTGAAGAACCGCGTGAAATCCTACTTCCACAGCAAGCATGAAGGCAAGACGCAGCTGTTGGTCGCGGACATCGACCGGTTCGAAACGATCGTCACCAAAACGAACAAGGAATCGCTGCTGCTGGAGATCAACCTGATCAAGCGTTACCAACCCAAATACAACATCAAGCTGAAGCAAGGGACGATGTATCCCTATCTGAAGGTCACGAATGAAAAGGATCCGCAGCTCCTCATTACCTCGACGGTCGAGGATGACGGCGGCATCTACTTCGGCCCCTATCCGCACGTCTACGCGGCGACCGAAACGCAGGAGTTCATCCAGAAAATCTATCCGCTGCGCAAGTGCGCCAAAAATTCTAAACGCGCCTGCCTTTATTACCATATGGGCCAATGCATCGGCTGCTGCGACCATGAGGTATCTAAAGAGGAATACGATGCCCAGATCAAACGGATCGCCGCTTTCCTGAACGGCGACGTCAAGGA
>NZ_JBAWAZ010000213.1:0-2219 GCF_049589555.1 Trichococcus sp.
TCTATACCCTTACCTCCACGGCTTAACGCCCTTTATGTCTTGACACCTGTAAACTCACTAAAGATTATCATGCTGATCAAAACCTGTCAATGTTCCCTTTAAATCAACTAAAGCCAACCATTACTCCAAGCCGCAACAAAAAAACAGCCAGAAAACGTCAGTGACGTCTCCAGCTGTTTTCATTTGGGTATTCTTTTGCCTAAGTGCTCCACTACAGGAAATCACTCAGTTTTTTTCTGCATCTCATCAGTACCAATTGGTCGCTTGGGCTACTTGCGAAACAACAATTGTTTGATCAGCTGCAGAACGCTTCGCTGACCGGTAACTATTGGTTCGAATCACAGCCGTACAGGCTTTCCATTTTTTCGGTCATTTCATCCGTCAGTACGTTGCTTACAAAAGCACCGTAGTAGTTTTTCTTCATTTCCATTTCCACTCTAAGATGTTCACATTCTTGTAGGGTCATATCGTTCATATTTGTATATTTTTTCATATTGGGTTCCTCCTTGTCAGAAACTTATGTAATGTAACGGGTTGATTGGCCGAAGCAACGTCAACAGGCAGATTTCTGATGAGATGTACTTACTTTATACAATGAAGTGGACGCTAAGTCAAGAATACTGCTCAGCCAATATTGTTCCAAAAACCTCTTTTTAGTCTATATAATGCAAAAAACAGGAAGACAGCCCTACACCTGATAGGATTGTCTTCCTGTTGTATTTGTTGTTCTTTTTGTGTATTTCCGAGCAATCTTAGCCTATTCCAGTTCCGCTTCGACCACAAAGGACTCAGTCGATGATTTCTAAAATCTCATCCAAGGACTGTCTTTTCTTCGGCGTGATTGGTTCATTCCGGTAGCCCAACCCGAGCATATAGGAAACACCGAACTCGTTCAGGTCGACCAGACCTTTTTCAGACAGATATTTCTCAACATTGGCTTTGTTGAAGCCTTCGATTGGGCAGCTGTCGATTCCCAAAAGGGCCGCAGTGGTCATCATGTTGGCCATCGCGATATACGTCTGTTTGGAGGCCCAATCGTACAATTTTCGTTCGTCCGTCAATTGCTGATTGTTCTTTTGGAAGTTATCGAAGTATTGGCTGCGCGGCGAGTCAATAGCAAAGTCCACGCCGAGCACGTCCTCAACGATGTGTCTGACATGGTCGCTTTCGATGGTCACATTTTTTCTGGCCAAAGCGATGACGAAATGGCTTGCGCCATTGAGGCTGTTGACCGCTCCCGCAGCAATCTTTTTCAAGTCATCCTTGATATCCTGGTTGTTCACCAACAAGAATTTCCAAGGTTCATACCCGAAGGAACTCGGCGATAAACGTGCCGATTCAATGATTGTTTCCCAATCTTCCACAGCAATCTTCTTTGTTGGATCGAAAGATTTTGTGGCATAGCGGCTTTGATGTGCTTCGATGATTTGTGCTCTTAATTCAGGTGTCGACATAAATGGATCTCCTCACTTTACATGATATAATTCGCAATAAAATCTACCTACTCAATATACTACTTTTTTATGGCAGATCCGGCAAGGGTGGGCTCCTTTCGATGAACCCAACAATCGGAACACAGTCCATTTTTAGCCATCTCCGGTGAAGGGTCGCTCGCCTGAGATGGCGCTCTTATATCGTTACTATACTCCTGCGAAAGGGCCCTCATCGGAGATGCCGGTATTTGAATGACTATTTCCTCCGGTGAAGCGCCGCTGACCGGAGTTCATCCCTTTTACCTGGAGCTGAACTGTTACAAATTACCCAGCGGCGAACGTGCAACGGCCATATCGATCTGCGTGTGCTTCGTGATTTCATTTTTAATGTAAATAATCGGGTTGTTCGCAAAAACGTTGTGAATCTTCTCTTCGATTCCGGCGTTTTTTATTTTGTCCGCGCGCCCGCGCAATAAATCCGTGAAATATTCTTCTACCTCGGTAGGATACAGATTACCCGCCATGGAGGACAGACGGGTTGCGCCCAATACGATTTTTTTGTCCAGAACTATTTCCCCGCCGGCATAGATGTAGATTTTCTTGTTGGCCACAGAAATCAATTCGGGGATGCGCGCGCTATCGCCCGCATCCTTGATGCCGATGATGTTCGGAAGCTTGATCAGTTCAGCAAAAGTGCCCAACTCCAGATTGAACCCCGTGCGCCGCGGATTGTTGTAGAGGATGATGGGCTTCTCGATAACTTTGGCGATAGCTTCCACATAGCGC
>NZ_JBAWAZ010000214.1:0-2837 GCF_049589555.1 Trichococcus sp.
AATTCTCCGCCGGTTGCCTGCAGTTCTTCACCGAAAGCGGCAATCTGTTCTTTCTGCGCCGCAGTAAGATTGATGTCACCGAAATTGATCATCAGGTTCTGGATGTTCGTGATGTTGTCCGAAGACAGGATGGTGTCAAGGTTGTAGTTCTTCAGCACGTCCTCGACGATTTGACGGATGTCGTCAGCGCTGATGTTACCGTTGTTCGCATCCTTGGCTTCTTGGATGTCCTGTTTCATTTCCACGATCGCAGCGTTCATCAATTCATCCGAATAGCCGCTGTCGGCTTGGTTTTCCTCGGTTACTGCAGAAGTGACAGCCAATTCTTCCTGGGCAACTTCCACAGCTGCTGCGTCCAGTGTGTTTCCTGAATCCGCAAAAGCTTTGTAAACACCGGCCAATGCGCCGGATCCGTCAACTGTGACGGCGGATGCTACTTTGATGTCCACATCCACTGCGCCCGCTGTGATGGCTGCATTCTTGTATTGCGCCTCCGTGATCGCAGTGATGGTTTCAGGAGTCAGAATCTCCACTGAAACAGCACCATCGCTGTCGGCAGGCGTGATGTACGTGCTGGAATAGACTTGGCTATAAGGGTAATCATCCTGAAGCAAGCCGTTCAATTCATTGACTGCCACGACTAACTCGTTCGTTCCCTCGGCTACTCCCAGCGTTTCTCTGGTTTCCTCCAGTTGGGCGGCGTTCAGACTCTCGCCGTAAGTGAAGATCGGTTCGATTGCGACTTTATCGGCGAACGCTGCCGGAGCGGTAATTCCCAATAAGGTCAACGAAGCCAGACCTACTGTCATCATTTTTTTCAGTTTCATGGTTTAACCTTCTTTCTTTCGTAGCATGTTTGTATTGTATCAAAGATAAACAACGAAATGTATTATCATTTCTTTAAATAATTATGAAGCTTCTGCGACGCAATGTCAAAGTATTCCCTTAGATGAGCCTGTCGTGTCGTTTCGCGCATAGTTGGCCGTAACCATGCACGAAATCGTCTGAAAAGTCGTTTCTGCAGCCGTTCAAAAGATGGGAATGATATACCAAAAGGGGGAACACATGTATAATTGTGTTCCTCATAAAACGTTGATTTATCAATGCCAAAATGGTATGCTTTTTTTAACGAAATCAACCGAAAACCCCTGGATATCGGAGGGCATAAAATAGAGGAAAAAAGAGGATATTTCAGTGAATACCACCCATGCAATCAAAGACATCAGCCAAATACAAACATTGATGGACGTTTATCCGCCTTATTCTAAAAATCGCCTGTTGCTGGAGTATGCTATCCGGACAGGTCTGCGCATCAGCGATATCTTGAACGTGAAGGTAGGGCAAGTGCTGGGGAAAGAGTCGTATCAGATCGTCGAGATGAAAACGGGCAAGAAGAAGGAACTGGCCATCCATGACCGCTTGAAGCAATCCATTTTGGATTATGTGGAAAGGGAAGGGCTTGGTGCAACTGATTATTTGTTCTATTCCAACGCTGACAAAAGCAGCCATATCAAGCGTACGCAAGCACACCGAATCATCGCACATGCCGGGGACATGATCGGCATCACTTTGAGCGCCCATTCACTGCGGAAGAGCTTCGGCTATCATTCCTATAAGCAGGGCGTCGATATTTCCTTGCTCCAAACAATCTTTCAGCACTCTTCACAAGCGGTCACGCTCCGCTATATCGACATCACCCAGGAGAACATCAACAACGTATACAAACGTGTCGATTTCGGATTTTAACACCAATAAAAAAATAACGCGTTTTGAGAGAGTTTCATGATGGTGGGTACACATTCCCGATTGAAATCGCCTCAAAATGCGTTTCCGCAAAATCAGCAAAAAAGTGCACCTTGCCAAAACGGCAGGGTGCACTTTTTATAAATTTGATTTGAATTTATAGTCCCATATCTTTTTTCATTTTCTCAAGCTCATCTTCGACAGATGCCGATCCTTGGCTGGCATATTTTTCTTCCAGCGCCTTCGCTTCGTCAATCGGCGTCATGTTCAACTCGGACATCGCATTCGCTTCATCCAACATTTTGTCGGCTTTTTCTTCCATGCGTTCGAAGGAACTCATGGCACCTTTTGTGCTGGCGATGGAATCCGTCGCTTTGTTCAGGGTTTCCTGGGTTTTGGCGACCGCCATTTTGGATTTGATCATTTCGCGGCGGGATTTGAGCGTTTCGATGTCGGTTGCCAATTTATCATGCATCTGGCGCATCTTGACGGCATTTTCATGAGCCGAGGCGTATGAAGTAGCCAATCCTGCACCGACATTTTCCAATTCCTGCTTTTTGGTCAGGAAAATGCGCGCATCGTTCTCATTGCCGGCTTCCAAGGCTTTTTTGGCATAATCGGTGTATTTGATGACTTCTGCCTGGTTTTCATCGACTAAACGCTTGGTCCGTGTCTCTTCCGCCATGACGCCGGCTGTGCTTCTTTTGACTTCAGCCAAATCTTCCATCATGTCTCGCAGGTATTGGTCGATCATTTTTGCCGGATTTTCCATTTTGTCGATCAAAGCATTGATGTTCGCACTGATGATATCCGAGAATCTCTCCAGTATTGCCATTTCTGTTTCCTCCTTATGGGTTCGTGTCTTTCTTGATTTCGTCTTCTGCCTGCGGGGTAGGACTGGTATCGACTTGCTTCGGGACATCGGCATCATATTTTTTCGTAAGTTCCTCCGCCTCGGTATTACCGAACGTATCCAACGGCGTCTTCAGAATATCTTCCGTTTGCTGCGCTTCCAGATTCTTTTGTTTTTTTGCATGCCGCCACCAGAAGAACAGTAGGGCAAGCAGGATGATGACGCCGAACACGATTAGAAC
>NZ_JBAWAZ010000215.1:0-25045 GCF_049589555.1 Trichococcus sp.
GTAATTCCGAGTTCTTTTTCATATTCACTCAGCACTACCCAAATCACATTGAAAGTGAGCGAAAATTCCGTTTTGATACGGGAAGTAAATGGGTTTTCGATCTTATTCTTCGCCCGCAACCGATAAATCATCGGAGGTATATGGCTCCTTAATTGATTCCCCAACTTTTCATCCCTGGAAAAATTGATGTTCAATGATTCCGAAACGCGGGACAGTAGACTGTCGACTATCGAAATATCGATTCTCTGCTCTGGCAGTGATTCGAACCGATTCAAAATCAAATGATGGGAAAGATATTCAACATCTTCAGGCGTGTAGTATAATTCGAGCCTGAGCGCTGCTTTATGCAATAGCTCATTTGCACTCTCCTGAAAAAATGCCTCCTCTTTCGAGTGATGGGATGTTGCAGCCACACTGAGGTGCTGGCCCATCTTTATCCGATATATCAAGATGACAAAAATATTCAATACATTTTGAACGTAATAATCTGAAATAGCATTTGCATGTTTTTTTACGTAGTTGTATAAAATATTGGAGCAAACACTGATCAGCTGTTCCCCGTAATACGCTTCCAGCAACTTCATCTTTTTTGCGATTTCATCTTCGATATAGTAGTCCGAGTTGCTCAAGACATAGCGATTAAATTGAAGAAATGCCTTTTGGATATCCTCTTCCGCTCCGATTAGCCTTGTTCCATGAATATCTCCCTGAAGCTTGCTATTGTTTCCTTCACTCAGAACCTTCATCACAAACATCAAGTCATTTTTGATTGATGTTTTACTGACCATGAAGTGATTAGAAAGGCTACTGAAGCTGACCTTCTCTTCAAAAAGCAAGTACTTCATGATCTCGATTCTTCTGGAAACGGTCGAGTACACATCCGTACCCTCATCCATTCCCGTTGGGCCAATTTCTTCACTCGCCTTTCTTAAGGCGATTCCGACTCCCCTCCTCTTTTCGATGTATTCGCCTGAACTTTTTACATAATCCTCGATTATTTTAATTTCGGAATGTATCGTCCTTTTTGAAACACCTAATTTCTTTGAAAAGAAATCCACCGTCTGAAAATCATCTTGGTGGATCAGAAGATCCAATAATTTTTTTTGCCGTTTCGTAAGCATTCTGATAAGCACTTCCTTGACTCGAATTTTAGTTTTGTTAGCGTTATCAAACTACACTTATGAGTATATATTCCATTGCAGCAACTGAATATGACAAGTTCCTGCAACAATGATAGCGCTATACTTTTTGACATGTTGCAAAAGAAACCTCTGCGATATGTTGATTACGTCTACTGAACGTTTATCAATTCGGTACATACAACCGTTGATACGGCCTTGATTATATCACCTTTTGAACTGTACAATACCCTAATTTCAGATAACTCAATTTACTGTTTATTAAGGTCTCGACTGGCTTATATTGATATTTGCTTGTTGCAACTATTTTAGTGAGGTTTTTATTTTTTCATAAAAAACCTTCTTGTAGCATCAGGGATTGCTGCTCACTCTCATTTGAATAACTTTTTTTCTTACACAAAAAAACTCTACAAGTAGACTCCTTGTAGAGTTTTTTGTGATGTATTCATTTATATTGTAGTTAATCCAAATGCTGAATCACATACACATCCGTACTGTACCTCCCGTTTGCCGCCGCATCTTTTCGGATCGTCAGATATCCTCTTTCAACCAAGTTTTTCTGATGCTTCCTGAATCGGTCCTCGCACATGTTGAGATCCTTGCTGATTTCGCCCACAGTGGGGAAGCTTGTATCCCCGGCCCCGATGCATGCGGCAAAGTACGCATAGATCGCCTTCGCCTCGACCGTCAGCTTCCGGTCACTCATAACGCTTGTAGGAACAGTTCCATACCCCATCGAAAGTACATCAATTACCTGTGTTGTCTTGTCCATCATTCTCCCTGCTTTCCTTTTGTTTGTTTCGACCGTACCGCTGACACCATGACGGTGAATCGCTATCCTGGTCTCTACTTACAAAGACGTTACAGAGATTGAAAGTGTAACCCCCCTAAAGACAAGAAATATATTAATAAGTAAATACTTGCTATGGTCTTAACTCCACGGTTTAGAATAGGTTTATCATCACGATCAAGAATGAATGCTACTCTTGATTTCTGATTAAACTTATTAATGATAGGGGAGAATGATTATGACAACACACGATATTCAACGCATTTCAACACAGATTTGGAATGCAAAGCAAGCAAATGATATGACCGAAGTTGCAGGATTGATTGCTGCCAACGCACGCTTTGTTCATATGGGCATCACTTTTGATAAAGCCGGGGAATTGGAAGTCTTTAACGAAAAAATCTTTATTTTCAAAGCGGTTGATCTTGCAGAGGAATACGTTGAGGACTACGGCAGTACCGCCATTATTTTCAAAAAACTGATCTTAACAGCAGTAATCGGGGGAAATGAAGTACAGAATCCTTTTGTCCTCTCGGAAGTCTTCACAAAGACTGAGGATGGCTGGAAATTAGCTGCCGAAACCTATACACGAGTAGCCACTGATTTTGATACATACAAAATGTGAGGAACTCGGACAGGCTTACGATGCTGTTCGTTACTGCGAAAGTGTTAAACTATGTGGAGGAGATGCGCAAAAGACCAATTTTTACTTTCAAGATTACATTTACAATATGCTCCAACTATTTTTTGAAAAATAGCAGCGATTTTACTAAATAAGGAGGAAACAATGCGATATACAACTTTAAATAACAATGAGATTATTCCAACCCTTGGGATAGGGACGTATCGGATCCGTCCAACAGATGCAGAACATTCCGTAGAATATGCCTTGAAAAACGGGTATCAATTGATTGATACGGCAAATATTTACCTGAATGAAAAAGCTGTTGGTCGTGCCATCAAAAAATCAGGCATCAATCGAAGCGAGATTTTCCTGACCTCCAAAATCTGGCCGACAGAATATAAATATGCAAAAGCCAAGCAAGCAATTGAGGATACCCTGAACCGTTTAGGTGTTGATTACCTTGATCTCATGCTGTTACATCAACCAGTAGGTGATTATCTAGGCGCTTGGAGAGCTATGGAAGAGGCAGTAAAAACGGGAAATATTAAATCAATTGGTCTTTCTAATTTTACAGGACCTGAATTGGATAAGGTGCTGGCTGAGGGAACCATCAAACCTGCTTTAGTGCAGGTGGAATGCCATCCTTATTTCCAACAAAAAGATTTAAAAGCAAAACTCGCTAAGGACAATATTGCGCTTGAAGCTTGGTATCCCCTTGGTTCAGCTGACAAAGACCTGCTTGCCGAACCAATCTTTACCGAATTGGCAAGTAAATACAATAAATCCGTTGTGCAAATCATCCTGCATTGGCATGTCCAGACAGGAAATATTGTCATTCCAGGTTCGAAAAATCCGGCTCACATTGACAGTAATCTGGATATTTTTGATTTTGAACTGACAGCGGCTGACTTGGAGCAAATCTCCCAAATTGACAAAGGTAAACGTTTCTTCAATATGCCAAAATGGATGCACCGTCTGTTTTTGCTGGCACACATGAACTACGATAAACAAGCTTAAAAAGTTTCTGAAAAATGAAACTTTCCTCTTGCTATGGATTGAACTCCATACTTTATAGTAATCACTATAAAACAAAGAAAGAGGTATTCACACATGGAATATACAACACTTAATAATGGAATCAAGATGCCGATGGTTGGCTTTGGCGTTTTCCAAATTCCAGACCCATCAGTTTGTCAGGAAGTCGTCGAAGAAGCTATCAAGACAGGTTACCGCCTCATTGATACAGCGCAAGCCTACGGTAACGAAGAAGCAGTAGGCAAAGCCATCAAGGTGTCAGGTGTGCCCCGCGAGGAACTCTTCATCACAACAAAACTTTGGATTTCTGATATGAGTTATGAAGGCACTAAAAAAGCTTTTGCTGAATCCCTTGCAAAACTTGATTTGGATTATGTTGACCTCTACCTTCTTCATCAACCTGTTGGGGATACTTTTGGCGCATGGCGTGCGCTGGAAGAACTTTATGAGGAAGGCAAAATCAAATCTATCGGTGTGTCTAATTTCAAGAACGACCAATTAGCTAACTTGTCAATTTTCAACAAGGTAACGCCAGCTGTGAACCAAGTTGAGTTGCATGTTTTCCACCAAAAGCAAGCTGACCAAGACTACATGGCATCTAAAGGTATTCAAATCGAGAGCTGGGGTGCTTTTGCTGAAGGCAAATTTGACGTCTTCACCAACCCAGTTTTGAAAGAGATCGCTGACAAATACGCGAAATCAACTGCACAAGTCATGCTTCGCTGGCAATTACAACGTGGTGTCGTTTCACTTTCCAAATCAGCAAATCCAGAACGTGTGCGCCAAAACTTCGATATCTTTGATTTCGAACTAAGCGCAGATGATATGGCAAAAATTGCTGCAATCAACACAGATACAACTGTTTATGCTGACCACCACGATGCGCAAACAATTGAAAACTTAGCTGATTATATCGGAAAATCATATTAATTTGAAATAAAGTCATCAGATGGATCCACAATCGTTTCTTTGATTGTGTGAAAAGCCCGGTTCTTAGATTCCAATTGATATGCAAAAAGGACTGCCTCAAACCATATAGTTTAGGGCAGTCCTTTTATATTTGATTTTCTGTTCTATTTGATCCGTTGGCGACCAGTTCCGGCAGATAGACTTTAGGACTCTCGAATTTTTCGAATGGCTGATCACAACCCTGCACCTGTCAAACTATCTTGCAACAGATTTTATAGACAGAATAGCTAAGCCGCCAATCATAGAACAGATGAAAGAAACAATAAAAATCGAAGAAAAGCTGAATTGAGAAATCACAAAAGCTGCAAGAACAGGAGCGATTGCTTGCGTCAATGTATTTCCTAAATTGTAGACACCTAAGAAAAAGGCCACCCGATTTTTGTCTGGAATCACTTCCAGATTTAACAAATTATCTAATGAATTCCAAATACCCATACCTAATCCGGCGGAAAAACCGTAGATAAGTATTCCAACATCATTTTGCAGGAAAAACATACTTAATGCACCGATTCCTAAAGAAATGGTGGACAAACCTACTGGAAATTTCAACAGTTTATACTTATCTGACAATGGTCCCGCGATGAATCCCATCGCAAGCCCAAACAGCAACATGATGGTGTTGATCAACTGAATAGCGTGTTGCGTGTCAGCAGTTCCCTTACCTAAGAAGTCCGTCATGATGAACAACAGGTAACCTGTAACAGAGAAATTCCCTACCCCTTGGAATAATTTACCAATCAAAGCCAAATAATAATCCCGACCAACTGACCAACTAGGAAAAATTGCCATCGCTTCTTTCAACGACGTCTTTTCTTTCTTGTCAGCCACCTCTATTTTTTCATCTAAATTGGAAGGCTCATGGACAATTATTGCAGCAAGCAGTGTGCCGACAAACGTCAGGATCCCAAAAATAATGAAGCCTAAACGAACTTGCCCTAAAAACATTGCCGCAATAATAGTAAATCCATTATTCCCTAATGCCATGCCTAATCCGCCGTAAGCACTTGAAGCTGTTGCCTTGCCATTCTCTGGAGCAAGTTCCAACCAAGCAACCATTGGAGCAACGATGAAGTTTAGTGCCACTTGTCCCAGCATCCAACTAGCTAACAGAAATGGAATATTGTTAGCCATTGAAGCAAGGATCATGGATAACATGAAAGCAGCGGCACCACCGACTAACCAAGGTGTTCGTTTGCCAAAGCGTGAGCGGGTACGATCGGATAAATAACCGGCCACCATGTTGGAAATAGCCGCTACCACCATGGCGCAAATTGAAAACAAAGCCACTAACTGAATTTTATTTTCCTCATCAATATATTGAATCAATGTTGGTAAAAAAAGACTAACTGCCGCGATATACGGTCCTAACCAGGATGCGGGTCCAATAATTAACCCCGGAACTAAACGTTTTAAAGAAACTGTTTTACTCATTTTTTTATCCCCTCTCAAAATCTAAATATTTGTGACGTAGTAGTAATCAAAATCAGCATACGAATCCCGTTGATGGGCATCTACAGAACCAATGAAATTGAACAATGCTGTAAATCCGCCAATTTCTCCCGGTTCGCCATTTACACCTTCATCGGATAGATAAGAAACATCAATTCCTTCAACAAACAGCTCCCACTCTTCATCTTGTCGGTACATTAAATCTGCGGTACCTTGGTTGTAGCTGATTTTTAGTTCAAGTGCTTCTTCCTTCACTATTAAACGGTGATTGCTGTACTCGATGCGTTCGCCTCGTTTTGCTTGCAAAACGGTTAGTATCGTCGCTTCTTGTTCTTCTGAATAAGTTAAGTGTAGATACAACCAATTATTCGAATCATAGTACAGACCCACTCCTGCAGTTTCTGAATAATGATCCGGCTGAAAAGCCACTTTGGTTTGAACTTCATAAGCAAACGAAGTCGCCCGGGTAGCCATAATGGCCGGATTGATTTGGGAGAAGAAAGAATTTTCGCCATGAATACGTAAATAACCAGGTCGCTCGGTTGTATTCACCCATTTTTCCTCTTGATTGCGGTAAGGAGTCATAAAGTGAAGACTGTAAGCTGAGACAAACTCGTCTTTTATTTCGTGCGTGTTGGTTCCATCAATGGATAAGCCATCTATTCCTTCAACGGTCATCTTCGCTAAGTTTGACCCATCCGCCATTTCCAACCAGCCGTCTTCGGTCCAATGCATTTTTTGAATGGAAGTCTCTCGTCCTAATGGATTCAGTAAAGTTCCTTCCAACGGACGAGACATCAAATGGGGCATGTACCATTCACCGGTAGTTGTCTCAACTAAGGAGCCATGTCCTGCTTTTTGCATAACGGAATTGGGATTATACATTTCAAAATGGCCTGCGTCAGGATCACCTAGTGAAAATAAATGTCTAGGAGAAGAGGTAACAATCGGTTCGCCAGACGGATGTGGTTCGTAAGGCCCCAAAATATTTTTCGACCGGCCAATCTCTACGCCATGACCGTAGCCTGTCCCGCCGGCTGCAATCAGCAAGTAGTAATAGTCGTTCCGTTTATAAATTTGCGGTGCTTCAGCACAACCACGAGTTGTAAAACCATGATTGATGCGATGCCATTCACCGATAATTCCGCCATTTCCCAAATCAACTTCAGCGATTACGATATGTCCAGGTGCTTGATAACCTTGGCGGGTTTCCCATTCCAAAATAGCCAAATAATGTTTGCCATCTTCATCATGAAAAATCGCCGGATCAAATCCAATGGCTGTTAAAAAAATTGGTTCTGACCAAGGTCCTTTAATATCATCTGCCCAAATTGCATAAGAATCGGAATTAAATTCACGTCCAGCCATATTGACCATATGAGAATAAGCTAACCAGTATTTTTTGGTGGCTAGGTCGTAGGATAAATGCGGTGCCCAGATGCCGGCGGGCGTATTGGTTCCTCTTAGATTTACTTCGCCATTTTTTAGCGCGTAGTCAATTAATTCCCAGTTGGCTAAATCTTTGGATTGAAAAATTTGAATAGCTGGATTCCAGTGAAAGGTGGAGGTTGCTATATAGTAAGTGTCCTCCACGCGAATAATTGCTGGGTCGGGGGCCATCCCCGGAATAATCGGATTTTGAATAGTGGTCATTTTGCTTCTTCCTCTCTGTTTTGATTGTCATGGAGTGCCTAACAAATTGTTTTGTATCCGGATACATCTGTTTCCAAATTTGATAAATACGTTGGTACCGGGCTGCAACTTTCCTATTCGGTTGGAAGCGAGCTTCTTTCTCCTCCTTTTTGTGATTCCGCTTTCAACAATCAGTTTGCTAAGATGATGAATCGAAACACCTTATGCCCAAAATGGAATCGTTTACTTTTCCCTTGGATTCATAATAAAAGAAATAATACGCCAGTTATATATCAAAATACGTGTGTTTTTTACCATTTTTCGTACAAAAAAAGATCAGCTGCACAAATTTGCTAGCTGACCTTTATAGTTGAACAATCCTTTTGAACCTTCTATTTATTCAATTCGCGATATTCTTTTGGTGACATATTACTCCATTTTTTAAATTGCCTGGAAAAATGGGAGAGATTCTGGTAGCCGATGATTTCAGCAATTTCACTAATAGAAAGATTGGGTTGATGCAATAGAAATTTCGACTCATTGTAGCGCAATTGATCCAAATAATGTTTCGGGCTGACTGAATAGACCCTCTTAAAGACTTTCAACATGGTACTTTCACTAATGTTCATTGCTTCGGAGGCTAAGTTCATAGCCAGCAGTGAACGATTTTCTTCGAGTGGGTACTCCGTAAATTTCCGGAAATTCTTTTGAATCGTATCAGCGATAGACTTTGCTAAAACCAAAGAAGAATTATCGGAAGCTTCCATTTTTTGTTGTTCGTAGGTAGTATAATCCAGTAAGCAGATAACCAATTCTATCAATAACCTTTCTACTAACAGCTTTTCCCGTAAACTAAATTTTTCCTGCTCCAAGAGCCCAACATATGATTCCAAAATTTCTTTTATTTTAGCGAACACAATGTTGTCTTTTCGTAATTGAATTGGACAATACATTAATAAATTTTGCTGAATTTCTGGATCATCAATGTCGAAATGGACACAAAAATACCTCATTCCTTCTTTTGAAGTACATGAGTTTTCATGAGACGTGCCTGGCGGAATCAAAATTATATCTCCCTCAAAAAAATCGTAAGATCGACTGTCAAAATCAGTATGTTGCACCCCTTCAAGAATAATCATGATTTCAAAGGCGAAGTGAGTCTCTCGCTTAGCAATCCAACCAAAAGGGACTTTCTGTTGATGTCCACCGAAGAATTTCATGTTTAGGTTGATTTCCGGCAAATTTGTTATTTTTTTTAGCCATTCTGGTTTTTCATTCATAATTATGCCCCTACTTGTATTTTTAAGTATTTTACCACCTTACCTGAATTATATATAGTTTCGGTTCTATAATATTGGAGAACGTTTGTGATTAGCGAGTCCAGTTTCTTCGAGGCTTCCACGATGGTTTTGGCGGCTTGGCTCAAGGCCTTTTCAACGGCATGTGATTGATCCCGACGTATCTGTTGTAAATAAGCGCCTGTGCGACAGCCAACGCAAGCAATACCCAAAAGATGACGAGAAAGCCATACCAATAGCTAAGCTTGCATTTGACCCGCGGATCGACGCTCGGTTCCTTTTTGTTTTTTCTCATTCCGACTCCCCTTTCTATCTGAAGAAAAAGAAACCCCTCGCCTAGCTTACAATCGGCCTGGCGTAAAGGTTTCTCCATGATAATCTCTTAACTTTTGCGTTTTTTGATGACAGCACCCACTCCGACTGCTGCCGCAGCCACTAAAACAAATAATACTTTCGGATCCATGTGGTCACCTCCCTTCAAGGCTTCATTTGTTTGTTCTCACACACCTGAGCATACGCCATCAGCTTCTTTTCTTGCGCGCTTATTCCAGCACAGCCTTGTAGCCGATGCCGTGGACAGTCGTGATCTGGAAAGACTCACAGGCGGAAAACTTATCCCTCAGTTTGGTGATGTAGACATCAACAGCCCGCAGACTGATTTGGCTCTCCAAACCCCAGAATTCATCCATCAGATTGGCACGCGAAAAGGTTTTTTGGGGATAGGACAACAATTTGAACAGAATATTGAATTCACGAGTCGTCACCGGGATCTCCGTCTCATCCAGACTGGCCGTCATAGCATCGGCATCCAACACGAGAGTCCCCGCCACCACTTTTCGTTCGCTCATGATGTTCGCCCGCCGCAACAAAGCCTCCACCCGCAACACGAGTTCGTTCAGGTCGACTGGTTTGACCATATAATCATCGATACCGGCCCGGAAACCTTTTTGTTTCGAGACGATGTCGTCCCTTGCGGTCATGAGCAGGATCGGAATTGTTTTATTCAAGGAACGGATCATTTTCGCAAATTCGAATCCGTCGACAAACGGCATCATGATATCAGAGATGATAAGATCGTACATCTCGCCATGCATCAGATCATAAGCTTCATTGGGGTTCAGGCAACCTTTTATCGTATATCCGTAATCGGATAGGTACATGCATACGATCTGGTTCAATTTCAGGTCATCTTCCACCACTAACACTTTCGTCATCTGTTCATCTCCTTCTTCATGGATTAAGAATACACTGTCCATGTAACAACAAAGTAAACAATTCACGCGGATGCTGGATTTATTCCGATTTCTATAGAGCGCGGCGGATTTCGTGTTCCAGGTGCGATACGAGTCGGTTCGATTCGTTTGAAATAGGCGCAATCGAAAATCAAGCTGGAACTCCTATGAGAGCTGGGGATCCCCGAAAAGTTCTCGCGCAATCTGCAACTCAGGCAGTCCGTCCATCTGTAGCATGCAAGCAAAAAAACAGTGGCTGTCTCCAAACGAGACTGCCACTGCTTACATTTTTAAGGTGTTTTTTTAGTCCGACACAACCACACGCACGCGGGCCAAGTTCTTGATGCGGACAAACGGATGCGTCCGTTCTCCCTCTCTTCCGGATTGCACCAACAGTACCGGGAAATACGTGCCGCTTTCCGGGTAGGCATGAGTGATTCCCACCTTTGCAAGTGTCTTGGTATCGTTCAGGAACACCAATTCTGCCGGAGTACTGAATGCACCCGATTGGTCAAGGTCGAAGGCGGCATAAAGAAGCTCTCCCGTTCCTTCAGGCAACTCGATTTCAGCGACCAATTTGACTGGTTGGTTCACGCTGATTTCCGCGCGCTTGCTGCCATCTGCCGTAAGGTGAATACTCGGTTGGAGACCCTTGCGTTTATTGGCCCGCTCCGGAAACACGACCTGGCCTTTCTCGATCGTGTAGCTGAAACTTTCCGCAGGCACGGTTCCGCTCTCCACCCAATCACTCAGATCCAATAAGGCTTGGTTGACCACCTCCATATAGGAAACGACGTGCAGTTTGTCATATTCATTCTCGGCATCGCCATGCATCGCATTTTCTACATACCAGAGTCGGTTGGTGTCGTCGCTGTGCTTGCTTTCGATTTTTTGGCGGTTCCAGTCCTGTTGCCACGGGAAGGCACTCTCATCCATCAGGCAGCCGACGATGATTGTCTTGCACTGAAAGTCACCTGGGTCAGTGACACCTCCGCTGCCTCTCATCAGTCCTGCCGTTACCGAGAAGGGCAGGTTGCGTTGCGGATACTTTGGATTGCCCTGCGCATCCCGGAAAAGTTCATTCCAAGGTGTATGCCCATCATCGAACGGCGGCAAATTATGCCGGTGATACGTCTGACTAGCCAAGTAATCAGAATTATCCAGAACAACGTCATCGCCAATGGACAGTTTCGCCAAGGTTTCCAACAAGGCCGGCTGATCCAGACTGGCCCCTACCGAAAGGATGGCATCTTTGAAGGAACCGATCGGAACCATTTCTCCTTCAGCGGCTCCGGATTGGATTTTTAGGACAGCCCCCTCGCCTATATAGGCGGGAGCTTCTGGATAAGCCTCCAATTGAAGATGATTGTTGTTCCCCAAATCCTTCAACAAGGATTTCCAGGCGTCATCGATTCCAGAGAAGGATTCGGCAGATATCTGTTGATCGACAGAAGGGAAGTGAACAGCCTTTATTTTTGTCGGGAATTGGGCCCTCGCCTTATAAGCGGAACCGGCTTTGTCATAACCCAAATATCCTGGGACGTTCCAGAAATCAGAATAATAGGAAGGATCCATCATCCCGATGGCTGGGGCCAATACAGGCAACGCTCCGGATCCGATCAAATCCAGGGCAAAAATCGTTTTTGGCGGGAATCCCATATGGATCAGTTCATTTAAAGCTTCCTTTTCCTCTCCGGTCAGTCCATCTTCCATCGCATGCGTACTTCCCGGCTCTATGGCATCGACGATGGACGGCAGCTTGTTTTCCAATATTCTCTTCACATGGACCCGCACCGTGAAATTATTCGGCATCGCGGCATTAGATCCGGAAACGATCGGCACGGCACCATCCCAGACATTTTCTGTATGCGTGATACACCCGAGTGTCTTAAAGGATCCACCGCTGCCGCCATATACATATCCATAGGTACGATGCTTCCCGTATAATCGCTCAGACACCACTTTCGAATATTCCGCCACCTGTGCGCTGGCCTTCCAGATTAAACTCGGATCGGGAGAGAAACCGCCCATATTTGATTCGACAAAATACGACCCAACTGAGATGGCAAAAGCTATTTCCGCACCATTCTCAAAATATTGGGCGGCATCCTCATCCCCTTGGACCGGAGCCAACCGTTGGAAGAAACGGTTCTTGTACGCTTCCTTTTCCGGAAAATAGAGCGCAAATTTGACGGTCGTCCCATGGAATCCACCATGGACATATTTGTGGCGGATGGGCTCCTCTCGCCACTCTTCCTTGTCTATATAGGGATCGCTATAATCGCGGTCATTTTTTGGATTATATTTTTCTAAGCTAGTCATGATTGGTCCCTGCTTTCTTGCTATTGTGTTTGATTATCTTCCAAATTCATTACGATTTGTGGTGTAACCCCCATTTTTATCATCATGTCTCTGTCTACAGCGGCAATCTGCAGTCCCATGTTTGCCTCGTTGATTGTGCAGACATATTCCATTAAATCCCTAACAATCAACAATTCGCATGTTCTTCTTCCTTTCCGGATTTCTGAATCAATTGGCATCCAAAATCACTTCCGCTTCTACCGCTGAGACTTCTCTTCTTTCTTCCAATTCCTGGTTGATTTGAGGCATCAAACGATCCAGTTTATAGAAGGACATAAGCAACAGGATCAACACATTCATGATTCCCGGAACAGCTGCCATAATGATGCGGATCATCAGCATAGCCGAAGCAGGTTGCACAGCCAACGCTCCATTGTACCCGCTCCAGCTCAACAGCAGGCCGACAACTGCTGCTCCTGCAGCCCCACCAATTTTTCCGGCCAATCCTTTTACAGCTCCAATGGTACCATCCATGCGGGGCTCCCCTTTCCATTCGTTGTAGGAGGCGCAATCGATCATAAGCAGGTCAGTCAGATACGTTACAGGAAGAATTCCGACTGCCCCCAACAGATTCGCAGCCAGGATGACAGGGAAATTAGCTCCCGCAAAAAACATCGTAATATTACCGAGAATCGCTGCGATACTTCCATAAACAATCATTTTGCCCATAGAGATTTTTTTCATCAGCTTAGGGAAAATGAACAGCAGCGGAACAACCAATACACTGACGGCAGTTGCGATACCCATCAGGCTAAGATCACCGACGATATATTTAAAATAGTAGGTGGCGATTCCCAATCCAGTTGCAGCTGAATACAGGAAGTACATTGCGGCGACAATCAGTGCATACGGGTTCGCCTTTAATACCCGAAAAATATCTTTTACTTTTGGGGGATCGGTTGAAACTTCAACGAGATTCGTTTCCTTCACAAAGACGAAACGCATGATTCCGATAATAGCCATGGGAATGGAGAAGATCGCAAACATCGTGCTCCATCCAGCTGCTGTATCTCCCATTCGCTGTAAAAAGATCGGGAAAGAAATATTGATGACAAGAGCACCCAACATGATGACGCCGCCACCGAAAGAAGCAATTTTGACCCGTTGTTCGTTGCTTCCGAAAGCGCGGATCATGTAGGCATTATTATTGGCACTGAGCATCGTGATTCCGACAGCATTCACAAGGGAATAAAAACCGAATACCCATACATATTTCAGTACATCGCTTAATCCGGTCGGTGTCGAATACATGAGCCACATGGATAGCCACACTATCAGGATCGCCAATTCATAAGGTCGCGCCTTACCCATTTTCGTGTTCGTGCGGTCAACGATGTAGCCGGCAAATATATCCGTCACCCCGTCCAAAAGCCGGGTTGCCATCAATAAGGTACCTACTATCGCAGCATTCAAATGCAAAATTTCCGTGGTGTAAAACATCAGATGAGCCATCAGAATTACGGAAGCCGCAACGGATACTCCCCGTCCTTGCCATGCCCAAAACTTTAAAGCGCCGATGTTATCCGGACTCTGTATACGTTCTTTTTTCATTATATAGTACTCCCTCTAATCAATTTTTTTATTCAAATTCTTCTGTTGTCCACTCATCTTTCCAATCAAGATAAGCCTTTTCACCATCGAAACGGAACGGCAGCCAGACATAGTCTGCAATCGCAGTATCCGGGTTACCTAAGTTCTTTAATGCGTTCCGCACTTCCGGATCGACATCGGTCGGCATTTCGTAAAGATCAGGCGCATAAAGCCAAGCAAACACTTTTTCTAAGTCATCATAGCGGATCGGCAGTTCGCCCACTAACCATCTGTCAGCTAGCGCTATGTACAGATCCTTTTTCCCCGGCACCTTAAACACGGAAGTGATCTGGGATTGGAAAGAAGTTCTTTCATGATCATCTGTGTGCGGATTGCCTTGCACTTCATAAGGCCCATGCCATGTTTTTGCGACGGCAACTTCGGAGGGATTCGGGAAGTACCCGGTCGTTCCCGATGTCACTAAATAATGGCGGCCTTTCCGATAAAAATGAGCCGTCGCTTCCCTGACGAAGGGTGGCGCAATGTTCGGGAAATGCGTACTGTAATATCCGGTTACACCCGTGTAATCATCGGTGAGGTCCGCGCAGATCGTCTCACTGTGGACTCTTTCAAAATAGTAATAAGCTTTTCCATCCGGTGCGACCACTAGATCAAAATCTCCCGCGTTCATGTTCAGCGGACGGTAGCCTTCTTTTACCTTCGTATACGGTCCTAATATGTGATCGGCTGTCAGGATTGTCGCCGTCTGCGTATCGTCTTTATGCATGATTTTCAACCAGCAAACGTATTTCTTAGTCCAACGGTTATAAATGATATGCGGACGATCCATGCAGGCTTCCGGATGTAGGGACGATTCTGGATTATCCGGTTCCGGTGGGATGATCAGCCCTTTGTCTTCCCAATTATAAAAGTCAGTGGATGCGTAACAACGGACACCCCAGTGCCAGATTCCCCCGCCTACTTCCGTTTTTTCTTTATTTTCTCCGTACCAGTAATAGGATCCATCTACTTCGAGGATGGATCCTCCGTGTGCTTGGATTCTTTTTCCCTCTGTATCCAACCAAACTTGCCCGGGTCTAATTGATTTATATGTCATTGTTGATCACCTTTCTTTTATTGAAATGTATAGTGATAAGTTCCGGTTTCCACTTTCTCTGGCTTCCGGTTCGGCAACTGGATTTCTGCTGATGTATTCGACGGTATCTTCACCTCTAGGTGGTAACCAACTGCTGTTTTTTCCCAACGCGTCTCCACCATTCCATACAAACTGTTGTATTGTGTGTTGGCATAGGTAAGCGTTCCTCCGGGCTGTGGTTCGATCCTGAAATGATTTTCGCCAGCGACCGTAATGCCGCCAACCGTGTTGAACAGCCATTCGCATACCGCACCAGGAGAATAGTGATTGTGGCTCTCTTTCCCTTCCCAATCTTCCCAAACCGTCGTTGCTCCAGCATTTACCTCTGCGAGCCAGCTGGGGGACTTTTCATTTTCCAGCATTTTATAGGCAATATCCGTATGCCCGTTCTTCGACAAGGCCGTCAGGAGAAACGGAGTGGAGAGGAAGCCTGTTCCGACGCGGTAGTCCCGATTCTTTACTGCACTTACTAAAGCTGTCGCGATTTCTTGTCGTTTTTCATCTTCCGCTAAGCCGAATGCTAAAGGCCGGACCAATACGGCTTGGCGATTGGTATCGAATGACTTGTCCTTGAGGAACAGCCATTCATAGGCTTCTTTTGCTCCTTTTGCGTATTCTCCGTATACAGCCGCATCCTGCTCTTTCCCGATTGCTCCAGCTATCTCAGCCATGCATTTCATCGTTTCGTGCAGGTAGGCGGTGCATATTTCCGTGTGCAGAGTCCGTTCCCTAGGAGAGCTCCGGAATTCCTCTGGCTCAAGCCATTCCCCTAAATGGAATCCTTTCTCGTACGTATACTGGTCATAGGGATTGTTCTTGGCCAGTTTTTTATTTTTCATTCCCGTGTTCTTGATCATGAACTGCGCATAGCGCGCCATCTGCGGATAGAAGGTTTCGATGATGTCTTTGTCTCCATACCATTTCCAGAAGCGATAAGGGATCAACACGATCGCATCCGCCCAACCAACCGATCCCCCGGTATTGTTGTACACCATATCCATTCCGACATAAGGAATCACTGCAGCATTTTTACCATTTTTGAATTGGCCATCCGCGAAGTCGTGCATCCATTTCCGATAGAAAGGAGCAATATTCATCAGAAATGCTGCGGTATGGAAGAATACTTGCCCATCACCGGTCCATCCCAAACGCTCTCTCGTAGGGCAATCCGTTGGAATATCGGCAAAGTTGCCTTTCATGCTCCAGCGCGTATTCTCCAAAAATCGGTTGACCTTCTCGTTTGAGCAGGAAAATTCTCCTGTCGCTTCCATATCGGAATACACGGCGATTGCTGTGAATTGCGCGGGTTCTATGTGGATATCCGTTTCCACTTCGGCATAACGGAAGCCGAAGATAGCAAAGCGGGTCCGGTACTCATCTTCACCGCCGCTGCAAACGTATTCAATTTCCTGTTTGGGGGTAGCGGCCATTTCCCCCGGAATCTTGCTCTCATTTCCGGTTATCAGCAGCAACTTTTTCACTGTCCCGAATTCTTTGGCGGGCTTCAGTTTCTGGAAATTCTTTTGGGTGAATTCCCCATCCTCATCCAAAATCTCACCCAATCGCAGTTTAATCCGCTGGCCTTTATCCCCTTTTATCCGGAAGGAAAGGAATCCGGCGATGTTTTGACCGAAATCGAGCACCTTTTTGCCTGAAGGTGTCACGATCAATTTCGGCGTGAAGTGTTCCTGTTGTTTTATGTCGACATTGTTGGAAGCTGTAGGGAACAATTCTTCTTTAACCAGTGCTGCCGTGCTTTGATAGGAGGGTGTGAAGGAAGCATCCACCATTTCCCCGTCCTTCAGATCAGCAAACCGGATGGCGCCGTCATTCGACCAAGAAAAACTTTCGTCACTGATTATTTTTTCGTGCGTTCCGTCCTCAAATTCCACTTCCAATTGGCAAAGCAGTTTTGTTTGTCTTCCGAATACATTCGTTGGACCAAAACACCCGATTGATCCCCGATACCAGCCATCCGCCAATTGGATTTCCAGGGCGTTATCCCTTTCCAAAAGGTCAGTGACATCGTAGCTTTGATACTGGATGCGGTGACGGTAATCGGTGCAGCCAGGCGCCAATTCAAAATTGCCGACACGCTGTCCATTGATGGTAGCCTCATACAACCCGCAGGCGGTCATGTATAACCGGGCTTTTTTGATGTCTTTGTGCAATTGGAAAGTCCTATTGAAGCAATCTACCGGGTATCTTTCATTTTTACGGGGGGTATAGTTCCCGCTGATCCAATGTGCTTCCCAGTCGCTTTCATCAAGAAGCCCCATTTCGAACCAGGAGGCAACTGCTTCCCCTTTTCTGTCCTGCTCATCCCAAAGTGTGACGGACCAAGCTATATGGTCACGACTTTTCAAAGGAGGGCCTTCATAAGGGGTATGCGTCATCCGGCTGGACTGTACTTTCCCGGTGTCCCAAATGATTTCATCCGCTTTTTTTGCGCTGATGCGATATGCCGTTTGTGTGATCCCATTTTCACATTTCCAATAGAAACGTGGTTGTATATTATCCAATCCAAGTGGCTCTTTTAGATATTCTGTCCGAAGTTCAATCGCTTTCATTACTGTACCCTCTCTTTTACCTGTATCTTAATCGCTGAAGCAATCACGTTTTCCCCTTTGACAGTGACTTTCATATCTCCAGGATGCTTGCTCCTAACGACTGCTTGTGCACGGCCGTAATAACTTGTAAACTTCCCCTGATGATATTCTTCTTCTGTACGGGGGTTTGCGCTTCCGAATGCTAGTAATTCACCGCCGTCAACGGTTATTGTCAGTGGTTGATCATCGTTGCTTTCGACCATTCCATTTTCCCCGACCAAAGCCACATCCACGTAAACTATTTCATTTTCAAAGACCGAATCGAAATCGGAAGTCAATCGTAAACCGGTTTTACCAGTTGCTGAAGCGAGTGCTGTTCGGTTAATTTCATTGCCTTTTTCATCATAGGTGATGAGTGTCAGCTTGCCGGGTCTATAGTTCGTTTTAAAAGTAGCTTTGTAGTCCTTCAGTTTCTTCTTCGGACTCTCTTTCTCGCCTACAATTATTTTTGCGGAATGTGCATCTGCGTAAACCTCTACTATGGCTTTATTCCCTTCGCAATTCCTCCAGGACCAACTGTTGATTCCGTTCGTTCCTCGCCATACGGATTTTGCGGGACGATTCCCAGGCTGATTGACCGGCTGGACAGCTATATAAGGCTCTTTCCGGACTCCCCAGACGATTGCCGCATATTCCGCCTCCGCACCGATGTTGCCTAAAATATCAATTGCGCCAACGTCCGCCAGCAGCCATGGGTAGGGTTTGTCAAACCGTCGGCCATCTTCGGTATAACTCCAAGCTCCGATTCCAGCTTCACCCAAATAGTCCCAAGCTGTCCACATGAAATCTCCGATCAGGTAGGGTAATTCCTTTACCATTTTCCAATTTTTGGCGATATCCTGTGGAAAAGTTTCTGATCCCACCAGAATTCTTTCGGGATGGATCTTCCCTTCTTTACGGTAACGGCCGGAAGCATAGTTGTAGCCGGCGATATCCAAACTATCAAACAGTGGCGTAGTGACGGCATCGGCTTTTTTGGAGTTGGCTGCCTTGTTCATTCCCGTACCTACGAAGGATGTCATGAGATTGAACAACGTGCTGCTTACCTTCTTATCACCTCCACCGGTAGTCTCCTTCTCTCTTCCGCCTTCTTCTTTATAGATGCCTTTTCCTTTACTTGCCATATTGATGACCATCAGATTCACGCCGCAAGTCACAGGGCGCGTAGCATCCAGTTCCTTTATGATGGCCACCATTTCCCGCGCAAGTTGGACCCCTTTTTCGTCTTTCGGCTCGGAAATTTCATTTCCGATCGAATACATGATGACCGAAGGATGGTTGTAATCCCTTTCCACCATGGCGCGTAGGTCATGCTTATAGTGATCCATGAATTGGGAAGCATAGTCATATTTGCTCTTATGGAAATACCACATATCCCAAGACTCATCCATAACGTACATCCCATACTTATCACAAGCTTCCAGCATGGCTTTTGAAGCTGGATTGTGGGAAGACCGGATGGCATTGAATCCGGCTTCTTTCATGATCCGAATTCTGCGGTCTTCACTGACAGCGAGCGAAACGGCACCCAAAATACCATTATCACTGTGGACACAACCGCCTCTGAGCAAGGTTTCATTCCCATTGACGAAGAGACCGTTCGCATTCCATTCAATAGTACGGATTCCAAAATCTTCCACTACCTGATCAACAATCTTTCCATCCTTTTTCAACTGCACCACGCACTGGTAAAGATGAGGGCTTTCGTCACTCCATAACTTTGCACTAGGAATATCTAAAGAGAGATTGTCTCCTTTTCCTGAAGCCACGGTTGTACCTTCATGGCGGATTTCCACTTGTACCTCTTCCCCGGTATGTTGCGTTTCTATCTGAATTCTTGCCGGCTGATGGGATAAAGTTGTTATTCTTAGCCCTGGGTGTCGTATATGTTCCTTATTTCCGATATGCATCCAGACCGGACGATGGATGCCGCTTCCTGTATACCATCGGCTGTTTGGATGCTGACTATTGTCCACGACTACTTTTATTTCATTCGTTTTACCGTATTGCAAAAATCCTTCTGTATCGATCAAAAATTGAGTGTAGCCATAAGCATTTTTCCCAGTTTCTTTACCATTTATGTAGATGCAAGCATCCTTGTAGACGCCTTCAAATTCGATAAGAATTTTTTTATCGTTCCAATCCTCCGCTACAAAGAAATTCTTTTTATAGATATATATCCCACCGGGGAAAAAGGATCCGGCACTTCCGGATGCATTCTCAGGGTTGCGTTTTTCCTCTATCATGGCATCATGAGGCAGCTGAACGACTTTCATAGTCGAACTCCCTTTTTTTAAAAAAAGCCAATCCGCCATAAAATCTATTTTCTTCATATCCACCATTCCTTTTCCAACTAACTACCACACATTATAGATAACGCTTTCTTTTTCGTATTGCATCTGAGTACCCAAAATTATATAATTGTGTCAACAATCTGGAAAAGGTGGAGCTATCATGAACCTTACTTCATTTTTACGTTACTTTTATTCTTCGTACTATATTCCGATCTATTTGTATGAGCATGATAAATTGGTCGCAGCTGTCCCGGCACAAGAGCCAGAAACTTACCCTTTACCTGTTTACTTCACTTTGCTGAATGACCCCATCCAGCAAATCACATATACAATGACTTCTTTCCATTCCTACTATGGCGGTGTGAAATTGGAGGGAAATAAAATGCTTATCATTGGGCCTGTTAATGACTTTTCTTATAGTGAAGATTCGCTGCTGGCAATTCAAAAAGAGTTTGCAGTGAAAAACGTCAGTTCCGATGGTTTCATTGATTTTTTCAAAAATATTGCTCCTCAAAATTGGGACTCATTCGTAAATACTTTACTTTTTGTTCATTTTATTTTAAATGGAACAGAATTGTCCAAAAAAGATGTTTTTCTCAGCACGGATGAACAGACCCAAAGTACAGTGATGGAAGATTATGTCACTTTACTTTCGGAGGAAAAAGAGGAAAACGCGCTCTATAACAGTTTCAATATCGAAGAGGCTATTGTGCATTTTGTGGAAACAGGTCAAACAGAAAAATTGAAGGCCTTCGCCGAGCAGGCCAGGTATGCAACAATTGGGAAAATAGCTCCTACGGCTCTTCGTCAATGGAAGAATCTATTTATAGTGAATGTGACGCTTATATCCCGGGCTGCAATGAGAGGGGGACTCTCCCCCAGTCTAGCCTATCAATTATCGAATGTTTATCTGCAGCAAGCAGAAAGATTGACGGATGTAGAAGCGATTAAATCCCTTCTATGGCAAGTTCAATTTGATTACACTAATCGTGTAGCAAGTTCTGCTATCCCAACCGGTGCGGATAAAACACTTCATGAAATTGTCCAATATGTTCGCAACAACACGAATGCACCTCTTACTGTATCTGAAATCGCAGAACGAGTAGGTTATACACGAACTTCCCTATCCAGAAAAGTGAAAAAAGAACTCGGATTCAACTTAAGCACCTTCATAAGAGAGACGAAACTGGACGATGCGAAAGACTTGCTTGCTTATTCTGATAAAAGCATCACCGAAATCAGTAACTACTTATGTTTCTCAAGCCAAAGCCACTTCCAAAAATCATTCAAAGCCTATGTCGGATTAACTCCCGAAAAATACCGGAAGTCATTCTGGAAAATGGAAACACACACCTCTCGCCACTAATCATTTTTTCAAATTTTCAAAAGAGCTGTAATGATGATAAAACTAAAAAAACCTTCTAAGCATCGGATATAGATTGGCGAACCAACTATATTCTGGTACTCAGCAAGGTTTTTTGTACATCAAATGTCCGCTTTTTTCGGCATTTATATTTTGGCCGTATCCAAGCCAGCCTTCATGATCTTCCCTTCCGCTTGCAGCCAGAGGATCTCATCCCGCATAGTATCCCGGAACGGGCGGACTTTGTAGCCCAGCTCCATTTCTGCTTTTTTGGAAGAAAAATGGTTGTTCCGCAGCATGTTGTAGACCGCGAAGGACGTCATTCTCGGGTGGCTGTTGGTCAAACGGCCGATCATGTCGGAAGTTTTTCCCAAAATTTTGGCAATAGACGCCGGCAGGATCGTCTTGACGTTCTTGGCGCCGCTCAATTCCGACAACAGATCGAACATCTCCCGCATCGTGACGAGTTCGTTGCTCATGATGTAGGATTCGCCTCTGCGGCCTTTGCGGGCACAAGCGATACAGCCTGCCGCCAAATCGCGGACATCGACGGCATTGAAGGAGCCTTCTACACCGGCTTTCATTTCCCCCGCGACATAGTCGATCACGAACGAGCTGACGGGACCGTAGGCGAAGTCATTCGGACCGCAGATTCCGGAAGGGAAGACGATAGAAGCATCCACCCCTTGTTCCACCGCATCCAACACCAATTGGCTTGCCTCTGCTTTGGTTTGACCGTAGAAACCGACGATGCCTTTCGGCGAAAAAGAGCGGACTTCTTCGATTTCCTGTCCCTTCGGCAATTCTGGTATGGCACTGGTCGAACTGACATAGACGAATTTTTTGACTTTCTTTTCGAAGGCTTTCTTCAACATATTCTCGGTTCCGCCGACATTGACTTCATGCACCTTCGGATTGTAATCCCCGCTGACGGTCACGATGCTGGCGCAATGGATGACATACAGTTCGCGGTCACCTGTATCGAAAAAGCGATCGAGGTCCGCTTCCACCGTAATATCCCCGAGCACGACCTCCACATCGGCCGGCACATGGGGGAGGGCCGGATCGCCGTTCAACACCAACGCACGGACGTCTTCCCCTTGTTCGATCAATTGTCTTGAAATGTTGCTTCCCAACAACCCTGCGGCACCGGTCAATAAAAACAGTTTCTTTTTCATCTTTGCTCCACCTTTTTAGTTTGTTATTTTCTTGTGAATGGTCCTACTCCTGAGGCGATGCAGCCGCCGTCGCACACGATATCCGTGCCGGTCAGGTAACCCATCCGTTCATCGAGACAGGCTGCGAAAAGTTGGGCGATTTCGTCCACTTTCCCCAGACGTTTGATGGCATTGTATTTGAGATAGGTCTGGGCCTCTTCGGCTTCCAGTTCCCCCATCGGTGTTTCGAAATTCCCTGGGGTGACGGATAAGACCCGAATGCCTTTTTCTCCGAAACGGGAGGCATCCTGCTGGGCCAACCAGATGACGAAATGCTTGGATATGCCGTAGGCCACGCCGCTCCTGACCTTTTTCGGGAACAGCTGCAGCCAGCGCAGCATTTTTTTCTTGAACAGCTCTTCATCCAACAAAGCCATTTTGTAGAATCGCTTCGGCATGACGATTTTTGGGGTCAGATAGGCCGACATCGAGGAGACATCAATCAGGCAGCCGCCCTCTTCGATGACGTCGATGAAGGCATTATGGATGTGCAGGGTTCCCAGCGCATTGGCGGCCATGATTGTCTCGGCCTCGCCCATATGCGGGGACATCCCGGCAGCATGCAGGACACCCTGCACTTTTCCGAGCCCTTGCGAAAAATCCGCCAAAGCCTCGACCGATTGCTTATCCGAAATGTCACAGGCAAACGTAGCGACATCCATATCATAGAAATCCAATTCTTTTTTGGCTTGCAACAGTTTCTTTTCGTTCCTTCCGACCAGAACCACTTTTCCGTAATCCCCGATTACCTTGGCGGTGGCCAGACCCATTCCGCTGCCGCCGCCAGTGATGACATATACTTTTTCCACGGAAGCACCTCCCTTTCGATGGCTTCAGTTTATAATCCTTACGTAACAGCAAAGTAAACAATTCTAATTTCTTGGGGATTTGTTACAATGAATTTACCTGATGCGTTTAGAATAATGGATATAAGATAATGAAAAATTTTGATTGGGAGGATGGTCCATGGCAACAATTTTAGTGGCGGAGGATGAAAAAAACCTTCAGCTGTTGATACAAGCTCAACTGAAGCCCTACTACACGGTTTTGACGGCAGATAACGGGGAAGAAGCCCTTGCGATCATCGAATCGCAGCACATCGACCTGCTCATCGCGGATATCATGATGCCGAAGATGGATGGAATCGAACTGTTGAAGGAACTTCGCCGGGATGGCTTCCAGTTCCCGGTCTTGTTGCTGACGGCGAAACAGACGATCATGGATAAACGGGAAGGCTTCAAGACCGGCGCGGATGATTATTTGACAAAGCCGGTCATCTACGAGGAGTTGCTTCTGAGGATTGAAGCCTTGTTGCGGCGCGCGCATATTTCAGCAGAACAAAAGATCGTCATCGGTGATGTGACGGTGGATTCGGCGACCTATACCCTTTCCGACAAGTTCACAAGCCTTGCTTTGCCGAAGAAGGAATTCGAGCTGCTGTTCAAACTGCTTTCGTATCCCGGGCAGATTTTCACCCGCAACCAGCTGTTGGATGAGATCTGGGGTTTCGATTCCGAAAGTAGCGAGGATACGATCAAAACGCACATGAATCGTCTGCGGAATAAATGCAAACCATTTGAGGTGTTCCAGCTGATTACCGTGAAAGGCTTGGGTTACAAGGCTGTGATTTTGGAGGAGGCGGGCAAAGATGAAAAAGAGGCATAAAAAAGAAGCTAGCCCGCTCGCGCACTGGCTGATCATGCAGGCATTGATCATCGTTGTAACCTCAGTCATGGCTTCCTTATTGGTCGTGGTGTTCTATAACGTGATCACTTCACCTGAAGCACCGATCGACCCCATCATCGGGATTGGCATGGTCTTTCCGATGGCGGTTGTGACAGGCACCATTTTTTATTTCTTTTCAAAGAGAATGAACGAGAACACCAGCAAATTGATGAACGCCATCAAAGCAGTCTCTTCCGGAAATTACCGCTACAAATTGGAAGCGACAGACGGTCCTTTCCAAACAATCTTCCAGGATTTCAACAAAATGACGGATGAACTCGCCGGTGTTGAAACGCTCCGGAATGAGTTCGTCAACAAATTTTCGCATGAATTCAAAACGCCGATCGCCTCCATCAGCGGATTCGCCGACCTCATCCTCAGGGGCAACCTCAGCCCGGAAGATGAACAGCAATATCTGGAAATCATCCTAGCTGAATCGAAGCGGCTGGCCGCCTTGTCCACCGATTCCCTGCTGCTCTCCTCCTTGGAATCGCAACAGATCATCGTGGATAGAAGGCGTTACTCTTTGGATGAACAACTCAAACAAGTCGCCATCCTCCTCTCCCCGCAGTGGAACGAAAAGAACCTCCAAGTGGAATTGGATCTTCCTGAACTGTCTTA
>NZ_JBAWAZ010000216.1:0-12533 GCF_049589555.1 Trichococcus sp.
CTGCTCGGCATCATCACGCGTTTCGACTTGGTGGAAGTGTAGGCAGGCTTTAGTTAAGCAATGATAAAGACAGGCTGCCCCACTGTGGGAAAGCCTGTCTTTTTTGGAGCAGGGCGCCGAAATGTGAGCGTAGCTCCTGTGAATGATCCCTTCGACGGAGGACAACCGTAATAATTGGCCTCACCTCCGATCAATCCGGGCTCGTCGGAGAACGCAATCGGAATGATGACCGCCCTCCGTCGAAGGCTGCGCTCGCCGGAGGAGGAAGACGACAAAGGGCCGCCTCGAGAGGCGGCCCATGGGCATTCCTATTTTTCTTTATGAATGGATATCCGTTTGAAAAGGGCCGAGCTTTGCGGATTCGCGCCGGTGAACGTCGTTTTCACGCCCCGTTTTTTGTTGCGGGTGATGAGCTTATCGATCGCTTCAACAGCGGTGGAATCCCATAAGGTCATGGCGCTGATGTCGATGACGACTTCTTCCTCGTGTTCAATCTCTTCAGCGAAGAATTCCAGAAATTTTTCGGCGGAAGCAAAGTAAAGGTGGCCGTCCACTTTGTAGTGGTGATCATCATCGGCAGTTCCGGATTCAACATGGAGATGAGCCATTTTGAAAGCTGCGAAGATGGCGCTGACCAAAGTTCCGGCCACGACGCCGTAAGCTAAGTTGTGCGTTCCGATAACGATGGCCACGGTTAGGATCATTGCGAAACTTTCATTTTTAGGGTTCGTCCGCAGACGTTTGATCGAGTCCCAGTTGATGGTTTCAAAGGAAACGACGACCATGACTGCCGCCAAAGCGACAACAGGGATCTGCACGACAGCGCCGTTCAAAAGAACGACAGACGACAACATGAAGAATCCTGACAGGAAAGTCGCAAGACGGCCGAGGCCGCCGTAATTCAGGTTGATGATCGTTTGACCGATCATGCCGCAACCGGCGATGCCTCCAAAGAAGCCAGAAACGACATTCCCCAGACCTTGGCTCAGCGTCTCTTGATTTTTGTCGCTCTTTTCCTCGGTGATTTCATCGACCAACTGGGCGGTCAACAAGGATTCCACCAACCCGACGATGGCGACCGAAAGTGCCGTAGGGAAAATGATCCGCAAAGTTTCCAACGTCATCGGAACAGCCGGGATGCCGAAGCGCGGCAAATCCGTAGAGATGGAACCCATATCTCCCAACGTTTTCACATCCAAGCCAAAGCCCAGCACAATCGCGGTGATGACCAAAATCGCAACGATAGGTGCAGGGATTTTCTTCGTGACTTTAGGGAACAGGAAAATGATCGCGATTCCCAAAAGGCCCAGAAGCGGCAAAAGCAGGCTGCCTTGGAAATGATCTAATTGCGAAGTGAACATCATGATTCCCAAGCCATTCACGAAACCGGTCATGACAGGCTTCGGGATGTAGCGCATCAAGGTGCCGATTTTGAGTAGTCCCAGGACGAGCTGCAGGATACCTGCCAGAATCGTGGCGGCAAAAAGGTACTGGATTCCGTATTCGGCGACCAGATGAGCCAGCACCAATGCCACAGACCCAGCTGCTGCTGAAATCATGCCCTTGCTGGAGCCGAAAAAGGCTGCGATGGCTGTGATGAAGAAAGTGGCGTAGACTCCCACAATCGGAGCCACCCCTGCGACGATCATGAAACCGATGACTTCAGGGAATAGAGCCAAACAGACGACGATACCTGCCAGAATATCCCCTTTGATATTACCGAACCATTCTTTTTTGTATTGTTTCATGGATACCTTCCTTCTTGAAAAAATAGTGATTATTTGATGCTCAAGATTATTTTATTAGGACGCAAAAGTACATAGTAACATACAACTGAAAACAGAGGAACAATAATTTATCTTAAAATTTAATGAACTTTAAACCTGCTTGAAAGGTCTGATTCCTGAAAACAAAATAAAAGGAAGATGCCCCCAGCCTCATAATTGAAGCGGGATCCATCATCCTTTTTTGTTTATTCCATTTCGAGCAGCTGCTCGATTGCGGCCAATACGCCTTCTTCATTGTTCGAAAGGGCACAGTATTTGGCGGCTTTTTTGACGTCCTCGGCTGCGTTCGCCATCGCGAAACTGTAGGCCACATGCTCCAGCATTTCGATGTCATTCCCGCTGTCGCCGAATGCGGCGGTCTCCTCATCGGAGATGCCCCACAGCTTCTGCAGCAGTTGGATGCCGGAAGCCTTATGCATGCCGGGAATGATGAGGTCGATGGAGCCATGGCCGGTCGGTACCGGGGAGACGACATCGCCTACTTCGCGCGTGAAGTGTTCCAAAAGGGAAGGGACTTCTTCTTCTGAGAATCCTGATGCAAATTTGAAGATGATATCATCTATTTCGGAAAAAGAATCCACACGTTTCAAGCGATGATAGAAGCGTTTCGTGTTTTGGTAAAAGTAATCGGAAACGGAGCTGTCGACATAGGCGCTGTTTTTGCCGCAAACGACCAATTTCGAATAGGCATCCAACTCCTTGAAGATCCGGAGCACTTTATCGATGGTCTCCTGCGTCATCTCGCCGACGGACAGCTCCTTGTTGCAATCCACGACGAAAGCGCCATTTTCCGCCACAAAAGCAATATTATCCTGTATTTCAGGGAAAAAAGAACGCAGTTGGTAGTATTGGTTTCCGCTGGCCACGACAAAACGGATATCCTTTTCGAGCATGCGTTTGTATAGGGCAGCGAAGCGCTCCTTGTTGAATTTCTTGTGGCTGTCCAGGAAAGTCCCGTCCATATCGACGGCGATCAGTTTGATGGGCATGGCGAATCTTCCTTTCGTCGGATGCAAAATTCCTCCGGCTGGAACCGCCAGTTTAGAGCATCCGCTTATGTATAGAACATCTTAACACGTTTCCTTACTTTTCCCAAGAGGAAAAGGATAGCTTTAGCGATTTTCCCGGAGAAGGAAAAGGTTGACAAAAAGAACGTGTGTTCGTATTATGGTATTAAAGGATGTGACTGATATGGAAAATGGGATTTGCCTGAAAGGTTCAGTGGAAAAAATCAAAATCCTCAAACTGGAGGAAACGCCACTGATCCGTTTCACACTGACAGTGGACAAGGAAGAGAAGCAAAATTGCTTGATCCGCGCGCATTCATTGGATTTTCTGTATCAGGTCAGCGAAGGAAACGCAATCGTGATCTATGGCAGGAAGAACAAGCGCAATCAAGTTGTGGTCCAGAAATATCACGTGAATCAAAACTGAAGGCTGATGGGTAGGGTGAGGAAAATGATGCTGATGCAAAAAGGAATCTGGAGAGAAAAGTTGGATGTCGCCGATTTGTTGGAACGAAAAGGATGCTATGAGTTCACACTGTTGGAGGATAAGCTTTTCGTCAGGGAGGAGCTGTTTGAAATTTGGTGGTATGCCTATGGTGGAAACAATCATATTTTGGCAAAAAGCAAACGTTGTCCGAATCACCTCTATTTCTTTTTGCTGGAGCCAGGCGACCTGTTCACGGTGAATGATTTCAGCAGCTATCTGGAAACAGGGGAATTGAAGCATCCTGTTGCCACCTATTACAAGAGAAACGGCTGGTAATCAGAACCAGCCGTTTTTCTTGAACCACCGATACATGGAAACACCAATCAGGAGCATCAGGCCAATCGCTAGAAAATAGCCGTATTTCCAAGTTAATTCCGGCATATGTTCGAAATTCATCCCATAGATGCCGGCGATCAGCGTCAAAGGCGAGAAGATCGAGGTGATGATGGTGAGGATCTTCATCACCTCGTTGGTCTGATGGGAATTGAGCGACAGATAGCTGTCGCGCATATCCGTCGTCACTTCGCGATTAGAGGTGATTAGCTCGGACACCTTCAGCAAGTCATCGTGGATATCCGAAAAATAACTGCGTCTTTTGCGGACGCCTTCCAAATGCTGGGAATTCAGCATCCGATAAAGCAGATCCCGCATCGGATTGACGGTCTGCATCAGACTCAACAACCGATGGCGGATATCGATCAGCTGCGGCATCTGATCGGGCGAGCGCCTATTTTGAGTGCTGTCCTCGATGCGAATCAGTTCGTCTTCAACGTCATGCAGCAAAGGGAAATAATTGTCCACGATTTTGTCGAGCACTTGATAGAACACGTAGTGGGGATCCCACTTTTCTGTATTTTGCTGTGCAAGCAGGCGCTCGCGGATGTAGTGCACTTCTTTTGAAGATTTATAGTGGAAGGTCACGATGAATTTTTCCGCGACAAAAAAGTCCAGTTCTTCCTTGATGATTTTCTTCTGCTCCGCATGGACATGATGGGTGACGTAGAAGGTATAGCCTTCGTAATAATCCAACTTCGGACGCTGAAGAAACTGGAGGCAATCTTCAATAGCTAAAGGATGGAAGTGGAAAGTATCCTTGAGATGCTGGAACTCCTCGGTTGTTGGGTTATCGAAGTCGATCCAGCTCCATTTGTAGGCGGAGAGATCCGCGGTATTCAGATCGAGGTCTTTTTTGATTTGATTGTCAGTTGTGATGCCGATAGTTGTTATCATTATGATTGCACCTTCTCTATTATGATTTCAAGCTTCATTATACGGGAATCGCACAAGCAGCGCCATCCGGAAGGTTTTCTGCGCTTCAGCATACGGACTGTCGTGGACCAGAAAGTATGCGATAATGGAGGGAGAAATTTATCGGAACGGAGGACATTGGATGATTAAGTTGATTTTGACGGATATGGATGGCACTTTTTTGAATAGCCAAGGGGATTTCAACAGGGAACTTTTCAAGCAGGTCAAGCAGATGATGGCGGAAAAAGGAGTCGTTTTCGCGCCTTGTACGGGCAAGCAGAGTGAGCGTGTCGAAGAAATATTCGGCGAGGATGCCGCTGATTTTTGGATTCTCGGGGACAGTGCTTCCCGGATCAAACGCAATGGCGCAGTCGTCTATGAATCGTTGTTGGAGAATACGACAGGCCTGGCCATCCTGCGCGAACTGGAAGAAATGCAGCTTGGGCATACGCTGATCGCTTGCACGAAGGAAGCCGCCATGATCAAAAACGATCTGTCGCCTGAAGAATCCGCGGCTGTAAGGAGATCCTACAAGAAAGTGATGACGGTGGCGGATTTCGGAGCCATCGAGGACGATTTCATAAAAATCACAGTCCGTGATATGCAAGAACGATGCATCGGGACCGCTGAAAAATTGGCTGCTTTTCGTGACCGCGCGCATATCGTCGCTTCGGAGAAAGCCTGGCTGGATATTACGGATTTGAATGTACATAAAGGGAGTACGGTAGCCCATCTGCAGGAGCTGCTGCAGGTCACCCCGGAAGAAACGATGGTGTTCGGTGACGGGATGAATGATGTCGAAATGATGAAGAGCGGCAGGTACAGTTTCGCTGTGCGGAACGCTTATCCAATCATCAAGGACACGGCGGCATTCACCACGGGAAGATCGAATGATGAGGACGCGGTTTCGCATACGATTTTGCAGTTGCTTGCGTTGCAAGGCTGAAAGATTATTGAAGCAGTAGTTCTCACTGCCTGGAATTTCCGTTTGACTTGGAGTCCACTCCAAGGTGTAGGATGTAACTGAAGCTAACTGCCAGGACAGGTTTAGATGCCGAAAGGATGGACGAGATGATAAACATAAAGAAAGCCAGCGAGCAAACGGGTGTATCGGCTGATACCATCCGCTACTATGAGAGGATCGGTCTGATTCCGCCCATAAAAAGGAATGAAAACGGAGTCCGTGAATTCGATGAAGAAGATCTGAAATGGATCGTCTTCAGTCGCCAGATGCGCAATGCAGGGCTATCGATTGAATCCTTGATCGAATATCTTGCGCTCTTCCGCAGCGGTGAAGAGACTGTTCCGGCAAGGATGGATCTGTTGGTCGAACAACAGCATGAACTGCAGGAACGGATCGATGTGATGCAGCAGGCGATGGAACGGCTGACATTCAAAATCGAAAATTATACGAGCCACATGGTTCCGAGCGAAAACAAGCTGAGAGAATTCAAGTAGATGTAACGACAAAAAAATCCCATCAGGCCTTGTTTGGCAGGCTGATGGGATTTTTTTTAATTGGTCCTGATCCACTGGGTCGACATGTCGACGCCCGCATCCAGCATGAGGTTATAGACGGGGCATCTTCTTTCGACTTCAGCCGCCAACTTCTCGATGGCTTCGTCGGTCTCATCGGTCTCGATATGGTTGATGAGCGTGACTTCCTGGAAGTAGGTCCGGATATCGTCTTCCCCGGCAAAACCGCGCGGATCAAAGGTGCCTTCGACGGTGAACGACAGGCCTCTGTAGGCGAGCCCTTGTTGTTCGGCTACATAATAGGCAATGATCGAGGTGCAGCCTGCCAGCGAACTCAAAAGATATTCTAGCGGATTCGGCCCTTTGTTGTCGCCGCCCATCCGTTCCGATTCATCCACAAAAAATTCAGGCAGGTTACGGACTTTTACTGTAGTGGTGATGCCTTGGTGTGATTGGCCAGTGATTCTCAGTTTCGATAATTTTGTTTCTGTCATCTGGAATACCCCGTTTCTGCATTTAGTTTAGCCAGCGCTTACAAGTTCATTTTATCATAGCGGTGAAGGATAAACTTAACAGAAGCACTCCCTCCAAACGAGGAAGGGGGCTTGGGAAAATATCAGACATATAGGGTTCATCTATTGCACGGCGGATGTGCAAAACTGCCATGGAGTGGTATACTATGCTTGAAGGAAAAAGTGCGGGCAAGTGTTGAAGTACAAGCCTGTGTTCACGTTTTTTAAGCAAATGATTATTTTGGTTGATTCACGAAGAAAAGGGGTTTTCTCAATGGAAAAGAAGGATTTGGAACTGATATTGGCTAATTTTGGACCGGAAAAGGAATTCATCGGCGATGGCTATTTCCGCATTCGCGACAAAGGCAACGAGCATTATGAAATCGCCTATCTTGTCTCAGCCTGCTGCGGAACAACGAACTACTATCCACAGATTGCTGTCCATGTCGAAGGAGACAAAGTGGTTCCCGATTCCGTGTTGGATCTGGTATCCAATCCGGCAAAAATGCTCAGTTATTCACCTGAGACAAGTGCTGTGATGGAACAGGAATTGGATAAACTCTGCCAAAAGTTTTTGGATATCAAAGGATTGAAAGCAGCAAACGTCGGAACACCAGACTGATCTCTGGTGTTTTTTTGATATTAGGATGCAAAAAAAGGAACAAGCAATGCGTAATGACGCACTCTTGTTCCTTTTTTTATTGTTTTTTTTAGGCGGCTGTCCCTCAATAAGGTTTTGCCGATTCGAACGAGTCTTTGATGACGCGATTGCAGTCTCCGCATTTCAGCCAGTGACCAAGATCATTGCTTTCCTGATAAACGCTCGATGGATGCTTGCATTGGCAGTACAGGATCTCGGTTTCTTGAGGGGGATCTTCGGGAATGATATCCAGATAGGGTTCTTCCGTTAACCAAGTGGCATCGATAGCATCGTGGTCGTCTCTTGATAATTTATCCATGTGACTCCCTCCTGAAGGTGAATGATTCGCTTCATGCGGCAAGATTTTTTTTTCGTCCTTGCTTACCTTGATGATACAACTTCTGCTGCCGAAGGCCAAATGATATGGTTCCGAACGGAATAAGCGGTGTTTTTTTATAGATGGGATGCAAAAAAGGAGCAAGGGAATGCGCACTGACGCACTCTCTTGCTCCTTTTTTTTCAGATGGAATCGCTGTAGGCTTTCATCAGCTCCTTCGCCATATCGATCATGGCCAGGTCGACGGAGGAAAGGGTCTTTTCTTTGCTGTAGGCGATGAAATAACGGGTGCGGACGATGCTGGTTTCGATGTAGAAAATATTGTAAGTGTCCATCAATTCGCTGTTGTTGAGCGCACTTTTCGGCAGAAAAGTCAGTCCCATACCCTTTCTGGCAAGCGCTGCTGCTGTTGAGATATTCTGCGTTTCCATGACGATGTCCGCCTTGATGTCCAGATGCTTAAGGAATTCATTTGCCTGTTTGCGGATGCCGGATTGGGAGGTGGTCAGCACATACTTTTCGTTCTTCAGCAGATTCAAAGGATAAGGGAATTTTTCGATATCCTTCAAGCCGGGTTGGTACAACGGGCTTGTGTCGGGAACGATGACGCACCATTTGTCATCGGCAAGCATCGTGTAGGAAAGTTGTTCGTTATGGATCGGCAGCATGCCCAAGTAGAGATCGACTTTGTTTTCCAGCAGGTCCATTTCCGTCGTCTTGGCATCCTGCTCCATGATCTTCAGGACGATGCCTGGATATTTTTCATGAAACTTCGGCAGGATCAGCGGAAGCAGAAAGGAACCCATGATCGGATGGACACCGATGCGGATCCGGCCGTACTTCAGCTTTGTGATCATGGTCAATTCGTTGACCATATCTTCGTATTGGTTCTGCATCTTTTTCATGTGCGTCAGGAACCGTTCGCCGGCATAGGTCAATTCCATCGGCGTCCGATTGCGCTCAACCAATTGGGTTTGCAGTTCCTCTTCCAGCTTCGTGATGGTCTTGCTGAGGTAGGGTTGGGAAATATATAAAGACTTTGCCGCCTGAGTGAAGGTCCCTTCACTGACGATGGCATCCAGGTAGGCAATGATAGTTGTCTGTTGCATCATTTTTTTAGTCATCCTTTCAATCGCGATGTTCTACTGATGGTTATACTGGAAAACGATAAAGAATTGCAAGCGTTATTGTACCGCATTTTATGATTGTGAAAGATAAAATAATCACAATTATAACATAGGGGTTATGAAAGTGATATCTATTCAGAACAAAAAAGATATGAACAAAATACATTATGTCAAAAAAGAGGTGTATTATATTTGTTCATAAACTAACTAGTGACGAGGTTTTTGCTCCCAATCCAATTATTTCGTATAACCAAACGGTTATGATAAACCGGTGAAGATTACTATTTCACAATTAATCAGATCAATTCTATAATGCAACTATCAAGAGAAAAGGTGAGCAAACGGAGCGGCGATTTCAGCCGACCTTGCAGACTCACTACTCACAATTCAAGGAAGAAGGAAAAACAAGATGACAACAATATGCGAAATGCTAGGAATAAAATATCCTATTTTTCAAGGAGCAATGGCTCGGATCGCAACGGCTGATATCGCTTCTGCCGTTTCAAATGCAGGCGGACTAGGCATCATCGCTTCAGGCGGAATGACAGCAGATCAATTGCGTGCAGAGATCCAAAAATGCAAAACGATGACGGACAAACCGTTTGCCGTTAACTTGATGCTGATGATGCGTAATTGTCCGGAATTGGTTGATGTCGTGATCGAAGAAGGCGTCAAAGTCGTGACAACTGGAGCAGGAACACCGAAACCGTTCATGCCGAAATTCAAAGAAGCTGGCATCAAAGTCATTCCAGTAGTAGCTTCCGTGAAACATGCACAAAAAATGGAAGCCTTGGGTGCGGATGCAATCGTAGCTGAAGGAACAGAAGCGGGCGGACACGTCGGCGAAACAACAACTATGTGCTTAGTACCGCAAGTAGTCAGCGCAGTCAACATCCCTGTATTGGGAGCCGGCGGCGTCGGTGATGGCCGCGGCGTCGTTGCGATGTATGCAATGGGTGCTCAAGGAATCCAGGTAGGAACACTGTTCTTGTCTGCTGAAGAATGCCCGGTTCCGGCTACATTCAAACAAGCGGTACTGGATGCTGATGATACAGCTACAATCGTTACAGGCCGCCGCAATGGAGCGCCTGTCCGTTCGATCAAGAACAAAATGCTTGCTAAGTTCCAGGAACTGGAAAACAACAACGCATCCCGTGATGAATTGGAAGAATTGTCATTGGGTTCATTGAGCAAAGCCGTATTCGAAGGCGATGTCGAGAACGGATCGGTCATGGCCGGCCAAATCACTGGTATGGTCCGTGATATCCGTCCTGCCAAAGAAATCATCGAAACATTGTTCAAGGATGCTGAAGCAATCGCAGGATCATTGAAGATCGCTTATTAATCAAAACTGAAAAGCTCAGATCAAGGCTGAGCTTTTTTCTTACTTACTTATGTGAATGAACGAGCAAACAGGAGGGTACACTTATGACAAAAGTAATCACAGCTGCGGAAGCGGCAAAATTGATCAAAGACAACAGTACAGTGGCGTTGACCGGATTCGGACTGGCTTGTGTAAACGAAGAAATGGCCATTTCCATCGAAGATCGCTTTAAAGCGGAAGGTCATCCGAATAACCTGACAGTCATCCACGCAAGCGCTGTAGGGGATCGCCGCACAAAAGGGATGAGTCATCTTGCCCACGAAGGCCTGATCAAACGTTGGATCGGCGGGATCGTCAGTGCTTCTCCGCAACTCAGTGACCTGATCGTCGAAAACAAATGCGAAGCCTACAACCTTCCGCAAGGGGTCATCACCCAATTGTACCGAGAAATCGCTGCAAAACGTCCGGGCTTGTTCACTAAAGTCGGCATGCGCACATTTGTTGATCCGCGTCTGGAAGGCGGCAAGCTTTCACCGCGCACGACCGAGGACATCGTCAAAGTGGTTGAAATCGAAAATGAAGAATGGTTATTCTATCCGACTTTTCCGATTAATGTCGGCCTGATCCGCGGAACGGTAGCCGATGAAAAAGGCAACTTGACGCTTGAAAAAGAAGGTTTGCACATGGAAGTGCTGCCAGTCGCACAGGCTGTCAAAAACTCAGGCGGTATCGTGATCGCACAAGTGGAAACGTTGGCGGCTGCAGGCACGCTGCATCCTAAAGATGTAAAAGTACCGGGCATTATGGTCGACTACATTGTCGTGGCACAACCAGGCAATCAATTCCAAACCGAAAATACGGAGTACAATCCGGCTTTCTCCGGCGATACAAAAGTACCATTGGATGCTGTAACGGCACTTCCGTTGGATGCCCGTAAAGTTATCGCCCGTCGTGCAGCGATGGAGTTGGTTCCTTCAGCTGTCCTGAACCTTGGCGTAGGGATTCCTGTCAATGTCGCGACAGTCGGTGCGGAAGAAGGCATCAGTGATCAATTGGTGTTGACTACCGAAGCAGGATCGATCGGCGGCGTTCCGGCAGGCATGAAGGACTTCGGACATGCCTTCAACAGCGAAGCGATTATGGATCACCATGCGCAATTCGATTTCTACGATGGCGGCGGATTGGACCTGTCGGTATTGGGACTGGCTCAAACCGATGCCTCCGGAAACGTGAATGTATCCAAGTTCGGCAATCGTGTAGCTGGTTGCGGCGGATTCATCAATATTTCCCAAGCTGCCAAAAAATTGGTGTTCGCAGGAACCTTTACTGCCGGCGGTTTGCAGCAGGAAGTAAAAGATGGCCGTTTGACGATCATCCAAGAAGGCAAAGCGAAGAAATTCGTAGCTGAAGTCGAACAAGTGACTTTCAGTGGGGAATACGCGTCCGAAGTGGAACAGGAAGTATTGTATGTGACGGAACGTGCGGTATTCGACCTCGAAAAAGGCAAATTGCGCCTGATCGAAATCGCGCCTGGCGTCGATCTGGAAAAAGATATTTTGGGACAAATGGGCTTCAAACCGGTCATTGCCGATAATCTGAAAGTAATGAACGAAGGCATGTTCCGCGAAAATTGGGGAGAACTAAAAAACATCGTCATGGCGAATGGAAAATAGGGGAGTGTTGTTGATGAAAAAGGAAATTAATCGTTGGGCTGTCTTGGTCAGCTCTATGGGTATCTTGATGTGTACGGGTGCAGTTTATGCTTTTAGCGTATTGGCAGGACCGTTGTCTGCCGCAAGAGGTTGGACAATGGCTGAGGTCATGGTAGCTTTCGCGATCAATGCGGCTTTGGGGCCGATTCCGATGATTTTGGGCGGCTTCTTGACCGACAAAGGTTGGTCGAAATGGAGCACGATGGCCGGAGCGGTATTGTTCGGTGTCGGTTTTGCTTTGGCGGGTACAGCTACGACTTTGACTGAATTGTACGTGTATTATGGTTTGATGGCCGGTTTCGGACAAGGCTTCGCTTACTCAGGCTGCCTAAGCAACACCATCCGTTTCTTCCCGGATAAAAAAGGTTTGGCTTCTGGATTGATCACAGCAGGTATGGGCGGAGCGGCCATCATCGCAGCTCCGATCGCGAACCAATTGATCCAAAGTATTGGCGTTGCCGACACTTTCGTGCGGATGGGTATCGCCTATGCAATCATCAGCTTCACTTGCAGCCTCTTCATCAAGGTTGCACCGAAAGATTACATGCCAAAAAATATGAACGCAGCGGCTACTGCAGCAGCGAATAAACCGGTCGTAAATAAGAACTGGAAAGAAATGCTGCAGGATCCAAAATTCTATATGATCATCCTGATGTTCGCTATGGGTGCTTTCTCAGGCTTGATGATCGCTTCAAACGCTTCACCGATCGGACAATCAATGTTCGGCCTATCCGCAGCAGCGGCAGCCGTATATGTCAGTGTGTATTCGTTAAGTAATACGATGGGCCGTATTATCTGGGGAGCTGTTTCGGACAAACTTGGCCAACCAACGACTATCAGCATTATGTACAGTGTCATCATTCTTACTTTCTTGAT
>NZ_JBAWAZ010000217.1:0-3914 GCF_049589555.1 Trichococcus sp.
GGGACAACCTGATCCACGATTCCATCTTGCGGGATGCGGAACTGGCGGATGGCACTTATGATTTCAAATTTATCTACGAGAATGTGGCGGAGGATATCGAAGAAGCCGATATTGCTTTCCTGAACCAGGAAACAATCAGCGCTGGGGACGATTATGCATATTCCGGCTATCCGGCATTCAATACACCACCCGAAATCGCCCAGGACATGAATGATCTGGGCTTTGATTTAGTCAACGGCGCAACGAACCATGCACTGGATTTTGATTATCCCGGCGCCCTCAATTCCCTCGCAGTCTGGAATGAACAAGAAAATGTTGTCTATACGGGCATTTATGAGAGCCAGTCGGATCGCGATGCAATCCGGACGATCGAAAGGGATGGCGTCACGTTCTCCTTCTTGACCTATACTTACGGGACGAATGGTATTGAACCGGACACCTCCTATCGTGTCGCCTATTTTGACGAAGAACAGATTCGTCAGGATGTGGCCAATGCCAAAAACGTAAGCGATGTTGTCATTGTTTCGGCGCATTGGGGTGACGAAAACACGCAGGAAGTCAATGAAATGCAACGCACGTATGCCCAACTGTTCGCCGACTTGGAGGTCGATGTCGTCATCGGGACCCATCCGCATATCCTGCAGCCGATCGAGTGGGTCACCGGAGTAAATCAAAATAAAACACTCGTGGTCTATTCGTTGGGGAATTTCATCGCGCATTCGCTGACGGATTACAATACGCTCGGCGGCATGGTGACTTTCGATTTTGTCGTTGCCGATGATGATACGGTGACCGTCGAAAATGTCCAATTCGAGCCTACCGTTTCGCATTATGTGGCGGATCCGAGAAATATCGAGAACACAAGGCGTGATTTCAAAATTCACAAGCTGGAAAATTATTCGGAAAAAATGGCCTCAGAGCATGGGTTGAACGGTTATGAAGGCTTGAAAATAACGCCGGATAACTATCTTACCATCGTGAAGAACGTCATCCCTGCAGAAATGCTGGAGTGATGGGAAAAAACAATATTGCATTTTTTTGAAGGCGTCGGTAATCCGCGGTGTGGCAACCTTTTATTGAAAAGAGACAGATTTGAAGCCGATGTCTTCCGAAAATTGAGTACTAATGATTGACGAAAGGGCTTATTTATTTTATATTGTAGATAGGCAGAAAAGCCTATCGCGATATTCTATCCAACCTAGAAAGACTCCACTACAAATGTCGGTGATCACGTCACCCCCAACACCAGAACCACATCCCCCCGCTCAATCCATTGAGCAAAACATCTAATCACTTTCACAACCTTTCTTCCTGAATCAGACAAAAACACCAGTTTAAACAAATGTATTTTCTTTAAACTCAAGCTTATATTTAACTCGTTTCACAAGGCATCCCGTAAGTCCCCTTCAGCAAAACATACCCAATTTAACTCTTCACATATTCATTTTCAAAATAAATTAGATGAAAAAATCGCAGAGAAATCAGCTTATTTTGTATGCCTATAAAGATGGAATTGAGCAAATGGTCCATGCTTGAATCACAAGTGGCACTATCGATAGGTAAGTTTTTTCAACAAACTTATTTTGCATGCGGAAATAGTTATTTTGATATATGGACCTCAAAGGTTGGCTTCCAGCAATTTTGAAGGCGGCCATTTTATTCGGATACATTATCCGAAAATCCCACGATTTACCCCTCCCATTGATTATTCCTTGTTCTCGATAGATCCGTTTTGAGTAAAGCAGTTTGTCACTGTTCATTGTATCTGGTCCTTAACGGCCCCTGGATTGAATCACGCAAGTTAGCCAATCATCAGCAGTTTCAATCCACTGCGCCAGTCACTTGTACCGTCACTTTCTAAATATAGAGGAGATGGAGGAGTATGAGAAGAAAACGCTTTATACTGCTTGACAGAATTGTCTTTTGGCTGATAACATTGATGACCATCATGCCATCTTTTTTATCAGCCTACACCGCAATCGATGTATTAGCCGCAGATATCGGAACCGTTCAAGCATCACTAACGATGTATGATGGAAATGCAAGTGCAACCGGAACGGTCAACGGAGCAGGTACTTCTGTTGATTGGGTTGTGACCGTCACAAAATTTGATTCTGAGGACGAACGGGCACCGAAACTGGAGCTCGAATACAGCAGCGGTCTAGGCTCACCGTATAATATTAGTACGAATGTTCAACAAATCAATCGTACGGATATCGGAGCGGTGACAGTCTTAAGAGGATACACTTACAGCACAGCCGCAGAAACACTCACGATGACTTTCACCACCGACATTACAGACCCCATTTCCGAAACAGTTTCCATCAAAATGCTGGCAGGCACTGTCAGCGAAGAAGAATCCGGGACTATGGATATCCTCTCATCAGGAAACACAAAAACTATATCTCTGGTAAATCCCATAGCTCAAGCGGCAGCTCAAGCAGAGGCGGAAGCGGCAGCCCGGGCAGAAGCGGAGGCAGCAGCCCAGGCAGAAGCGGAATCGGTAGCCCAGGCAGAAGCGGAATCGGCAGCCCGGGCAGAAGCGGAGGCAGCAGCCCAGGCAGAAGCGGAATCGGCAGCCCAGGCAGAAATAGAAGCCCAAACGGCAGCAGAAGTAGCGGCCCAGGCAGCGGCGGAAGCGGAAGCTCAGGCAGCGGCGGAAGCGGAAGTCCAGGCAGCGGCGGAAGCGGAGGCCCAATCCAATAGTGAGGAGTCGTCCTTTGCGTTTGCTTCTTCATTCTCTCTCGTTTCATTATTGCAATCCACGGTTCTGACATCCAGCTATACCGATTCAATTGCGGTTAATAAGACTGCAGTACGGACCCCAGGATGCAGAACCTATGAAGTAACTCTAAACATCACAGGCACACCACCAGAAAAACCGGTGGATGTCATATTAGTATTGGATCGTTCCTATAGTATGATTTCTCCTTATCCATCCAGATTAGCCAACTTGAAGATAGCGGCCAATAAATTTGTTGATATCGTTCTAGGGAATGGGACCACTAACAACAGAATCAATATTGTCAGCTTTGGCGGGGATAACGGTAATATTGGTCTAGCAACCGATGCAACCGTAGATCAAGCTTTTTCTGCTGATCCTACTACTGTAAAAGGTAAAATTAACGCCATCCAACCACTCAATGGAAAATGGTATACCAATACTCAAGCTGGTTTAATGATGGCGGGTACACAATTGGCCAATGCAAGACCAGAGGCGGAGAAAGTAGTAATCCTGTTCTCTGACGGTGTTCCGACGATAACGATAGGTGGACCGAGGACAGAAACAGAACCGATAAATCTGAATAATGTTAATACCCTAAATACATTTACAAAAACAACCCAAGCCGGGCAAGCTCTATGGCCCGCAGCACGTGTATTCAGCATCGGCTTAGTGGCTGGTTACGGCACAGCAACTAGGATTCTTGCAGAAAATTTGCTTGATTCAGTGGATAATTCAGGCTTCTACAATGCTCCATCCGAAGCTGATTTGGTTGGTATTTTTGAAAAAATTTCAAACCAATTGAACTACTCCGCTACCAATGCAGTCGTGACAGATGTGGTGGGAAACGATTTTAATCTAGTGGAGAGCAGCCTTCCTGCTGGTGCAACCTATAATCCAGCAACAAGGACAATAACATGGTCTCCTGGGACAATCTATACGAGCGCACAGTTGAAATATGTAGTTCAAGCCAAGCCGGAATTTGAAGGTGGATTGGCTTACACGAATGAGTCTGCGGTTCTGAACTATACCGATGTAAACGCTATGCCAGCCACTCAGACATTTCCTAAACCTCAAGTGAATGTGCCGGCTAGATTGAGCGTAACGTTGACAGATGCCACTATCCTGTTGGGCGATTCCATTCAGTTGGCGATCGGTAATGATCCTGCTGCTGAAAACTATATGAGTCCGA
>NZ_JBAWAZ010000218.1:0-15354 GCF_049589555.1 Trichococcus sp.
AGCAAAAAAGCTGTCTCATCAGAGACAGCTCCACTATTCAAAATTTTACAGTCGTGATTTGAAATCTTCGTATCCGAAGGTTTTGATGACCTTCGTGCCTTCTTTGACCGTATGGGCCGCGATGGCCGGCAGTTGGATGCCGTTGAATGTCGTGTTCTTGACCATGGAATAGATGGCCATGTCCGTGAAGATCAGACGATCGCCGGGCTGAAGCGGTTCATCGAAGGAATAATCCCCGATGACGTCGCCTGCCAAGCAAGTCTGTCCGCCCAAACGGTACGTATGGGCTTTTTCGTTCGCTTCACCTGAACCGATGATGAACGGACGGTAAGGCATTTCCAATACGTCAGGCATGTGGCAAGTCGCCGATGTATCCAAGATGGCCAGATTCATCTGGTTGTAGGTCGTCTCAAGTACGCTCGCAACAAGGAAGCCCGCATTCAAAGCAATCGCTTCGCCAGGCTCAAGATAGACTTGCACAGCATATTTCTCTTTGATGTAGTTGACGATTTTCACCAATTTGGCTATGTCGTAGCCTTCTTTGGTGATGTGGTGTCCGCCTCCGAAGTTCACCCATTTCATGCCATGCAGGTATTTCCCGAATTTCTCTTCGAATGCGACCAGTGTCGCTTCCAAGGCATCGGAACCCTGTTCGCAAAGGGTGTGGAAATGCAGACCGTCCAACAATTCAACTTGGCTTTCATCGAAATTGACAGCGGTCGTGCCCAAACGGGAAAACGGACTGGCTGGGTCATAGAGTGCATGGTCCTGAGTGGACAGCTCCGGATTGACGCGCAACCCGATTTCGATCGGTCGATCGCTGTTCTTAACCATTTCGGCGTACAACTTCACTTGGTTAGGGGAATTGAAGACGATGTGGTCCACTATCGGGAGCAACGCCTCCATTTCTTCCTTTTTGAAAGCCGGCGCAAAGACATGCGTTTCCTTGCCGAATTCCTCATGACCCAATTTTGCTTCGTGGACAGAGCTGGCGGTCGTGCCGTCCAGATACTCCGCGACCAAAGGGTAGAAATGATACATTGAAAAAGCTTTCTGGGCCAACAAAATCTTGCAGCCCGTCTGATCCTTGACCGATTTCAGGATTTCCAGATTGCGGCGCAATAAGGTTTCATCCACCACATAGCTGGGTGTCGGCAAGGCTTGAAAATCGATTGTAGTGTCCATCCGTACCTCCTAATCGACCAAGGTAGGATTGAAGTCCTCTTGCCAAGGCAAGCCGTAGACGTTCAATGCTTCCATGAATGGATCCGGATTGAATTCTTCGATGTTGTACACACCTGGTTTCTTCCATTGTCCGGTCAAGACCATAGCTGCCCCGATCATCGCAGGGACGCCGGTTGTGTAGGAAACGGCTTGCGAGCCGACTTCTTTGTAGCATGCTTCATGATCGCAGACGTTGTAGATGTAGTATGTCTTCTCTTTGCCGTCTTTGATGCCGGTGAAGATGTTCCCGATGTTCGTTTTTCCTTTTGTGCGTGGTCCCAATGAAGCAGGATCAGGCAATACGGCTTTCAGGAATTGCAGCGGCACGATTTGTTTGCCTTCGAATTCGATCGGCACGATAGAAGTCATACCGACATTCTCCAACACCTTCAAATGCGTCAGATAGCTTTCACCGAAAGTCATGAAGAAACGGATGCGTTTGATGCCTTTGATGTTCAAAGCCAAAGATTCGATTTCTTCGTGGTGCAGCAAGTACATATCTTTCTGACCTACCTGATCGAAGTTATACTCGCGCTTGATTTCCATCGGTTCCGTTTCGATCCACTCACCGTTTTCCCAATAGCTTCCGTTAGCGGTCACTTCGCGAATGTTGATTTCCGGATTGAAGTTGGTTGCGAATGGATAGCCATGGTCGCCGCCATTGCAGTCCAGGATATCGATTGTGTGGATTTCGTCGAAATGGTGTTTTTGGGCATATGCGGAGAATACGCTCGTTACGCCCGGGTCAAAGCCTGATCCCAACAACGCGGTGATGCCGGCTTTTTCGAAACGCTCGCGGTAATCCCATTGCCATTTGTATTCAAATTTAGCTGTATCTTCCGGTTCATAGTTCGCTGTGTCGACATAATCAGTTTTTGTTTCAAGACAGGCATCCATGATGGTCAAGTCTTGGTATGGCAAAGCCACATTAATCACGATATCCGGTTTGTATTCATTGATCAGCGCCACTAATTCAGGAACATTGTTCGCATCCACTTGGGCAGTCGTGATTTTGGAACGCCCAGCATAAATGCCGCTTTCGATCCGATCTTTGATTTCATCGCATTTTGACTTGGTACGACTGGCAATCATAAATTCTTCGAACACTTCTGAATTTTGGGCACATTTATGGCATACGACGTTGGAAACGCCACCGGCACCAATAATTAAAGCTCTACTCATCTTATTCATTCCTCCTGTAGGGAAAATTCATTCATCCATCCTGCGGGCCTTTTTCTGCAGAAATCCTCAAATAGGGGCTTTACGACAGACAAGATATTATAACATAAAGCAGTATAGGATAATGTTTTTTTAGCGACAACGACAACATATCGTCATATTTGACAGACCTTGGCGCAACTCCATCTTACAACACTTCAAAAAAACAAGCGAGAAATTCCCTCCAAATTGAAGGAAATTTCTCGCTTCTTTCATCTATGCGTAAATATTGTCCCATTTTGCTTCATACGCATCAATTTCATCTTTGTAGGCCATCGTTTCGGTGATGTCGTCGATGCCGTTTTCCAACTTATGCTTCCAAGTTGGATCGATGGCGAACGGATACTCGGCTGTGCTGGTTCTCACCACTTGATTCGGCAAATCGATTTGGATGGTTTCATCCGCTGGCACTTGCGCCAAAGCGTCACGTTGCTCTTGCGGCAACTCGATCAACAACAGACCGTTTTTCAAGGAATTCATATAGAAGATATCGCTGTAACTGCCGGCGATGATGACGCGGAAACGGTAATCCTTCAGTGCCCATGCGGCATGTTCACGGGAAGAGCCGCAGCCGAAGTTATCCCCGGTTACGAGGATCGTTGCTTCTTGGCGGTCGGCATCGTTCAAAGGGAACTCTGGATTCGGGTCGCCGTTTTTCAGGAAACGCCATTCATCAAAAACAAAAGCGCCAAAGCCCGTTTTTTCGATCCGTTTCAGGAACACTTTCGGGATGATTTGGTCGGTGTCGATGTTGTTGTTCATCAAGGCAACGGTTTTACCGTTATGTACTTTAATTGGCTCCATAAGTCACTGCTTCCTTTCTGATATCCACAAATTTACCGTTCACTGCTGCAGCGCCTGCCATAGCCGGGCTGACCAAGTGCGTCCGTGAACCCTTTCCTTGACGGCCTTCAAAGTTACGGTTGGAAGTCGAGGCACAGTGTACGCCTGCAGGCACTTTATCCGGATTCATCCCCAAACAAGCCGAGCAGCCTGGTTCGCGCCATTCAAATCCTGCATCGAGGAAGATTTTGTCCAAGCCCAATTCCGCGGCAGCATCACGGACTGTCCGGCTGCCCGGAACGACCATAGCCTGGATGTGAGCAGGCACTTTTCCGCCTTTTACGTACTTCGCTGCTTCGATCAGATCGGACAGACGCGCATTCGTACAGGAACCGATGAAGACAAAGCCCAATGGAATCTCTTCCGCGGTTTGGCCGGGTTGCAGATCCATGTAGTTATAAGCGCGCTCGTCATTCTTGTCCTGGATTTCAGGGAATTTCTCACCGAATTGCACGCCCATGCCTGGGTTTGTTCCCCATGTTACATAAGGTGCCAAGTCGGAAACATCGATAGCGACGTCAGTGTCATAGACAGCATCTGGATCGCTCTTCAGCGTCTCCCAATCGGCAATGGCTTTCTCCATGTTTTCCGGTGCGTAACGGCGGCCGCGCAGGTAATCATAGGTTGTCTGGTCGGGAGCCATCATGCCAATTTTGGCACCGAATTCGATGGACATATTGCAGATCGTCATCCGTTCCTCCATCGTCAAGGCTTCCACAGTATCCCCGTAGAATTCAATCGCATAGCCGCTCCCGAAGGCTGTCCCGTAGGTCGCAATCAGGTGCAGAATGATATCTTTCGCATAGACGCCCGCAGGCAATTTGCCGGTGATTTTGACGCCCATCGACTTCGGTTTCTTCTGCCAGATCGACTGCGTTGCAAAAACATGCTCCACTTCTGAGCTGCCGATACCGAATGCCATCGCTCCGAAAGCGCCATGTGTAGCCGTATGCGAATCTCCGCAGACGACAATCTTCCCTGGTTGGGTTGCACCCAATTCCGGTCCGACCATGTGCACAATCCCTTGGTTGGCTGTTCCGATGTCCATCAAGGGGATGTTGAATTCTGCGCAATTCTTCTGCAGCGCTTCGATCTGTTTCTTCGAAATCAGATCCTTGATGTTGAAGATATCTTCCGTCGGCACATTGTGGTCGACCGTTGCGATCGTTTTGTCAGGACGTCGGACTGGGCGGTTGGTTTCGCGCAAGCCATCGAAGCCTTGTGGTGAAGTGACTTCATGGATCAGGTGCAGATCCACATACAACAATTGTGGTTCACCTTCTGGTCCTGTAATAACGTGTCTGTCCCATAGTTTGTCAAAAAGCGTTCTGCTCATACTGTCTACTCCCCTTCACTTTTCCAAAATGGCTTTCACTTGTTCAGTAAATGCTGTCGTTGTCGTCGTTCCGCCCAGATCGGCCGTCAGGAAACCGGCATCCATCACCTCGGAGGCCGCTTTTTCAAGCGCATCCGCCTCTTCATGCAGCTGGAAGCTTTGGCGCAGCATCATGGCAACGGAGAGGATCATCGACATCGGATTCGCGATATTTTTCCCGGCGATGTCCGGTGCGGATCCATGGATCGGTTCATATAAGGATGGCCCGGACACCGCGTGGCTTCCGGAAGGCAGCATCCCCAGTGAGCCTGTGATGACGGATGCTTCGTCGCTCAGGATGTCCCCGAACATATTTTCAGTCACGATGACATCGAATGCCGTCGGATTTTGGATAATCTTCATTGAAGCCGCATCGACATACAAATGGTCTACAGTAACTTCAGGGTATTCCGTTGCGATTTCATTCACGGTTTTGCGCCACAGTTTGCTGCTGGCCAATACGTTCGCTTTATCGACGGAGGTCAGTTTTTTGCTGCGCGTCATCGCGATGTCAAAAGCTTGGCGGACGATCCGATCGATTTCGCTCTTCTTATAGAAGAGAGTATCTGTCGCTTCCTCATCATTCCAATGCTTCGGCTGCCCAAAGTACAGACCGCCTGTCAATTCGCGGACAACGATGAAGTCTGTGCCTTTAACGCGTTCCGTCTTCAACGGGGACAGGTGGGCGATGCTGTCGCTCACTGCGATCGGGCGGATGTTCGAGAAAAGTCCCAAAGTCTTACGCAATTGCAACAGTCCATCTTCCGGCGTTTTCTCAGCTTTTTCCCATTTCGGTCCGCCGATTGCGGCCAAAAGGATCGCATCAGCTTCGGAACAGCCTTTGATTGTTTGTGGTGGAATCGGATCGCCGGTTTCATCGATGCCGGCTCCTCCAAATGGGTAAACCGTCACGTTGAATTCATGTTGAAATTTTTTGCCGATTGTTTCCAGCAAAGTCAATCCACTTTCCATTATTTCTGGTCCAATGCCATCTCCGGGCAATGCTGCAATCGTATAATTCATCTTACTTTTTCCCCCTCATCAGAAATGTGCTGATACTTTTTCTATTGTCTGTTTATTTTTTGCTTTACCGCTGGCTTGGATATAAGCTTTCGCTGATGCCGTCAGGACGTCGAAGTCAATGCCTGTGCCGTTATAGCTCTTGCCGTCCTCATCCTCCACGACCACGTGCACTTCTGCTTGTGCATCTTTTCCGCTCGTGATGGCTTCGATATTGTATTCCTTCAAAATGATTTCTTGATCCAGGATGCGGTTGATGGTGTTGTAGATGGCTTCGATGCTTCCTGATCCGGTTGCTGAATCCTGCATCTTCGCGTCTTTATTGCGCTTGTCCTGGATGCCGACGATTGCTCCTTGGATGCCATCCTTGACAAACTGCACTTGCAGGCGTTTCAACTCATAGGCTGATTCGTCCTCGATCGATTTGCCGACCATCAGTGCATGGATGTCCTCTTCGGTCACGTTCTTCTTCTTGTCAGCGAGTTCTTTGAAGCGTGCGAACAATATTTTGATTTCTGCCGGATCGGTGATTTCATAACCCATTTGTGCAATCCGATCCACGAAGGCGTGACGGCCGGAAAGCTTGCCCAAAGGCAATGAATTATGCTCCACACCGACCAATTGCGGTGTGATGATTTCGTAGGTTTCCGGATTCTTCAGCACGCCATCCTGATGGATCCCGGACTCGTGTGCGTAGGCATTGCCACCGATGACGGCTTTGTTGCGCGGAATCGGCATGCCGGAAAGGCGGCTGACCAAATCGCTTGTGCGCTTCGTTTCCTTCAGAACGATACCGATTTCTTTTTGATAATAGTCTTTGCGGATGTGCAGAGCGACCGCAACTTCCTCCAGCGCCGTATTCCCTGCACGCTCACCGATTCCATTTATGGCTCCTTCAACGCGCAACGCGCCGTTTTCGATAGCGGCCAAAGCATTTGCTGTTGCCATACCCAAGTCATCGTGGCAATGGGAGGAGAAGATGACGTCATCGAATCTTGTGACGTTCTGTTTCAGATATTTGAACAGGTTACCGTACTCGGTCGGATTGGTATAGCCCACTGTATCAGGGATGTTTATTACCGTTGCGCCCTTTTCGATGGCCAAATTGACGACTTCAACCAGGAAATTCCAATCGCTCCGTGTTGCATCCTCAGGAGAGAATTGGACTTTCTCGAATTTTGATTTGGCGTATGCCACATGGTGTCCGATCGAGGCCAAAACTTCTTCCTTAGTCATTTTCAGTTTGTATTCCATATGAATGGGGCTGGTCGCCATAAATATATGGATTTGCGGATCGACTGCATCCCTCAAAGCATTGTAGGCAGCATCGATGTCTTTTTCGTTGCACCGCGCAAGTCCTGCTACCGTCATGTTTTTGACAGCTCCGGCAATCGCTTTTACCGCTTCAAAGTCTCCCTCTGAAGAAATCGGGAAGCCTGCCTCAATAACATCGATCCCCCATTTTTCCATTTGCAAGGCAATCTGTACTTTCTCTTTCGTGTTGAAGTTCACACCAGGTGTCTGTTCCCCATCACGCAGGGTCGTATCAAAAAATTGAATGTACTGTTTTTCGGTCATGGTCTTTTCCTCCGGTTCATTTTTCGTTTTTTGGTTTTGGGTTTAATTAAAAATAAATAAGAGTAAATTTCGAAAAAAAATGCATCCACAAATAATGGATGCATTTCGAAGGTCAATAAATAATCGCTTCAGCCCCATTATTTGTCAATGCCAAGCAGGGCTCAAACGACTGATATTCCAGTGTCCAAGCCCTGCTATAATAATAAGCCGTTAAAAGAAGGGGTTGTCCCCATGATTACGTTAGCTGATACGTTTGCATCTTCCATGACGATCCCCTCCTCTTTTTTTGTAGCCTTCTAATTTTTCGTTAAGTTTTATTATCGTATTCTCATTTTATGCAAAGCGGCTTCTTTTGTCAACCCCTTTTGCTATTTCCTTACAAAATCATGTGACGGTGTGCGGAACCGGAGGAGTGTGGTGGACTGTGGTGGATGATTATGGTCCCCAACTCCGATTAGGCCCCTTTCATCGGATTTCACCGGTAACTTTCGGCTTTTCCTCCGGCGAAGCTTCGCTCATCGGAGGAGGCAACTCTAAATGTTAGTCCAACTCCGGCGAGGCCTCCGTCCCCGGAGCAGAGCGAAATAATCTCGGGCAGCACACAAAAAAAGAGGTTGCCGCACTAAGTGGGGCAACCTCTTTTTTAATGGATAACTTATTCCGGTAATTTGATGCTGTCTGGATCGATTCCCAGCGCTTCAGCCATCTCTTCATTTATGACCAATTGAAGCGTCTCAGGGAATTGGACAGGCAATTCGGAAGGAAGCTTGCCTTCTTCCAGAATCTGCAAAGCCATTTCGCCAGTTTGACGGCCTAATTCCTTGAAGTCGATTCCGTAAGTCGCAAGACCGCCAGCTTCAACCATTTCTGTTGCGCCAGGAATGACCGGGATTTTGGCTTCCATAGCGATTTGGCCGACTGTAGCCATCGTGCTGGATAAGGTGTTGTCCGTTGGGATGTAGATCGCATCGACTTTTTGGACCAATGACTCCATCACTTGTTGGACGTCATTGGTAGAGGTAACGGTCATGATTTCGACATTCACGCCTGCCGCTTCCAACAAGGCTTTCGCTTGATCGCTCTGTACAATGGAATTCATTTCGCTGGAGTTGAAGATGATGCCGACTGTTTCCGCACTAGGTACAATCGACAGCAACAATTCAATCTGTTTGTCCATAGGTGCTTGATCGCTTGTTCCGGTGATGTTTGCACCCGGCTCCTCTGCACTTGCCACAAGTCCGGCATCGATCGGATCGGTTACAGCAGTGAACAGGACGGCATTTTCTTTTTCAGCGTTCGCTATTGCTTGTGAGGCTGGTGTCGAGATCGATAAAATGAGATCATTGTTGCCGGCTAAACGCTCAGCCATACTTTGCAGGTTGGCTTGGTCACCCTGAGCATTTTGGTAATCCACAATCAGATTGTCGCCTTCAACATAACCGGCTTCCTCCAAAACTTCCAAGAAACCTGTGCGTGCTGCCGATAAGGATTCATGCTCAAGGATCTGCAGGATTCCGATGCGCACAGCATCCGCTGATACTGTTGAGCTTGCTGCCGAAGAATCCGTCGCTTCTTCTGTACCGCCGGCGCATGCCCCGAGCAGCAAAGCAGAAGTCAGTGCCAATGTTGTCGCTACTTTCTTTTTCCAATCCATTCCAATCATTTCATTTCCCCCTATTTTTTGATTTTGTGCGAGAACTGCTTAGGCAATCAATCGTTTGTATGTTACTAGAACGCAAAAACCCATTCAGATAGATTATCCAAATGGGCTTTTGCTAAGGTAAGTTTATGGAAACTCAACAGCCCAAATAGATTTTTCATCTATTGGGCTCGTCACATCACGCAAAAATGCTTCAGCCTTCATAGATACAAACAAATTTTTTGTTCATTGTTTGCATCCATGTCAGGCATGTCTACAAACAGCATCTAAAGTAGCTAAAGTCAAAGCTAAGAATGTGATTGCGTTCTGTTGATTGCGTTTGCATAAATTCTCCTCGCACGTCATTTATTTGTTGCTTTCAGTTTATAAGAATTAAATAAGGATGTCAACGATAAAATTAAATTTAGATGAGTGTATTCTCATTTTTATGGAGTGGCGATTGATCAGTGGATCAGCAGGCGATGCTCTGTTGATTTCAGCAACTTCCAAACCAGTTTCGGATCGGCTTTCTGATCCAGATAAAAGGCTTCATCTTCAGGTTCCAGTATCACAGGCATGCGATCGTGGATAGCACGCATCTGGTCGTTGGCGGCAGTCGTGATGATGGAAAAAACTGTAAAAGGTTTGCCGTTTTCATCCTGATACGTCTTGAGGATGCCGGCCATCGAAAAAATCGGGATATCCGCTACGGCAACTTTTCGTTTCAGCTTTTCTTCGCCGACTTTCTCCCATTCGAAAAATGCAGTCGCCGGCACCAGACAACGCGCTGTCCGGAAAGGCTGGCTGAACGTCGGCTTTTCGAGTATTGTCTCTGCTCGGGCATTGATCAAAGGACGCTTAGCGAAAGGCTCAACAAATCCCCATTTGTGGTGAACAAGCTCGTTGCCCGGCACTATCAGCGGTGTGCTGTTGGTCGGAAATATTTCCGCGCGCTCTTCGACATCCTCTTTCATTTCCCCCAACAGGTATCTTTCCCACAGTTCCCTTTTTGTCGCTTCCAGCGCATAACGTCCGCACATAGTACCGTCTCCTCTCCGTTTGGCTTTCCTTGATACCGATTATAAGGGAGACAGAAGCGTTATACAAAAAAGACGTCCGCTGAGGAACGTCTTTTTCATTATTCACATAAATAATCCGAAAAGGATCGGGAAAAAGACTGCGGGCGCATAATTCATGATTTTCAGATCCGTCAGCTTCAACATGTTGAGTGCCAGGCCGACAATCAAAAGAGAGCCCACGCAGGTCATTTCATTGATCACAGAATCAGTCAGAAGCGGCGCAAGGACATTGGCGAAAAGCGAAATGCCGCCTTCATAAATGAGGATCAGGCCGGCTGAAAGCAGCACGCCGATGCCCAGGCTGGATGCCATTACGATGGACGCGATGCCGTCGATCAGCGACTTCGCGAAAAGCGTATCATGGTTTCCGGTCAGACCGCTCTGCAGTGCACCGACGATTGCCATCGCGCCCACACAGAACAACAGACTTGCCGTCACAAAACCTTTTGAAACCGAAACCCCTTCATTAGGTGAAGCAACCATCTTCTCGATTGTGTCCCCGAGCTGATTGATTTTTTTATCCAACTGGAGTCCATCGCCGACCAAAGTGCCAGCAACCATCGACAGAATGGTAATCAAAATATTTTCGCCTTTCAACATGCCACTGACACCAATATATAATACGCACAGCGCCAAAGCGTTCATCACCGCGTTGGCTAACCTATCCGATAAACCTTTCTTCAATACCAGACCGATGCTGCCTCCCAAAACGATGGCAGCGCTATTGACCAAACTTCCCAATAAAACCACTTTATCTCCTCCGATTACTTTTTTCGTATATGCTGATCACTTGATTCGAATGCTTGCTTGCAAGCTCAGTACGCTTCAGTATAGACGCTCGCTTTCAGAAAATCAATGGACGAAAGGTGAAGGAAGCATTTCTCCGAGAATGCGAATAGACCGCCATGTGCGCATGGCGGCCTCCCCTCATCATTCATGTTCTTCTATACTGTTAACGTATTGTTTTCAATGCTCCGGACCATTTGATCAATTCGTTGAACATCGCTGTCGCATTGCCTGCATGATAATCGTTCGGCACAAAATTGCTCATGTTCTCGAAATCAGTCATCAATGAGAAGTTCACTGTTGTGTGCACTGTTGCTACGCTCAATTCGCCTAGGATGACGCGCATGTTTTCGTGTGCGCGGGCCCCGCCCAAGCTTCCGTATCCTACAAATCCGGCTGCTTTATCGGCAACTTCAGGCTTCAGGAAATCCAACGCATTCTTCAAAGCGCCACCGACTGCATGGTTGTATTCAGGTGTCACAAACACGTATCCGTCGAATGAAGCCATTTTTTCTGACCAAGCTTGGATCGCTGCGCCAGCTGCTGCTTGACGGTCTTCCGGCAATTTAGCGCCCAACAAAGGCAAGTCATAGTTTGCTAAAGCTACGATTTCGTATTCGATGCCGCCGTCATTGCGTTTTTCGGCAAATTCATGGATCCATTCTGATACAGCTGCTGAGTTTCTTCCTTCACGTACGCTTCCTGAGATAATTCCGATTTTCATAGTTGTTTTCCCCTTTTCGTCTGTTGTTATTTTTGTATTTTTATTTCCGAATAAAGCATTACTAATTCGAGATATTATAGATGTGTGTTCCAATTTTTTTCCTCCATGCACTTGTTTTTCAATGAAGGGCTCACCTTCATCTCCCTTACATTTCGTAAGCTTGATATTATTATGCCACATCCCGGAATTTATTTCAAGTTATATATTCACGAATTCGAGATATTTTTCAAAAAAAGCATCCAACCCGTCAGAATGCGGTTTTGGATGCTTTTTAAAACATTTATTTTTTTCAAAATCTGAAATCAGTGCTGGAAAACGCGCGCGCGACCTTTTAAACGGTCAGCCACAACGATGGCCAACAGGGCTTTGGCGATGTCCCCGGGAATGAACAAAATCATCCCCATTTGGAAAATTTCGGCCAAACCGAATTGATTGCCCATGACACCATTCAAGATTGCAGCCATGTAAGGCAGTCCGATTGCGTACATCACGATTGTGCCAGCGACAGCAGCAATCCCGTAATTCAAGAAGCTGCCTTCTTTTTTGTGGACAAGATAGGAAATCAACGTTGCGGCTGCGACAAAGCCAAAAACAAAGCCGAAGCTAGGCGACAATAAGGATTGGAAACCTCCAAGCAATAATTTCAGCAACAGATGCAATGATTGCGCGAAGAATGCAGCTTTCGGACGCAGGAAGAAGCCGGTCAGCAGCACCATAAGTGTCTGCAAAGTGATCGGAACGGGGCCAACGGGGATGCTCAGGAAGCCGCTGACGAATGTCAAAGCCGCGAATATGCTGATTTGGGTCAAATCTCTTGTTGATAATTTCATGTTATTTTCCTTCTCTCTTTTTGATTTTGATGCTGATTTCGCCATAGGTCAGGGTTTTCGTTTCCCCATTTGGCAATGCTACAACTAGTCCGCCATCGTCGTCGATTGCGATCGCTTTGGCTTCAATTGTTTCGCTTCCTTGCGGGAAAGTGACTTGTTCACCCAAGACGAAGCAACGTTTGCGGTACTCGTCCAGGTAGGAACGGGATGCCAAATCCGGGTAAAGGACATAAAAACGGTTGAGTATTTCAGCAGCCATTTGGTTCCTTGTCACCACGGCATTTTTTGAATCGAACAGCGTGCCGGCGATCGACTGGATTTCATCAGGAAAATCCGTTTCAGGCGCCCGGAAGTTCAGGCCGATCCCTAAAATGATCGTTCCGATCGTCCGCGATTCCATATCCATGATCCCTTCCGTCAGGATGCCGCAGACTTTCCTGCCATCCAGAAAGATATCATTCACCCATTTGATTTGGGGTTCTTTTCCTGTCAATGTTTCGATTGCCTGGCAGACGGCCACAGCGGCAGCAGTCGTGATCAAAGTGGCGTTATCCAGATCAGCAACCGGCTTCAAAACCAAACTCATGTACAGGCCCGATTCGCTCGGTGAGTGGAAAACTCTACCCAAGCGCCCTCTGCCCTTTGTCTGTTCTTCCGATAAGATCACGCCTTCGAAAGTCGGATCTTCATTGACGATCCGTTTGGCCTCCAAGTTGGTCGAATCGATTGTTTTGTGCGCAATGATCCGGTGATCTTTCAGCGCTTCCGATAGCATAGGCACGATGGCAGCCTCCGACAGCAAGTCGGTTTCTATGGATAACTGATACCCTTTATTCGTCGTTGCTTCTATTTGATAGCCCTCTTTTTTCAGGCCATTGATTGCTTTCCACACGGATGTTCTGGATACTTCCAATTTATCAGCCAAATCTTGGCCGGAAATACTTTCGCCTTTATGCTGCTCCAGAAATTGCAGCACTTTCTCCTTTGTTGACATCCTTTGCCTCCACTCTCTTCTTTAGAAGATTAAAAAACCACCACTTGAACCGAAGTGATGGTCTCAATGCTGTATTCAGTTTAACTGCTGGTCCGCCCCTTGTCAACCCGTAACACACAATGGGTAACAATGTTTTTTTACTGTTTCTTTTCTTCTTTATATGCTCTGACCATTTCGGCATAATCCGCCATGATCGTCTGCACAATCGGATTATTCATCGTCGGAATCGCAACAGCTCCGATTTTCGATATCGGCAGTACATTATTGCCGGTTCCAGAAACGAAGGCTCCTTCAGCATCCTTGACCCACTCGACCGGGATGGCCGTCTCGTTGATCGGAATCTGTCTTTTTCCACAGATTTCGAACACTTTCTTGCGGACGATTCCCAGGAGTACCGCTTTTGCAGGGGGCGTGTACAATTCTTTCCCTTTCACAAAAAAGACATTCGTGCGGCTGCCTTCCGTGATTTCCTCATTCCCATCCACCAGCAACAATTCGTAGACCCCTTTATCAGCCCGTTCCTGCAGGACTGCTTTCTGGTAATCCGACCGGACAAGCTTGATGTTCGGATCCAGCCGTTCGATACGGAACAGGCTCGTCGCGATTCCCTCTTCATAATAGCTTTTTGGCGGGTAGATGCTCTGGGTGAAAAAGATCCACAACACACTCTCGCCTTTTGACGTTTCCCCAAGGATGAACTTAAGGTTCTGATTCCCCACCTGATTGGCGGCTATCAGGCGATAGACGCGGTCCTCAATGGATTCCGCCGTAGCTGGCAGCGGCAGATCCAGATAAGCAGCAGACCGAAAAAAACGATCCAGATGATCCTCCAGAAATATTGCAACTCCATCCTCGACACGGATGACTTCGTATACCGTCCGGCCTTCAAATTCCGGATAGCTTTCGCCGTCAGTATTTTTTACTAGTTCATCGTTCAATAAGTAATAAGGTCCTTCCACTTTTTCCATATTCGACGCCCCTTCCCGTTCTTATATTCCCTATTCTACTCCGGAATCCCGAAAAGTACATGCCAATCCGTAAAACAGCGGATGTGACAGCCAAATGACAAACTATTTAAAAATTAGTAAAAGTGAAGAAAAACACAACGAGTCCCTTCCTTTTTTTCTGCTGTGGGTGTATAGTATGGGCATCATGAAATATACGAACAAAACTACTTACATAAAGGATGATAGAATTAGCATGCAGATGCCACAATCCCATTGGAAAAATGATGTTGAATATGTCGCTTTGGTCGAAGATCTCATCTATCACGAAGAATTATTGCACATGGAGACCATTACCCATCACCACTTCACCAATCGTTTGGAGCATTCGATCCGCGTATCCTATAAGAGTTATCAGCTTGCCAAAAAATGGAATCTGGATGCCCGTTCCACAGCACGTGCCGGCCTTTTGCACGACTTCTTCCACGAAGATCGTGATGCTGTCGCCCAGTTGAATATCGGTGCCCATGCAGATGCCCATCCGAAAATAGCTTGCGAAAATGCTTGCCGCATCACTGAAATCAGCTCTTTAGAGCGCGATATCATCCTCAAGCATATGTTCCTGGTGAGCCGTTGCGGTCTGCCACGTTACAAAGAAAGCTTTGTCGTAACCTACGTGGACAAATATGTCGCGATCAGAGAGGTCGTCGAACCGATCAAAGAAATCGCAGGATCGCGTATTCGCAATCTGGTTTCCAAATTGAGTCCGGTAAACCTGAACATCAACATTTAAGTCTAAATTTAATGAAGAATTGACTGTCTCAGAAGAGGCGGTCTTTTTTTTATGTATTCGCCTGGTTGTCCGATTCTTCGGTGTTATCGGACAACCTCCGGCTCTCCCGCATGCTGCTTGTCCGATTCTCCCGCGATATCGGACAAGCTCCGGCATTATCCGACGATCCAAACAAACAAAAAAAGCTGAACCCGCGACGGGTCAATGTCATTAACTTAAGGGTATTGACAAATAAGAGACAGTGGAAATGGGAGAGAAATTCTCCTGTTTCCACTGTCTCTTTCTTTTCTGACAATCGAAAGCACGA
>NZ_JBAWAZ010000219.1:0-7464 GCF_049589555.1 Trichococcus sp.
GCGCCGGTACGGTAGGCGGCTTTTGCCGAAAGGAAGGCAGCCCCGCTCATGTTTGCGGATCCGGCGATGATCACGACCCGGCCGTAAGTGCCTTTGTTCGAATAGGCCGCGCGTCTCGGAAGCGAAAAAAGATCGCTCTCTTCATAGAACAGCACATTCGAAGAAATGACGTCCATGGCGCTCGGTGGGAAACCGATGTCGCTGACGATCAATTTTCCGGTGTGCAAAGAACCGGGGTAAAGCAGCTGGCCGATTTTTTCGATCCCGAAAGTGATGGTCACATCCGCCCGGACAGCGGTGCCCAGAACTTGTCCATTGTCGGCCGAGATGCCGGATGGGATGTCGACGGCAAAGACATATCCGTGGAACTCGTTCATGAGTTGGATCGTCTCCGCGTATTTCCCTTCTGCCGGCCTGTCCAATCCGATGCCGAAAATCGCATCGACCAAGACGGTGTAGCCTTTGAAATTGATTTCGCTGACGTCATCCCAGATGACCATTTCCAAATTTTCGATGATGTCGAGTTGTTTTTTGGACTCAGCGGACAATTTTTCGCGTTCGCCGATCAGGAATACATCCACCTGGAAGCCGTGGTTCAATAAAATGCGGGCTGCCGCCATTCCGTCGCCGCCGTTGTTGCCTGAACCGCAGATCACCAGGATGATGTCCTCTCTTGAGATGCGTTCTTCTATGGCTGTAACGACCTGATTCGCTGCATTTTCCATCAGCACCATGGCTGGGATGCCGATCTCATCGATCGTAAAGGCGTCGATTTTTTTCATCTGTTGGCTGTTGACAAGTTTTTTCATTGAATATTCCTCCTGATGGTTGGTGGATGTCATTCCATTTTCACAATTGATATTATACCATTCTTGGTGCTGGAAAGAATACGGGGAGCCTGATATAGCTTTATCCAAGGCGGAATCTAATGATTGCCTTAACAAGCCGTGACTATTCTGCACAACAATTTTCTGAAAACTTAGGGAAAACAGTCATTCACTTTTTATAAGTAATGTGATAATCTTATCAAGGAACTCGAATAAGGGAGGAATGTATGATGATCGAGCTGATTGCAACAGCCGAGTCAGTAGCGCAAGCCAAGGAATTGGTGGATTGCGGTGTAGATATACTATATATAGGAGAGGATGAGTACGGCCTTCGTTTGCCGTATTCCTTCACCAGAGAGGAACAGCGTGAGGTCATCGCCTATGCGCACGAGAAAGGCGCGCAAGTCAGTGCCGCGGTGAACGCGATCTTCCATAACGATCGTATCAATCAAGTGGCCGAATATTTGGCTTTCCTGCGTGAAACGGGAGTCGACAGCATCACGTTGGGCGATCCCGGCGTAGTGCAGGTGATGCGGGAACAGGATTTGTTCATCCCTTACCGTTATGACGCACAAGTCATGGTGACTTCAAGCGGACAGATCAATTTCTGGGCGAAAAGGGGAGCAGTCGGTTCCGTGCTGGCCCGTGAAGTGCCTTTTGAGGAAATGAAGAAACTGATCCCGGGTGCGTTGGTGCCGGTTGAAGTATTGGTGTACGGTGCCACTTGCATCCATCAATCGAAACGCAACCTGCTTGAAAATTATTTCAATTTCATCGAGAAAGAGGAAGCGGTGAACAAAGAGCGCGGGTTGTTCATTTCCGAGCCGAAAAAAGTGGATTCCCATTATTCCATCTATCAGGACCGCAACGGGACGCACATCTTCGCCAACAATGACCTTGATCTGATGCCTCATCTGGGCGAACTGACAGCTATCGGCGTCTCGCAATGGATGCTGGATGGATTGTTCACCCCAGGAGAAAATTTTGTCGCGATCGCGAAACTGTTCGTGGAAGCGCGTGAAGCCTTCACGGAAGGGATCTGGACGGAAGAATTGGCGGAACGCTTGGATGCCGAACTGCATGCTTTGCATCCCGCCAACCGTGAGTTGGATTCCGGGTTCTATTCCAAGGATCCGAACGAAGTTGTCTAATACTTTGATACTGAAAGAAAGAGAGTGTATACACACATGCGAACAATAACAAAGAAGCCCGAGGTCTTGGCCCCGGGCGGAACATTGGAAAAATTGAAGACAGCCATCCACTACGGAGCTGACGCCGTCTATATCGGCGGAGAAGCGTACGGTTTGCGCAGCCGCGCAGGCAATTTCGACTATGAGGAAATGGCGGAAGCAGTCGCTTTTGCGCATAGCCATGGTTCGAAAATCTATGTAGCCGCGAATATGGTCACCCATGAAGGCAACGAGGAAGGCGCAGGCGAATTCTTCCGCACGATCCGCGATATCGGCATCGATGCGGTCCTGATTTCGGATCCCGCGCTGATGGAAATTGCCGTGACCGACGCACCCGGCTTGCCGATCCATTTGTCGACACAGGCATCAGCAACCAACTACCAGACGCTCAATTTTTGGGCGAGTGAAGGCTTGGAGCGCGTCGTGTTGGCCCGTGAAGTATCGATGGCAGAAATTCAGGAAATGAACGAGAAGACCGATGTCGAAATCGAAGCCTTCGTCCACGGGGCGATGTGCATCTCCTATTCGGGCCGTTGTGTCCTGTCCAACCACATGTCGAACCGTGATGCCAACCGCGGAGGCTGCGCGCAGTCTTGCCGTTGGAAATATGGCTTGTTCGATATGCCGTTGTTGGGGCAGCAGAACCCTGTAGGTGCCGGTGAAGAAGGCATCGAAGAAAAATTCTCCATGAGTGCCGTTGATCTTTCGATGCTGGAGCACCTGCCCGATCTGATCGAGAGCGGCGTCGACAGCCTGAAAATTGAAGGGCGCATGAAATCGATCCACTACGTATCGACGGTAGTCAACGTCTACCGCAAAGCCGTGGATGCTTACTGCGCCGATCCCGATCATTACGAATTGAAACAGGAATGGGTGGATGAGTTGTGGAAAGTTGCGCAACGCGAATTGGCGACCGGCTTCTTCTACAAGGACCCGACCGAGAATGAACAGCTCTTCGGCCAACGCCGCAAAATTCCGCGCTACGGTTTCATCGGCCAAGTGATGGCATACGATCCGGAAACGCAGATGGCTACGATCCAGCAACGTAACAATTTCGGTGTCGGTGACGAAATCGAATTCTACGGACCGGGCTTGCGCCACAACATATTGACTGTGGAAGCCATCTGGAACGAACACGATGAAGCGATCGATCGGGCCCCTAACGCCATGATGATCGTGAAGATGAAAGTTCCTTTCGTTGTTGAACGTTTCGATATGATCCGAAAAAAGAAATAAAACCGGAATGACAAAAAGAATGGCCCCGCGAGTATGCTGCTCGTGGGGCCATTCTTTTTTGATTTCGGTAAACAATGTTACATTCAGACTATCATCAAGAAAAAAGTCGTTCTTTCGGCTGAGCCGGTACTCTGAACAGCAAAGCAATCACCGCAGCGATGACCGTAAAGACGAAAAGGAGCAGATAAAGGTAATTCAGCCCGATTTGATCGATGATGGGTCCGGCCATCAATTGGAAGAAGATGGTACCGATGTTCCTGGAGAGCATGGCGACGACTGCTGTTCCTGTGGCGATCAGTTTCCGGTTCAACAAGGTGGAGACCATCTTGAGGTTCAGCATGATGAAGGTGCCGGAAGCGAAAAACTTGGTCAGGACGGTCGCTATGGAAAGCACCAGAAAGTCGCTCGAAAGGAAATTGATCAGATACTCTGTCCCTGACAAAAACAGAATGGCCAGAAGCAGCTGCTTGTTCGTGAAATGGTCCATGAAGCGGTGCGACAAAGCCATCGCGATGACTTCCGCAAACAGGGCCACTGTCAGGGTCGTGCTTACAAGTGCGACTGGAGCGCCCGTATCGGTCAAAAGCAACGGCAGATAACTGGTGTTGACCGTGTTCGTGCCGAAAATGATGAACGCCAAAAGCAGATAAGTGATGAACAGTTTGTTCTGGAAGATGTTCTTGAGTGTATTGCCTCCGGAAGTATCCTCTTGCTTCTCCGATGCATGCTCTGGAGAGGCAGTTGCTTGTTCCGGTTTAGGCAAGAGATAAAGGAACACGATGCTTGCAAAATAACAGGCGAGATAGAGCACGAAAATGGATTTCGGCGATACAAAATCGTAGATGATCCCTGAAATCTGTTGCCCGGCTGCATAGCCGATTGTTCCCCAGAGGCGAATTTGGCCGAATCTGTAAGGGCTGTTGGCCGCAAGCACATCGAACAGCGGTGCGAGCCCCAAGGTGATGGCGTTCGCCAAACCATAAACGAGCCCGAAGAGCCAGTTGCCTGTGAAGAAAAAGAGTCCACTGCTGATGACAGCCGAAATCAACACATAGATGGTGACCGTTTTGCGGGTTCCCCATTTTTCATTTGAATACCCGATAAGTCCTTGGATGATGAGTGCGATTATGTTTGAAAGGATAAGGATGAATGAAATTTCCGACCCGCTTTTCCCCAGGTCGCGCATGTAGACGGTGATCAGTGATGATAAAGCCGCCATGGACATAAAGTAGAAGATGAATAATATCACGTATTGCTGATACAGACGCTCCTTAAAATACCCCATCGAATTACATTCCCCCAATAAGTTCACTAATATACAATATTCTAACACATGATCCGGTGATAAAGCTGTTTCTTTCTTAAATTGAAAAGTGCTTCGCAAATCTCACGCCATTCTTCCCCAAAATTGTAAAAAGCGTTCGAAAGGTACCGCGCATCAGGCTTTGGATGCGTTATAATGATAGACAACTACAATGATGGAAAGGAGGGGCTTGTTGATGTATCCAAGAACCCAAAAGAAGATCGCTGAGATGCTGAAAGATGCTGTTTTCCCAGGGGCGACTTATACCTTTATCGATAAGGACAAAACGGAAACCCGGCTGATCGGATCGGCGGCGATCCTGCCCGAGCGGGAAATCTTGCGGGAGGGCATGCTCTATGACGTTGCATCTTTGACGAAGGTGATCGGCACGACAACGCTGCTGCTCCAATTGCACGAGGAAGGGACAATCAACTTTGAAGATCCGGTGCGGGCGTATTTGCCGGCATTCCGGTCTGGCTCGGTGACGATCCGCCATCTGCTGACGCACACGTCCGACCTGAAAGGCTACATCAAAAACCGCGATGCGCTTTCGGCCGAGGAACTCGCCGCCGCCTTGATTTCCCTTGAGCCGGGAGAAAACCTCGGGGGGAAAGTGGTCTATACCGACACCGGTTTGATCCTGGCAGGCTTCATCATCGAGAAGCTGACAGGGAAATCGGTTGAGGAAAACTTTGAGGAACGCATCAAGCAGCCGCTAGCCATGACGGAGAGCACCTACCAGCCGATCGATCCGATGGAATGCGTTCCGACGCAGAACCATCCGACCAGAGATGTGATCCGGGGAGTTGTGCACGACCCTAAAGCGCTTATTTTGGGCGGACATTGCGGGAGTGCCGGGTTGTTTGCGCCGATGCGGGATCTGATCCGATTCAGCCAGATGCTGTTGCATTTCGGGGAGTGGGAAGGCCAACGGATTTTGCGTGAGGAGAGTGTCCGGTCACTGCTGAGGGATTGGGGGAAAGTCCCGGGTCAGCCGCGCTCTTTGGGATGGAACCTGTTTCAGGATGGGGAAGACTTTGTGTTGTGGCACACCGGCTACACCGGCACATTCATGATACTGGATCCGAACCGGAAAAAAGGATTTTTGCTGCTTTCGAACCGGGTCCATCTCGAAGACCGCAGGCCGGAATGGATAGCGGTCCGCGATGAGCTGATTGCCATCTATCTGAAGGAAGCCAGCGAGGAAAAAGCAGAATAACAAAAAAACGTCACTTTTTGGGTGGCGTTTTTTTGCTGTCCTTGGATGGACGGTATCCTTTAGAAAGTGGACGGTGAAGTTGCAGCTTCACCGTTCCGGTTCGGAGGTCTAAAGAAAAAGAGTAAATTCTCTCAGTAACTTCAGAGTATACAGTGATACTCTGAATATAGTATGACAGCTTATTAATATTTTGGAAAGTAATAAATGAAAAAATTCACATGAAAATCAACAACGAATACTCGGGTACTGTCAATGGCAGCTCGCTGTCATGCCAAAAAACGCAGCGCAACTCAATTTCTGAGTAGCGCTGCGTTTTTTGCTGTCGGGATTGTTGGGTCTGAGTACCCAATAATGCAACTAATTATCAGTCGCCCCAGACTTCGTCAGCGATTTGTTTGACCAATGCCAATTTAGCCCATTGTTGTTCTTCCGTCAGATTGTTTCCTTCTTCGGTTGAAGCGAAGCCGCATTGCGGACTCAAGCATAATTGCTCCAAAGGCACGAATTTAGCAGCTTCGGCGATCCGCGCTTTGACTTCGGCGATATCTTCCAATTCCGGTGTTTTTGAAGTGATCAAGCCCAGGATGATTTGGCCGTCGCCTGTGTAGTAGCGCAATGGTTCGAACCCACCAGCACGGTCAGTGTCGTATTCCAGAAAGAAGCCGTCAAAGCCGGTTTCGCCGAACAGTTCTTTCGCAACAGGCTCATAAGCGCCTTCCTGCGAGTAGGACGAGCGAAAATTGCCGCGGCAGATATGCGTCGTGACGACCAGATCTTCAGGCAGACCGATCTGGATATTTTTGACGTTTTCAGTAGCGACGCGTTTCAATTCATCATAAGTTTCCTGAGAACCGAAAATTTCAAGCGCTTTGTCCGAGCAAAGGTCGCCCCAGAAAGTGTCATCGATCTGGATGTAACGGTTACCCAACGAGTAGAAGTGCAGGATCGTGTCGCGGTATGCTTGCTGCAGATCGGCAGCATACTTATCCAATGTAGGATAAACTTCTTCGTTGCGGAAACCGAGGCGGATCAACTGGTTCGGGCTCGGAATTGATACTTTCGCAACAGCTTTGTCGCCGACTGCTTCAGCCAAGAAAGCATAGTCCGCGAAGAAGGGATGTTCCGGATTAAAGGCGATCTTGCCGATGTTGCGCACGCTGTGGGCGCTTGTCACAACGTTGTGGAATTGTTTGCCTTGCGCCGCGAGGTAACCTTCAAAGCCAAGGAGGTTCTCAAGAAAATCGAAATGCCAATAAGAGCGTCTGAATTCTCCGTCCGTGATGCCTTTATAGCCAAGTTCAATCTGTTTTTCGACGATGCGTGTGATCTCGACATTTTCGATTTCGCGCAGGGCTTCTTTCGTTATTGTGCCTTCAGCCAGCTCTTTGCGGGCTTTTTTGATGCTTTCGGGACGCAGGAAGCTTCCAACGTGGTCTGCGCGGAAGGGCGCTTTCGTTCTGCTTAAAGTTGTTTGGGTTGTCATGATAATTTCCTTCTCTCGTTTGTTTTTTTGTAAAAAAATACGTCCTTGCGCATTGTGCTGCGCAAGGACGTATGAAAGATTCATCGTGTTACCACCTTGGTTCAGAAAAACCTCTCGATTTTCCCCTTAACCAGTACGCCGCAACAAATCGCTGTTCCGGGATACTGTGATGCTGTAACGGGCATTCCCGTGGAGGGCTAAGGTTC
>NZ_JBAWAZ010000220.1:0-16712 GCF_049589555.1 Trichococcus sp.
ATCCAGACCAGCGCAAAATAAAAGGCAGGCGGTCTCCCTGTAATGAGTGACGCAAAATCCAAATCCGCCGCTGCTCCAGCGAAGGTTTCCAACAGGGTGAGCAAGTTGTCGGACACAGCGCAAAGCACCCCCAGCAACGGGGCTTCCGGGAAAAAGAGCACCGCGAAGAACAACAACCAAAACAGCGGAAAAAGCAGCCAGGAAAAAAAGAACGAAAAGATCACATTCACAAAAATCCCGAGCCAGGAAACCTCAAAAAAATGATAGGCGACAACAGGAAAGGACGCCATCGTCATCAGCGCCGTCAAACAGATATCCTTCAACAGCCCATTCAGTTTCCATTCCGCACTAACCGGAGCAACGAAATACAATACCCCCGCCAAAAGATAGCTCAGTTGAAAACTTGCCGAATAGATCAGCAGCGGATTATAAAAAACAGCAACCATCACCGTAAGCGCGAAGGCGTCTTTCGCTTCAATCCGATGGCCTGTGATTTTCCCCATCAAAAGGATAAGATGCGTACATATGGCGCGAAAGACACCGATTCCCAACCCGGTCAACACACCATAAGCGATCAAAAACACAACCAGCAGCTTATTTGTGGTCTCATGGCTGACTTTCATCCGCAAAAGGATATAGCGCAGCTGGGAAAGCAGCAACTGGATATGCATGCCGGAAATCGAAAAAAGATGCAATAAACCGATCCCACGATAGGCATCCAAGGTATCACCCGCAATAGTATGCGACTGATTGAATAACATGGTTTGAATATAGTCGGTCGTCTTGACAGCAGGCAATTTTTCCAGCATCAAAATGATGGATCTCCTTAGGCTGCTCGGCCAGGACCAGAAAGAACGATCCTCGCTCCGGAACTGCATCGCTTCGATTGTGATGACCCAATGGATGCTTTTCGCATTCAGATAATCTTCAAAATCAAATTGGTGCAGATTCCGCTCAGCTTCCGGCTCCTCCAACTGGACTGTGGCAACGACCCGCAATGGAAATCGCTGTTGTTCCCAGTTGACCTTTTCTTCTTCCGTTTCGATCGTGTAATAGAAATAAACGGTTTCTTCCTTGCCTTCCGATTGCAGCAGGGCTTCCCCTGTCAATAAATCGCCGTTGATCCGCATGTCGTTCGGATCCAACTGCAGCGCAGCGGTTCTGATTGCTTCCGCTTCCTGAGCAGTGAAGTCAGATGCACTTGACCACTGGTGGACCAGCAAGCTCAAAAGACTTGCGGTCACTACCGCAGCAGCAATGACGTTCAGAAGCTTGGATCGCATAAAGAAAAGGCGCGCAAGAATGGCAAACAGCAGTAACCATGCGAAAACGTTGGTTCCGTCAAACCCAATAATGGTCACCGGGAAGACGAGCAAGGCAGGCAAAAGCAGATAACCTTTAATGGTCAGTCGTCATGATGACCGCAACAAGCAGCAGAGTCATCATCTGGTTGTTCTTTTCGTTTCAGTAATTGAGAAAAATAATCCGGATCGAGGGGAACTTGTTCATACGGAATGTCCATTGCATCCAAAAGATGGACGGCGTAGGAGTCATTATGGTAGTCTTCCAAATAGTAGATTTTCTTGATGCCGGCCTGCAAAATCATTTTCGTGCATTGCAGGCAAGGAAAATGTGTCACATATATCTCCGCATCCTGGGTCTGAGCGCCGAATTTGGCGCACTGCAGGATCGCATTCATTTCCGCGTGGATGGTGCGGACACAGTGCCCGTTCACGACATAGCAGCCCTCATCGATGCAGTGGACATCGCCGGAAACACTTCCGTTGTATCCTCCGGCTATGATGCGTTTGTCTCTGACGATTGTGGCACCTACCTCCAAGCGTTTACAAGTGCTCCTCAGCGAGAGCAGCACGCTTTGTGCCATAAAATATTGATTCCAAGGAATTCTTTCCATGCAGTAACCTCCATCCATATATAAAATTAAGTATACAAGAGCCGCTCCCTTGATTCAATTTTATTTTGCTCCGACCGTGATTAGATTTTCAAACCCCTCGAAGGTTTTTTCACCGATTCCTGAAACTTCCATTATTTCCTCGATCGTCTGGAAAGAGCCGTTCTCCTCACGGTACGCGATGATGAGCGCAGCTTTTTTTTCACCTATCCCATTCAATGTCTGCAGCAATACCGCATCTGCCGTATTGATGTCCACTTTCTCAGTTCCAGCCTCCCCATTTCCGCTTTCTTGTTCAGCCAGCGGATTTTCCGGCGCTGCAATCGGACGATCGGATTCTTCGCCGACTGCAGGAATATAGATCACCATCTGATCCGTCACGCGCTGAGACAGATTCACTCTGTCGGGGTCAGCCGCTTCACTCAAACCGCCGGCTGAATCAATTATGTCAATGACGCGCATATCGGCTTCAGCTTGGTAAACACCCGGATTTTTTACGGCACCTTTGATGTCGACAATGATGATTTCCTGGACCACCTCCGACTCTTCCGGCTGCTCTGGCGACTGGTTTGACTCAACAGAACTTGCCGCCAGATAGGTTTCATCCAACTGCAGCTCCCCTGTGCCGGTTTCTGCCGTATTGCCGGATATCAATCTACCCAAGCCAAAAAGACATACGGCGAGAAACATAAACAAAACGGCAAATCTGATCACTTCCTGTTTATGGCCAGCAAGCCATTCCCGAATAGCATCCAAACTATCCCTCCTTTCGCATCCACTGACAACATACGCAAAAAGGCACAGAAACATTCAGCCGTCCGAAAAAATTATCCACCTGGTCATCAAAATAAAAAGGTTGGGACAAGAACCAGCGGCTCCCCTCCCAACCTTATGCACATACTCGATTCATTCCGATATTTTTTTCCCCTTGAACGCGCTGTCCTTGAATTTCTGAAGGATAGCGGCGTTGATGTTGTTTGGCACCAAGGTGGATACATCTCCGCCGAACATCGCGACTTCCTTGATCAGACTGGAACTGAGGTAACGATAGTTTTCCGAAGACAAGAGGATCACCGTCTCCAGATCCGGGGCCTGCAGCTTGTTCATCGAGGCAATGCTGTGTTCATACTCGAAGTCCTTTACGTTTCGCACCCCGCGCAAAAGCGCGCAGGCACCGACATCCCTTGCCATTTCGATCGTAAGCCCACCGGTATGGCGGATGACACGGACCTGCGGAAAGTCACGCAAAGCTTCGGCAACCAACTGGATTCTTTGCTCACCGTCAAATAAAGATTGCTTGGATGTGTTGGTCGACACCGCAACAACGATTTCGTCGAAAACAATGGCTGCACGGGAGATCGTATCGATGTGCCCGTTTGTCAAAGGGTCAAAACTCCCCGCAAATAGCGCTGTTTTTTTCATGGAATCAACCTTCCTGATAGTAGTCGAACATTTCGATAGCGATAGTCCCATAAACGGCACGCTTCCATTTTCCGTACGGGCCGATCTGTTCAGGCAACGTATTCTCCTTTGCCATTTCGCAGACAAATATAGTTTCTTCGTTGACCAACTGCAAAGCGATCATTTCAGTGATGTCAGCTACCGTCTTTTCTTCAGCATAAGGCGGATCAAGAAAAACCAACGAAAATTGCGTGTTCGGATTTTCTGAGGCGAAGACACGAAGATTTTTTCGCGCATCCCCTGCATAAATAGTGAATTTCTCCGTTTCCTTCGTGATATCGATGTTTTCCTTGATCGTATCAAGCGCTTTTCGGTTCTTTTCGAACAACACCGCTCTGTCTATCCCGCGGGAAACCGCTTCGATCGATAAGCCACCGCTGCCTGCAAACATATCCAGGCTGATTCCGCCATCAAAGAACGGACCGATTATATTGAACAAGGACTCTTTGACCTTGTCCGTCGTTGGGCGTGTATTGCTGCCAGGAACGCTTTTCAATCTGCGTCCTTTGTATTCTCCTGCGATAACTCGCATCTGTCCTCACCTACAAACAAATATTTTTTATTTCGGTATGTATTCTAAAAAGAATAAGTTTTCGTTTCAAAAGAGGACACGTTGTATTCCGCTTCAGGATTACTGCGATCTTTCCTGCCAGGAAGAGCATTCTTCAGGGTCATGTCGATTTCAGGACGATGCGACAATTCCACTTTCCTGACAAAATGCAAACTGTTTAATTTTTCTGCCGTGGCTTGTGCCTCTTCTTGGTCGACGTACAATAAAACATACTTCATTCTGTTGGAAACATAATGGATATAACCGTATCTTTTCAAATTTTTTATCTGTCTCAAGGTATAGACCCAGACGACGATGCCCTGCCTTTTGGTCACTTCTAAGCTCATAATGTTTACCCCCTACTGGAAATATGTATCTGACAAGCTGCAGGCATAGTCGAATCCCCTGATTGAAAAAATGGGTCCCCTGCAGAAACCAATATATTAGGCGAAATGGCATGCGCCAACCGCTCGGAAACCTTGTCCAAAAGCACTTGCAATTCACGTTCCGCTGCACGAAAGCGATAGACGGATTCATCCAAGTCCATGATCCGCTTCGCCTGGTAAACGCGTTGTTTGATTTCCGGATAATCCGGTGCAAAATCAGGGTAGGCTTCCACCCGCTCGTATGCCTCTTTCGCTTCATTGAAAGCCTTTATCTTAGCGTCAGCCTCTTCATTTTGTGCCAGAAGACGCTTTGCTTCCTTATAAGATGACATAGTTTCTCCGCTGCAGATTGCTTCCACAAGCCGGAATGTTTGGTCTTCCAACGCAAAGTACGCTTCATTGATGATCATCTTATTCCCCTGCCTCGTGTGTGTTGATGATGACTACTTTTTAGTATAGCTTGAAACGACGGGCGACTCAACCGTTTTTTATGGACCTATCGGCTGTTCGCTCAAAAGGATCAATTGGTAATGCTCATTGCCCGCGACGGCATAGTGCGTCAGATAGTCATCAAATATCACGTTATCCTCTTGCAGCACCTTCAGGAAGAGCGCAGGAACACTGTAGACATCGTCATCAAAAACAAAGGCAGTCCGCGTATCCGGGGCAACTTCCGCTAATTTTTTCTCGATGCGTTGATCCGATAAGGTAAAAGCTGCCGTAAAATCATTGATTCCTGCTTCACTCGGCATAAGTTCGCCTGCAGCCATAAGCAACTCTTCGGATTCCTGGAACATCGTCAGGCCTCTGCGTTCGCGCAGTACGCCTAACAGGCTTTTGATTTGCAGGACATTTTCCTCATCCGCAGCAACGCTTCGTTCCCAGTCGTCACGTCCGACTTCATAGGATTCGTCTGAGACGACGGAATAATATTCCAAATCCAGCAGCGCCTCATTCGAAAGGAAGTACATCCCATAAACCGTTTCTGTCACGTCGTCAAACAGTAAAATCACAAAGCTGTCATTCTCGAACTGAATCAACGGCGTCAATTTTTTTTGTTTTTTGGACAATGCCAGTTCATACGGCGTATCACCGACAGTAAGTTGAAAATCCCGTGCCAGGTAACCCTCATCGAGTACATTTTCCTGCGTCATGCCGATTGTGTACATGCCCGTTTCGATTTTGTTTCCCAAAATATACAGGGAGCGGATGATATCATCCTTGACGCCTATTTGGATGTAGTCAGCTGCATTTGTTCCGAATATCCACCATTCACTGTCTCCATAGGCTTTGCCTACGCGTATCGGCTCCCCGTGTTTGGCCGTGTAGGCAGCAATGGGCTGACCGATGTAGGATTCATAACCCGTCACAGGCAAAGGATACCCTTCATTTTCATCAATTGATGCTTGCTCGTTCCTCGCAACGCTTGCAGGCGGCCTTGTTTGACCCCCGTTGTCCACATAGAGAGGGAGTGCATAGGCTATGAAAGTGAACAAAATGAAAAGTGATACTACTTTGATGGAAAATTTCATCCCTATCCCTCCTTGTGATTTCTGAACGTTCAAGATGGCAAGAATACCACGATAAATCTTATTATACTCTATTTTTGTTCGATACGAAAAGCTTTCCGGCAGCTTATGCTCCAAGTCATCCACTGGTTGCAGAATCGAAGCTTCCATTCAAAAAAAGAGCCGGATTACCGGCTCTTTTTCCTGCTTATTTTGGTTGTTTGGAAATCTGATCGTTGATGTACATATTGTTGACTATGCCGATCGAAACGGCGGATACCAACAAGCTGGATCCTCCGTAGCTCACGAACGGGAAGGTGACCCCTGTCAATGGCATCAGACCGGTTGCACCCCCAATATTGATGACTCCCTGGACCAGGAACATAGTGCCGATTCCGATACAGACAAGTTGGGCAAACGGATCTTTTATTTTGATTGCATCCTTAAAAATACGATAGACCATATAGAAAAACAGCACCAAAACGAATGCGACACCCACCAGGCCCAACTCTTCCCCGATGATGGACAAGATGAAATCGGTGTGGGGTTCCGGCAAATAGCCTGACTTCTGGATGCTTTCACCGATGCCTACACCGAAAAGGCCACCCCTGCTTAAAGCGTAGTACGAATTCACCACTTGGTAACCGGAATCCTGTATGTCGGCAAACGGATCGATGAATGATGTGATCCTTTCCATCTGATAGGACTGAAAAAATGGAATGCTGCTTCCGAATGTTTTCACCACAGCGATGACAAGACCGTAAATCGCTCCGATTGCCCCAAAAATCATTACTCCATATTTGACCTTCACTCCACTGTGAAGGAACAGCACGAGGCAGATAAAAGCAATGATGGCAGCCCCGCCGAGGTCGGGCTGCAAGAAGACCATTATCACTGCTGCCGCCGTTATCAGGAGCGGTTTCTTCATCGTATCATAAAAAACATCATTGATGTGGTACTGGTGTTTGGAAATGAACCAGGATAAGTAAAGGATCAGGTTCAATTTCATGAACTCGGCGGGTTGTAATCCGAAAGATCCAATGTAGATCCAGCCGCGCGCCCCTTTTGTTGCCGTACCCGGCCAAAGCAAAAGGTAAGCCAAGATACCGAAAAGAATATACAAAACAAACATCAGCAGCTTTTCATTTTTGAACAGACGTTTTGAGAGAAATGAAACAAACAGCGCACCGAACATCCCCAGGACAGCGAATAGCATTTGCCTGTAAAAGAAATGTTCCGAATTATTGTAATCCGTCATGGCGCGGTAACTGCTGGAACTGTAGACCATCAGTATCCCGAAACCCGACAGGATGATATATGGGATCAGAAGACGCCAATCCATATAGGAGAATTTTTTCTTGATTGCATTTTTAATCATGTAGACAACTAAACCCCTTTGTCGGCGGAATCGTTTTTCGATTGATCAAAATAATTCGTGTACATGGCGTTCAAGGATGCTTCCAAATCACTCAATATTTTGTGTCCCTCTTCTTTCGAGATGATTCCCAATTTCACAGCATACTCGACTTCACGGGAGAATCCGTACATTTGCGTATCCACCACATCCTCAAAGGCTGGACAGTTCGCAAAGCAGAGGTGTTCTTTTTGGCTATTGATTAATTTGTAGATCTTTTCAGCATCCTGCATCAAGATTTCCAAAGCAGTCGTTTTGTTGATGCTATCCATTTTAATTCCTCCCCTCAAAAGTTACTTCATTCTATCTTGAATTACTCCGCATTCCTTGCGGTTGATACAAAAATTGTATGGTCTTTCAAGCCTATTATACCAAACAAATAAGCCGACGCCTACCGCCATTCATCCTCCAGCGGATTCCAGCGTAATGAAGAGAAAAAGGCCCGAGGCAATGGTTGCCAAGGACCCTTTTCCAGAACTTGCTTTCGGATTATTCTGCTTTTTTCTTACGTTTAGCAGCTTTTTCGCGCTCATTTTTGTCTAGGATTTGTTTACGCAGACGAACACTTTCAGGTGTCACTTCGCAATACTCATCTTCTCCCATGAATTCAAGAGATTCTTCCAACGTCAATGTGCGTGGACGTTTGATCACGTTTGTAGAATCTTTATTTGCAGAACGGATATTCGTCATTTGTTTCGCTCTTGTGATGTTGACAGCGATATCTGTGTCGCGGGCATTTTCGCCGACAACCATACCTTCGTAGATTTCCACACCAGGTTCGATGAAGATCGTTCCACGATCCTCTACGCCCATGATGCCGTAAGTTGTTGTTTTGCCTGTTTCAGTAGAGACAAGCGCGCCTTTGCTACGTCCGCCGATTTTGCCTGGCAACTCTGGCAAGTACGCTTCAAACGTATGAGCCATGATACCATAACCGCGTGTGATGGATAAGAACTCAGTAGAGTAACCGATCAGTCCACGTGATGGAACAAGGAAGATGATACGGACTTGGCCATTTCCGCTGTTTTGCATATCCTGCATTTCAGCTTTGCGTTGGCTGATTGTTTCGATTACGGAACCCATGTATTCTTCAGGGGTGTCGATCTGAACACGTTCAAACGGCTCGCATCTTACGCCATCAACTTCTCTGATGATAACTTCTGGACGTGATACTTGCAATTCGTAGCCTTCACGACGCATGTTTTCGATCAGGATGGACAAATGCAATTCGCCACGTCCGGAAACGATCCAAGCATCAGGAGAGTCGGTAGGATCAACACGCAAAGATACGTCAGTGTGCAATTGTTTCATCAAACGCTCTTCGATTTTGCGGGAAGTGACCCATTTACCTTCACGGCCTGCGAAAGGAGAGTTGTTTGTAAGGAAAGTCATTTGCAGTGTAGGCTCGTCGATATGCAGAACCGGCAAGGCATCACGCTGATCGACAGGAGTAACTGTTTCACCAACAAAGATATCTTCCATACCGGAAATGGCAATCAAATCGCCCGCTTTTGCTTCTTCGATTTCGATACGGTCCAAACCAAAGTAGCCGAACAGTTTTGATACACGGAAATTCTTGAATGAACCGTCCAATTTAAGTAAGGATACTTGATCCCCAACTTTGATTGTGCCACGGAATACGCGTCCGATACCGATACGGCCAACAAAGTCACTGTAGTCAAGTAAAGCTACTTGGAATTGCAATGGTTCAGCAGAGTTGTCGATTGGAGCTGGAATGTGTTCGATGATTGCATCAAAAACGTTATCCATTGTATCTTCTTGTTCTGTTGGATCATCTGACATGCTTGAAGTACCATGCATTGCAGAAGCATAGACAACCGGGAATTCCAATTGTTCGTCATCAGCGCCCAATTCGATGAATAATTCCAGAACTTCATCCACGACTTCAGCAGGTCTTGCAGTCGGTTTGTCGATTTTGTTTACAACGACGATAGGAATCAGTTTTTGCTCCAAGGCTTTTTTCAATACGAAACGCGTTTGCGGCATCGTACCTTCGTAAGCATCTACAACAAGTACTACACCATCAACCATACGCATGATACGTTCTACTTCTCCACCGAAATCCGCGTGTCCTGGTGTATCCATGATGTTGATGCGCGTACCTTTGTATTGTACAGCTGTATTTTTCGCCAAGATTGTAATTCCGCGTTCTTTTTCAAGATCGTTGGAGTCCATTGCGCGTTCCATAAGTTCAGTTCTAGCGTTCAATGTATCCGATTGTTTCAACAATTCATCTACTAATGTTGTTTTACCATGGTCAACGTGGGCGATGATTGCAACATTACGAATATCTTTTCTAAATTCCATTTGTTGTTTTCCTCCAAAATGTTTACTTGTTTTTCACTGCTGTTTGATATGCCAACTGCTACTGCCATTATATAGTCGATCACAATTCTGAATTTGAACTTCCCATCAGTTTTCGTTTGCGGAATAGGTGAAAACCCGCTGAAAACTCATGAAGACAACTATCAACTTGTCCAGTCTATCACCTCCGGAACCATTTGGAAAGAAAAAAGTTCAATGTAACGGCTTTCTTTAAAAAGTTTTTCCTTCGGTTGTCGCTCCGCCATCGATGCCCTTGGCCAGCACGTATTCATAGCCCTGGATTCTTTACTGGTTAATCCGCAAAAAGAGACATAATCCAGAATGATTATGCCTCTGATTTTTTTTGATTGGGTCCTACATGTTTTTGATGACCAGTTCCGCAAATCCGGAGCAGCTGACTTTTTGGGCAGCTTCATCCTTCATCAGATAATAGAAATCGCGTGTGACTGTTTTGTTGGCAATCGTCTTTTCGATTCCATGGGTGATCAAGTCGCTGACTTCATTCCAGCCGATATAATCGAACAACATAGCACCTGACAACAACACCGATGAAGGATTCAATTCATCCAAACCGGCATATTCCGGTGCAGTGCCGTGTGTTGCTTCGAAAATGGCATGCCCAGTGTCCTCATTGATGTTAGCCCCCGGTGCAATCCCGATTCCGCCCACTTGAGCAGCCAACGCATCAGAAATATAGTCACCGTTCAGGTTCAACGTGGCGATGACATCATAGTTCTCAGGGTTCATCAAAATCTCCTGCAGGAAGATGTCGGCGATCCGGTCCTTGATGATCAACTTGCCTGCCGCAACAGCATCTTCATAAGCTTTATCCGCTGCCGCTCTGCCATCCGCAGCTTTTACGGCATCATATTGGGCCCAAGTGAAGACTTTATCGCCAAATTCGCGTTCAGCTAAAGCGTAGCCCCACTTCTTGAAGCCTCCCTCCGTGAATTTCATGATGTTTCCTTTGTGGACCAACGTCACTGAAGTGCGTCCATTTTCCAATGCATATTTGATGGCGCTGCGGATCAAGCGTTCCGATCCTTCGATTGAAACCGGCTTGACGCCGATTGCTGATGTCTCGGGGAAGCGGATTTTGTCCACGCCGAATTGGGTCTGCAGAATCTCGATGATTCGTTTTGCCTCTTCGCTTTGCGCTTCGAACTCAATCCCTGCGTAGCAATCTTCGGTATTTTCCCGGAATATGACCATATCGGTTTTTTCAGGTTCCTTCAATGGTGTCGGCACGCCTTCGAAATAACGGACAGGGCGCAGGCATACGAAAAGGTCCAACGTCTGGCGCAAAGCAACATTCAAGGAACGGATTCCCCCGCCGATTGGTGTCGTCAGTGGTCCTTTGATGGCCACCAAGTGCTCACGGATGACATCCATAGTCTCATCAGGCAACCAAGAGCCGGTCAAATCGAAAGCCTTTCCACCTGCCAGCACTTCTTTCCAAACTACTTTTCGGGAATCGCCATAGGCTTTCTCAACTGCGGCTTCAAATACTTTTTTTGATGCTTGCCAAATTTCCGGCCCGATTCCATCCCCTTCGATGAAAGGGATGATCGGAAAATCAGGTGTGTGCAACCCTGTTTCGTTCATAACAATTTTTTCGCCAACTGTCATTGTGCAGTACCTCCAATAGTTTCTTTTTCAGACAAAGGGATGTAAGTCAGGTTAACGGGTCCCACGTATTTTGAACGCGGACGGATCAAGGTGGCTTCACGCTTTTGCTCAAATACATGTCCTAACCACCCGGAAACACGGCTCATTGAAAACAATAGCGTGAAGAGGTCATGTTCTATCCCGAAGCAGTGATAAACAGTGGCAGAGTAGAAATCCACATTCGGAATCAAGCCTTTTTCCTTCAATAGATAATCCTCCACCTCACAGGAAAGATCATATAAATCTTCTTTTCCGAATTCCTGGGTCAATTCCTTAGCCATACGTTTCAAATGCTTCTTGCGGGGATCTTCCGTTTTGTAGACACGGTGACCGAATCCCATGATTTTTTCTTTATTGTCCAATTTTGCTTTCAAGTAGCCTGGAACATCTTTGGTGTCTGATTCAGCGATTTCGGAGAGCATATCGAAAACGCGCTCATTTGCTCCACCGTGCAAGGGGCCTTTCAGAGCTCCGATAGCACCTGTGATACACGAATAGACATCAGTCAGCGTAGAAGCTGCAACACGTGCAGTGAAGGTTGATGCGTTAAGATCGTGATCGGCATGGAGTACCAAACAATGATTATACGCTCTGACCAGATCCGGATTCGCCTCTTCGCCTGTCAACATATACAGGAAATTGGCTCCGAACGATAGGTCCTCGCGTGGCGCGATCGGATCCAAACCTTTGCGTAATCGGGCGAATGCGGCAACAATCGTCGGAATTTTTGCTTGTATCGAGATTGCTTGAATGTAGACAGAACGTTCGTCCATATCTTCCGCATACGGATCGAATACGCCCAATAGTGAGACTGTCGTACGCAATACACTCATTGGGTGCAGATTTTGGCGGCACTGTATTTTCAGGCAAGCAATGACACTTTCAGATAAGGCCATATGCGTGTGAAGATCTTGCTTCAACTGCGCAAATTCTTCCCGGCTAGGCATTCTTGAATTCCACAACAAAAAGATGATTTCCTCAAACGATGCATCTTTTTCCACTAATTCGTCGATATTATATCCTGAGTAGGATAATTGTCCCTCAACAATTGCGCTTAGGGAGGTTTCTGATACGACAACGTCTGCTAATCCTTTATGTACTTCCATGATTTTTCTCTCCTCTCAAAAACCTCTCTTCAGCAAATTGGATGGCTTGCTGCTTAATAAGCAAGCCCCATTTTTTTACGGATAACCATCGGCAGGATGCCTCCGTTACGGTAGTAAGTCATATCCACTTCAGAATCAAAACGGGCAATGGTCGTGAATTTGATTTCTTGGCCATCTGATTTGACTGCCGTCACCGGAATTTCCGCATGGATGCCGACACTATCGTTCAAATCGATCGTGATTTTTTCCGATCCGTCCAGTCCCAGACTTTCTGCATCTTGACCTGTTTGGTATTGCAAAGGCAATACGCCCATCATCACAAGATTCGAACGGTGGATTCTTTCATAGCTCTTGGCGATGACTGCTTCGACCCCAAGTAGTTTGACACCTTTGGCAGCCCAATCGCGTGATGAACCCATCCCATAATCGTCACCTGCAAAAATCACTAATCCGGTTCCGTTTTGACGGTATTTTTCTGATGCATCAAAGATACTCATCTCTTCGCCGGTCGGCCAGTAAATCGTGAAGCCGCCGTCTTTGCCGGATACCAGTTGATTGCGGATACGCATATTCGCCAACGTACCGCGCATCATCACTTCATGATTTCCGCGTCTTGCGCCGTATGAGTTGAAATCACGGACGCCCACGCCTTTAGAAGACAAATATTGTCCAGCTGGTGTGCTGATGTCGATGCTTCCTGCAGGGGAAATGTGGTCGGTCGTAACCGAGTCACCGAATTTACCCAATACCGATAGCCCATTCAAAGATACGATTGGCTTCGGTTCAGGCGATAAATTCTCGAAGAATGGCGGATTTGCGATGTAGGTCGATCCCTCTTCCCACTGGTACAAAGCGTCATCATTCGTTTCGATCGCATTCCATTCAGCATTGTCATCAAACACATGCAAATATTCCTCTTTGAATATCTCAGGTGTCACAAAATCACGGATCATCGCTTCGACAGCGTGTCTTTCCGGCCACAGATCCGCTAAGTAGACAGGTTGACCATCTTTGCCGTTACCGATCGGCTCGGTTTTCAGATCGATGTTCATCGTACCTGCCAACGCATAAGCGACTACCAATGGCGGCGACGCCAAGTAGTTGGCTTTGACCAATGCGTGGATCCGTCCTTCAAAGTTACGGTTTCCACTCAATGCGCTTGAAACCAATAAGTCATTGTTTTTGATTGCTTCTTCCACTTCAGGCAACAGCGGTCCTGAATTTCCGATGCAGGTCGTACAGCCGTAGCCGACAGTATTGAAACCCAGTTCTTCCAGGTAAGGCAGTAAACCGGCATTATCCAAATAAGCAGTGACTACTTTCGATCCGGGTGCCAACGAAGTCTTGACGTATTTCGGAACGTTCAGTCCCAATTCCACAGCTCGTTTCGCCAATAATCCGGCACTCAACATTACGTATGGATTCGATGTGTTCGTGCAGCTTGTGATGGCCGCGATCGCAATGTCTCCTGTTTTCATCTTCACTTCTTCCCCATCGAGGATCAGCGAGACTTCTTTTTCTGTTTCATCTTCGGATAATCCGAATCCGGCATTGCCTTTCGGTGCAACCAAGGATCTTTGGAAATCTTCTTTCAATTTCGATACCGGCACCAGATCTTGAGGGCGTTTAGGTCCTGCAACATTGGCCTCGATTGTGCTTAAGTCGATTTCAACGACTGTGGTATATTCCGGTTCCGGATCTTCAACACGGTAGTAAAGATCATTCGCTTTAACGTATTCTTCTACTATAGAAACATGTTTTTCATCTCTGCCTGTCAACGTCAAGTAGTTAAGCACTTCATCGTCAACCGGGAAGAATCCGCAGGTCGCACCATATTCAGGCGCCATGTTGGCGATGGTCGCACGATCCGCTAACGTCATGGAAGATAATCCAGGACCGAAGAATTCGACAAATTTTCCGACTACTTTCATTTCACGCAATTTCTGTGTGACTTTCAATGCCAAGTCGGTTGCGGTAGCTGCTTCCTCCAATGAATTGATGAAGCGTACACCTACGACTTCAGGAACAGGGAAGAAGGAAGGCTCACCAAGCATGCTGGCTTCAGCTTCGATTCCGCCTACTCCCCAGCCCAATACGCCAAGCGCATTTGCCATCGTCGTATGGGAATCCGTTCCCACCAAAGTGTCAGGGAAAACTAAGCTTCTGTTTTCATCGATTACCTTCTCTGTAACGACCGATGCCAAGTACTCAATGTTGACTTGGTGGACAATCCCTGTAGCAGGCGGTACAGCGCGATAGTTGTCGAATGCTTTTTGCGCCCAGCTCAAAAATTGATAACGTTCCTGATTGCGTAAGAATTCCATCCGCATGTTAGCCAACAAAGCTTGCGGAGATCCGAAGTTATCGACTTGTACGGAGTGATCGATGACCAGATCAACAGGCACTTCCGGATTGATGATTGCTGGATCTCCGCCTAAATCATGGACTGTTTTTCTCAAGGAAGCCAAGTCAACGACTGCAGGCACTCCTGTGAAATCCTGCAGGATAACGCGGGAAGGTTTGAAAGGTATTTCGCCCTCGTTCGTTTCTGTTGCACTCCAGTTAGATAAAGTGACAATATGTTCTTCCTTGATGCCGCTTTCTCCCACCTGACGTAACAATGACTCGAGCAGCACTCGGATCGAGTACGGCATTTTAGCGATTTTTATTTTTTCATTGTTTTCTAATTTTTTTAATTTATAGTATTCATACTGATGACCATTCAAACTAAAAGAAGCTATGGCATTTTGATTAAAATCTGACATTGTATAACCCCCATTTATCATCTATTTCACATTCAACTCACTTAATACGAAAATTATAACCATAATTTAATCAAATGTAAATGTTTTAAATAAAAAAAATACCGCAAGGACGCGAGAACAATCGGAAAAAGCTTACATGGATTTGTAAGGTTTTTCATTAGAAAAAATGAGAGAGTTGCTTCCGATTGTTCCTAAAATGAGATTCTCCCTCATGAACCATCATTATAAAGGCTCTTATATACTCATTTATTTATCATTTTTCGAATTTTTCTCACATTTACTATTTTTAATCTAATTCTCTTTCTGAGAAAAATAATTTCTTTTTTCAACACAAGTGAATAAAATCGTTTAAATCATGCCTTTTCATGTCATGAATGCTTACATCTTTCGTTAACCAAAAAAAAGTGAACAAAATACATCATTCTGTATCTTGTCCACTTTATTTTAATCTTAATGAGGTTCTAACACTCATCGCCATTCGTTCCTGATCTCCTGGAAAGCATATCTGTTGGCCACAATCACCGCATTATTCTGGAGCAGGTTTATTTTTTCTCCTGTAACTTGTCTATAGACCAAACCTACCTCTTCAGCTATTACCAATCCGGCAGCGATGTCCCATGGAGCCAGGGAAGGAGCGATATAAGCTACCAATTTACCTGATGCAACCCAAGCTGTTTCCAAGCCTGCAGAGCCATTGACGCGCAAGCCACTGCTGTTTTTTGCGATTCTGCGTGCTTCATCCGCATCTGCGACAACCAATCGGTTACTGATTGCGACCAAGCCCTCAGAAAGAGGCAGCTCCTCCACGGTCGGCAGTCTTCGATCGTTGCAGTAAGCCCCGTTATGCCGGATCGCAAAATAGAGTTCGTCCCTGACGACATCATAAATATATCCCAAATGGCCGACACCATCTTCATAGATTCCTATCATGATGGCAAAATTTGCTCTCTGCTTGATGAAATTGAGGGTGCCATCAATCGGATCGATGATCCAGACAATCCCTTCCAGGTCCTGTATATCATGTCCTACGCTTTCTTCTCCCAAAATACGCTCATCGGGGAAATGCGCAGTTATTTTCTCATACAGGAACAACTCGATTTCCCGATCCATATTTGTCACCAAATCCGTTCGCGACGTTTTTTCTTTAATTTCAAGTTCCTTGTTGAACGATTCCCGCAGCAAATCTGCAGCTTCATGCAACCAAGACTTGATCAGGCTGTGTCTTTTATCGATTTGATCCATCCGGCCCCTCCCTTCTCCCGCTTCTCTATCTGCGAATTAACCAGTCATTTAACGCTCCCCTAGGAAGATTTTGTTTTTTTCGCTCTTCTTTATTTCCTGCAGCACCTTGTACAAGGAGTAACCAGATTCTTTTTCGAACTGATTGCCGTATTTCTTTTCCTGACCGACTGAAGGCAGCACCGTCTTAAATTCCCGGTAAGCCTTCATAAAGTCTTCTTTGCTGATCCCACTTTCATAAGCACGCTCGACAGCATTCCATAAAGAGATGACTTTAACGATCTCCTCTTTGGACCATTCTACTTCGAACGGATAGTCATAATGATGCATATTTTTCCCTCCATCTGATTCCTGGTT
>NZ_JBAWAZ010000221.1:0-2768 GCF_049589555.1 Trichococcus sp.
CGATAATCCTTTTCCATCTGTTTGGACTGCGCCTTCGATTTGGAAAGCCGAGCTGGAAACGCCGAACATAAAATCCTTCAAGTCTATATTTTTCATCATAAACCCTCCTGGCTTTCAATATTACTCATACTGAGGATTTCCTGATTTTGCGTGCTGTCCGTGCTTGCTGAACGCTCATTTGCCAAGGCTTGCTTATCCATCAATTTGAAGAACGGATAATAGATTACCCCTGATAGCGCAACAGCGAAAACTTGGAATGCTGCGATTTTCCAGCCGCCCTGCATCAAACCAGAGAAGACGATCGGTGTGCTTGCCGGAATAAAAATACCCATCGGCGCAGGCATTAGGCCGGTAACAATCGCAGTATATCCTAAAACAAGCATGATGATTGGTGTGAAAATGAAAGGCACGAATACCAACGGGTTCAAAATGATCGGCATGCCGAAGATCAACGGTTCATTGATATTGAATACACCCGGCAAAAGCACTAGCTTTGAAAACTTCTTGTACTGCTGGCTTTTGGCAAAAAGAGCAATGACAATCACAAACCCTAAAGTCGATCCAGCCCCTCCAATCACCGTCAGATCATAAAGTGCGATGTTGAAGATATGTGGAATCGGCAAACCTGCTTGGTAAGCTGCGACGTTTTCTTGGATATATCCCATCCAAATCGGCATCAGGATAGGCAATATCGTATAAGACCCGTGAATTCCGAAGAACCATAGCAGTTGTGCGGCCAAAACCAGAATAATGAAGGCCGGAAGTGAACTGGTCAAATTCTGTAACGGTGTCTGCAGGCTCGAGTAGACGAAATCAGTGGCAGAGCCAAAACTGGTCAAAGAGAATCCCCAACGAACCAAAGCGAATGAGGTCAAGATAATAAAGGCTGGGATGATATCCAAAAATGCTTTTGCAACTTGCGGCGGCACGTCTTCACCCATCTTGATCGTCCAATTTTTATCGATCACAAGTTGATAGATTTTTGCCACCAACAGACCAGTGATGATTGCAGTGAAAGCACCTCTCGAACCAATATAGGCTGTGTTCAAATAAATGATTGGCTGGAATGCACCCTCTTCCATAATTTCTGTTAATGGAATTAGTATCAAAAAACTGACAAGCGCTAATATAGCTGTATTCACGGCACCATCCTTTTTACCATAGATAATAGAGCCTTGGTATGCAACAAAGAATACCATGTAAAGTCCGACGGCGTTGATCGTCATCGCCGGTATAAAGGCGAAGAGAGTCGACAGTCCTGTGGCTGCCAGAAACTCCTGATAAGCGGGAATATTGATGGTGTTCAATAAAGAAAAAATGGCACCGACGATGATGATCGACATCAAGGTCATGCTACCGCCACTGACTGCTCGGACGACCTTATTGTTGGAAATTTTTGTAGCGACTGGAATAAATCTGTTTTCCATAAAATTGATAAAATGCTTCATATTATAATTCCTCCTGTCTTTTGATAACCTTATGATAACAAGCGCTTCCATCATAGATAATCACAAAAAAAAAGAGGAAATTCCTCTTTTCAAAGATTCGTTCGGAATTTCTGCGGCGTCTCGCCATGAAAATCCTTAAACTTCTTGTAAAAGAACGAGACGGAAGAATATCCGATTTCCGAGACAATCTCTTCCACCGACAAGTTGGTGCTCGAAAGCAGCACGGTCGCCACCGCCATCTTTTGGAGCTGAAGCAACTCCATGTAGCTTTTCCCGGTTTCATTCTTAAGGCGATTGGACAGGTAATTCGGATGATAATTGAAATGCGCTGCCATGTTGTTCAGGCTGTCGTGCTGGTAATTTCGTTCGATGTACTGAAGGAAATCGATGGTCGTATATTTATCGGCTGTTTTGTGCTCAGGTTTCGTGGCTTTTTCGATGAATTTCCCTCGAATCAATTCGATAAAGAAAAGTGCCATGTAGGAATCGATGATTTCTTCAGAAAACTCCCGCAGATTATAATATTCCAACAAAATCCGATCCAACAGATTAACCGGTTCATCCTGCTTCTTAGTCAGGAACATCAGATAGCTCTTCTCAAACTTCTTGTTCTTGATCGACTGCAGCATAAAATGTGTGATCAGGCTGTTCTTGGACAGCCGGTTCAACAGATGTTTTGTCAGATAATCCTTTTTGATGACCAAATTCAAAATGATGTTGCCCTTTTTGACCTCTTCCACGCGATGACAGGTCCTCTTATCAATAATCAAGAGGTTTCCTTCGTTCAAAGGAATCCTTTCATCCACCAGCAACACTTCACAGGAACCTCTGTAGGCATACATGATTTCCATATAATCATGGAAATGCCAAGGCACAAACGATCCATAGGCTTGTTGCGAAACATTGAGGCTATCATTCACCTGGTCAAGCTTGCGATCCATATTGAAGCGGAAACGATAAATCTCTACGCCATCGACGACTTCCATGTCATCCAAGGCGATATGCTTGATGTCTTTCCAAGAAATCATTTTTTGGCGATTCTCAAAAAACAGGTCCAAATTTTCTACTTTCATCAGTGACACTCTCCATTATTAATAAATGTTACTGGAATCGTATGTACCAACAAGCCTAGTTACGGACTCCGCGTTTCTATAATCGTTTTCCTTATTGTATAACAAAATCAGTGAGTGTCCACTTCGGGTATATGCATTTTAATGTTGGGAAAAGAAATCCGGCATTCTGATCGGTCCGATTCGAGGCGAAATTGTCGAATATCGGATGAATATTTGATAATTTTATTTCAGTTTTGGGCGAAATTGT
>NZ_JBAWAZ010000222.1:0-9861 GCF_049589555.1 Trichococcus sp.
TAAACCGCTATCATGAAAGGGATGAAGGACTTTGACAGAATTGAAATTTCCAGAAAACTTCCTATGGGGTGGCGCTACCGCTGCCAACCAATACGAAGGAGCTTATGACGCGGACGGCAAAGGCTTGTCTGTTCAGGATGTAACACCGAAAGGCGGTTTTGGGGGGCTGATCACTGACGGACCGACACCTGACAACATGAAATTGGTAGGGATCGACTTCTACCACCGCTACAAGGAAGATATCGCCTTGTTCGCGGAAATGGGATTCAAAACCTACCGTACGTCCATCGCTTGGACACGCATCTTCCCGAACGGCGACGAAACGGAGCCGAACGAAGCTGGCCTGCAGTTCTACGATGACCTGTTCGATGAATTGGCAAAATACGGCATAGAGCCGCTGATCACGCTGTCGCATTACGAAACACCGCTGCATCTTTCAAGAGAATACGACGGTTGGATTAACCGCAAAATGATCGGCTTCTACGAAAACTATGTGCGCACGGTCTTCACGCGCTACAAAGACAAAGTCAAATATTGGTTGACGTTCAATGAAATCAACTCGATAATCCATGCACCGTTCATGAGCGGCGGAATCTCAACGCCACCAGATCAACTGTCGAAACAGGACCTGTACCAAGCCTGTCACCATGAATTGGTAGCAAGTGCTTTGGCGACTAAAATTGGCCACGAAATCAATCCGGACTTCCAGATCGGCTGCATGGTCATCGCTATGCCGACTTATCCGTTGACTTCCCATCCGGATGATGTCATCGCCGTGATGGAAGCAGATCGCCAAAACTTCTTCTTCTCGGATGTGCATGTACGCGGCACGTATCCTGGTTACATGAAGCGCTATTTCCGTGAGCACGGCATTGAGCTTAACATCACACCTGAAGATGAAGAAATACTGAAAAATACGGTCGATTTCGTTTCCTTCAGCTACTACATGAGCTCGACCGAAACAGCAGATCAGTCGAAGAAAGTGAAGGGTACAGGGAATATTCTTGGTGGAGTGATGAATCCTTATCTGGAAGCATCTGAATGGGGATGGCAGATCGATCCGAAAGGCTTGCGCATCATCCTGAACACTTTCTGGGACCGCTACCAAAAACCATTGTTCATCGTCGAAAACGGCTTGGGTGCTGTTGATGAACTGGTCAAGGGCGAAAACGGCGAATGGACGGTAAATGATGATTACCGCATCAAGTACCTGAACGACCACCTAGTGCAGGTTGCGGAAGCAATCGCAGACGGTGTCGATCTGATGGGCTACACGACGTGGGGCTGCATCGACTTGGTCAGCGCATCAACTGCAGAGTTGAAGAAACGCTACGGCTTCATCTATGTCGACCGCAATGATGACGGATCCGGCACACTGAACCGTTACAAGAAAAAATCTTTCTACTGGTACAAGGACGTTATCGCAACCAACGGCGAAAGCTTGAAGGCGTAACAGGGAACCAAAGATTGACTTGACACACTTATCATCAATTGCAAGGCCAGGATGCACTGAAAAGCGCAACTGGTCTTGTATTTTTTTCTCCTTTGGGTAAAATGGTAGGGATAGGAAAACCATTCAAAGACACTTGGAATTTGGAAGTTTGGTGAAAATCCAACGCGGTCCCGCCACTGTGATGACGTCCCAGAACGTCTAAGTCAGGTCTTCATTCCAAGCTGCTATTTTTGCAAGCGTGCCGTTTCGAGGTAAAACGGTCCCGTTACTTGTCTATGCGATGGCGCATGGACTTTTTTTGCATTATCCCGGCCGTTGGCGATGCAACCCCTGTCGAATACAGATTAGGAGTGGAAAAAATGAAAAAATTATTGTTGGCCTTATCGTTGAGTTTGGTATTATTCGGGTGCGCCCCGACGGAAGAAGCGGAAACAAGCTCCGTCCTGCAAGAGTCGACTGCTGCAGTCAGCTCAGAAGCGGCGGAGACAGCCAGTGTAACCATCTCTTTGACGGATGGCGGAACAGTCATCGCAGGTTCAGAAAAGACGCTTGAAGTCGAAGCGGGTGCGAACTTGTTGGCTGTCATGAAAGAAAACTACACTATCGAAGAAGCAGACGGCTTCATCACAGCCATCGATGGGCAGGCGCAAGTGGAAGAGACAGCCGAAACGAAAGCCAAATATTGGTTGTTTGATGTAAACGGCGAACCTTCGATGGTCGGAGCCGCTGATGTGGCGCTCCAAGAAGGAGACGTAATCGTGTGGAACCTGACAGAAATGTAAAGAAGACTGTGGGCTTCGGGGTGAGGCGACTGGCGCTGCTGTCGATCCTGACGGCTTTGTGCTATGTCGGGAGAATGATGTTCCAGTTCATCCCGAATGTCCAACCGGTGACGGCAGTGCTGATCATCCTGACGCTGACGCTGGGCATGACGGACGGCTTCATTGTGGCCATCCTGTCGATTGTTTTGACCAACTTCCTGCTGGGAATGGGGCCGTGGACGATTGCCCAGATCGCCAGTTTCGGCGTTCTGATCGTGGTAACGGGACTGGTGATGAAGCCCTTTTACAAAAAGGTGCACAAAGCTTATTTTGTAGTTTTTTCCTTCCTTGGAGGGATACTTTATGGGTTCGTCATTTCCTTGTTCACGGTGAAAATGATGGGCATCAACAGTTTTTGGGCGTATTACATTGCTGGTATCCCTTTCGACCTGCTGCATGGCCTGGGGAATGCCGGATTCTACCTGATTCTGGAACCGATCCTGGCGCCATTGTTGGCAGCGCAGCTGAAAAAAAGGTGAACAAAAGCCATATGGAATGTGCTCATGGAAGAGCATTCCATATGGCTTTTTTTATTATGCAATTTTTTCTTCGGATTTTTGCCCGAAAAAATCTATCACGTCTTCCGGATAATCCATGGGCACGCGTATCGTAAGCTGGCTATCAATGGAAATAGCTTGTGTGCTCCAGTATAATGGGTTGCATAGGTACGATTCGCGTTCATGCTTAACGGTTTATTCGCTGAGAAAGAGGGTAAGGTTGATGATTTTATCTAAAATTTGCGTGGGGCTGTGGTTATGAGTAACATAAAAAATATAGTCCTCATTCTTTTTCCGATACTTGCCAGTATTGGCTTTGCTGTGGGCGGTCTCCAAGGGCTCATTGTGACGATACTGGTGTTGCTGTTTGCAATGGGTTCCTACTTGGCCTTTCTTATGTCCTCAAAAATGTCAGGATCTGAAGTTGATTATTTCAGCTTTGCCAGGATGCGTTCGTTTTTGGAATCTTCGTGGGAAGGCCCTCAGCTCGCGGAACTCAGCGAAGCGATGCCTGCCGTTACGACAAACGATTTCATCCTGGTGGATTATAGCTTATTTGCAGCTTTCCGTAGATACTTCGATCTCGGGTCGACTGATGTCCAAAAAGAAGACAGGCTGCTTGCCAACTACGGCACTGCAGTAGTTCATGTGGACGGCGCCATCCGAGGATTCACCTATAAGTTTGAACATGAAAAAAACGATGGCGATAAAAGCGGAATAGAGCGTTGCTATGCCGTGCATAAAGATTTTATCCAAGAAACACTCTTGCGCTATTACCTGGAAAAATATCGGAATGCTTTCTTTCTATTGCAAAGGGACGCCCTATGGTCAAGCTATTTGAGACCGAAGAATGTGCTCGATTGGAAAAAAATATCCAAAGAAAACCGAGAACTGGCTGTCGGTCTTGCCGAACGTGCCGAAAGTTGGGCGAAGGAACAGTATCAAAATTATTTGAAGACGGGGGAACGAACCCACTTGCCGTTGGATTTCGAAAGCCTGAATGCAGCGTTCAGACAAGAACTGTACGAATTCATCAAACGCTATCGGTTGATGATCGATAAAGATGAAGTCGAGAAAAAATTGGCAAAAGAAGTATCTCAAAGCAGAGTAGATTTAGAAAATTGTTTGCGTTATTTGACTTCATGAAGCATACCGGCAAAAATAAATAGGCAAGAAGCCCCGCAGATTCGAGAAGTGCAGCTGCGGGGCTTTACTCGTTTCGGAGTCCGTTCGCGCAAATGAAACTAGTGTCCGGTACCGATGAGGACTATAATGTAAAAAAACGGGGTCCTTTTCAATCGATAAGCACATTCGGGACTTATCGGACGGAACCATCCCATTCAGGCTTGGAATGAGGCAACAAGCATTTGACCTGAGCTTTTCAAGCCAGCAAAAAATCTGATTCGGACAATGGAGGATATGCTTATGCATGCGATAGAGGTGCACCACGTTTCAAAAAAATTCAAGCAGCAGAGTGTTTTGGAAGATATTCATTTTACAATCGAAGCTGGCGAAATCGTCGGAATCATCGGGCCTTCAGGTACAGGGAAGACAACCTTGATTAAGCTGATGCTGGGGATGGAGAGCTTGGATATTGGGCAAACGAAAATTTCCGATCATCTGATGCCCAATTTTTCTGTATTGGGAAAAGTAGGATATATGGCCCAATCGGATGCCTTGTACGAAGAATTGACAGGCAAAGAGAACTTGACTTTTTTCGGTAAATTGTATGGTTTGAAGAAAGAGGCTCTTCAGCAAAGGTTGGATTATGTGGCGCAGGTGACGAATTTGACGAAAGATTTATCCAAACGCGTGTCAAGCTATTCCGGGGGGATGAAGCGGCGTTTGTCTTTGGCGATAGCGTTGCTGCACAATCCAGATATTCTTATTTTGGATGAGCCGACTGTCGGAGTCGATCCGATTTTGCGGCAAGGCATCTGGCATGAACTGAATGACATCCGGGACCAAGGGAAAACGATTGTGGTCACAACCCACGCCATGGACGAAGCACTACGCTGCGACAAGCTGGTTCTGCTGAACCATGGGCGATTGATCGCTTTGGGGACCGCTGAAGAAATGACCAAGAAATTCAACGTGCATACCATTGAAGAAGTCTTTTTGGCAGCAGGAGGTGAGGAAGAATGAGCGCATTTGCCATTGCCAAGCGGATTTTTATCCAAATGTTCCGGGATAAGCGAACGCTGGCCTTAATGTGGTTCGCACCTTTGATGATTTTCACGCTTATGTATTTTTTGTTCACTTCCTCGGGAGCGGACGCAACCTACAAAGTGGGAGTATACAACCTGAATCCGGAAATAGTCGAAAATCTGGAAGACAATCACATCGAGGCCATCGTCTTTTCGAGTGAAGAACAGGCGGAGGAAAGCATCAAAAATAATCACTTGGTGGCTTTTATCGCCGAAAAAGATGCCGGCCATATTGATGTAACTTACGAGAACAGTGCGCCCGCCAAGAGTGCGGTCGTCAGGGCAAAGCTTCAAGGAGCCGTGATCAAAATGCAAATGGGCGCACTAATGTCGCTAGGGCAGGAAGCTGTCGAGGCAAACCCGAATCTTGCTCAAGCTGTTCCACAACAGCCGACAATCAATGAGCAGTATCTTTACGGTGAAGACGATTCAGATTATTTCACGACCATCAGTCCAGTATTACTCGGTTTTTTTGTCTTTTTCTTGGTATTCTTGATTTCGGGAATGGCACTTTTGCGGGAACGGACAACCGGGACGCTGGATAAGCTGTTGGCGGCTCCGGTCCGCCGGTGGGAAATCATTGCTGGCTACCTTTTGGGGTATGGTTTTTTTGCCTTTATCCAAACCTTGTTGCTGGTGGAGTTTGTCGTCCATGTTTTGCATGTTACCGTAGCCGGAAGCCTCGTGTTGGTGATGGGGATTACCTTCCTATCGGCGCTGTTGGCTTTATCTTTCGGGGTGTTACTATCGACTTTCGCTGCATCGGAATTTCAGATGGTGCAATTCATTCCGGTTGTGATCATTCCGCAAATTTTCTTTTCAGGAATCATCGAGGTAGGCGGCTTGGCGGATTGGCTGCAATTTTTGGCTAAATTCATGCCGCTGTATTACATCGGGAATGCTTTGCAAAGTGTCATGATCAAAGGGGGCACGCTGGGGGACATCGGTAATGACTTGCTGGCTATTGTGCTTTTCATCAGCTTTTTTACAGTTTTGAACGTTTTGGGCTTGAAACGCTACCGCAAAATATAGGTAGGCTTGTTGTAAACCTGATTTTATACAGAAAAGAGGGGGAATCGATTATGACAATGGTGGAATTGCCTATCGAGAAGGCGTTTATGTTCATTGAGCCCGGGCCGGTTGTTTTGGTCACCACAAACGATGAAGGCAAGAATAATGTGATGACCATTTCCTGGCATATGGTGATGGATTTCACACCGCGAATCGCACTGTCAACGGGGCCATGGAACCACTCGTTCACAACATTTATGAGAACGAAAGAATGCGTCCTGGCCGTCCCGACGGTTGACCTTGCCGAAAAAGTGATTAGAATCGGCACCTGTTCGGGGACAACGGTGGACAAATTCAAGGAATTTGACTTGACCCCGTTGCCAGCAAAAGGGATCGAGGCCCCACTGATTGCCGAATGCCTTGCCTGCCTGGAGTGCAAAGTCATCGACTATGTGGAGCCCCACGGAATAGTCGTTTTGCAAGCCGAACGGGTGTGGTGCGACAACGACCGAAAAGAACGCCGAACCTTCCATGCCAATGGCGACGGCACATTTGTAGTTGACGGGGAAACAATCGATTACCGCAGCTTAATGGGGAAATGGGTACCGGAAGGCGTTTGAATGAAGAAGATGCTGTATCCGGGGACCATCAGGGAACAGTTTCAAAAAAAGAAGGGCAGAATCCATAAACGGATCTGTCCCTTCTTTTTTGCTTCAGAACGTCTGAAACATCAAACTGGAACTTATAAGGGCCCCGCCGAGCTGAGAAACGAAAAGTAAGGTCCGCATAAAATTTCTGTGATATAGTAAGATTGATGAATCAAGAAATAAGGAAGTAGGAAATAGATAATGGGAAAGAGTCTAGTATTAGCTGAAAAACCATCGGTGGCGCGCGATATCGCTCGCGTGCTGCAGTGCGAAAAACAGGGGCAAGGATATCTGGAGGGGAAAGACTACATCGTCACTTGGGCATTGGGCCATCTTGTGACGTTGGCCGATCCGGAAGCCTATGATGTGAAATACAAAAATTGGAACTTAGCGGATCTACCGATGCTTCCGGAGGACCTGAAGCTGACTGTCATCAAGCAGTCCGGCAAGCAGTTCAATGCCGTCAAGTCCCAACTGGTGCGGAATGACGTTTCCGACATCATCATCGCGACGGATGCCGGCCGCGAGGGCGAACTGGTCGCCCGCTGGATCATCGAAAAAGCGAAAGTCCACAAGCCGGTCAAACGCCTGTGGATATCGTCCGTGACGGACAAAGCCATCAAAGATGGTTTCGGGAACCTAAAGCCTGGCAAGGACTATGAAAATTTGTATCAGTCGGCTGTGGCCCGTTCGGAAGCGGATTGGTACATCGGCCTGAATGCGACCCGCGCGCTGACGACGAAATTCAACGCCCAGTTGAACTGCGGCCGCGTCCAGACACCGGTTGTCGCCATCATCGCCAGACGCGAAGAGGAAATCAAAAAATTCCAGCCAAAGACGTATTACGGCATCGAGGCCCAGACAGATACGAAGCTGAAGCTGATCTGGCAGGACGAGAAAACGAACGACACGAAGAGTTTCGATCGCGATAAAGTTACAGCCATCGTCAAAAAGTTGGATAAGCAGCAGGCTACGGTTGTGGCGGTCGACCGCAAACCGAAAAAAGCCTATGCGCCTGGCCTGTACGACCTGACCGAACTGCAACGCGACGCCAACAAGCTTTTCGGTTATTCCGCCAAAGAAACGCTGAACATCATGCAGAAACTCTATGAGCAGCATAAATTGTTGACTTATCCGCGTACGGATTCCCGATACCTGTCGAACGACATCGTCGCCACGCTGCCGGATAGGCTGAAGGCATGCGCTATCAAGGAATACCGTCCGCTCGTGAACAAGGTGTTGGCGAAACCGATCAAGGCGAACAAGTCGTTCGTCGATGATAGCAAAGTTTCCGATCACCATGCCATCATCCCGACTGAGCAGGTCGTCCAGATCGGGAAGCTGTCGGCACAGGAACTCAAAATCTATGATCTAGTAGTGAAACGCTTTTTGGCTGTGCTTTTCCCGGCTTACGAATATGAGCAGCTGACTTTGCGCGCAGAAATCGGGGGCGAGCGCTTCGTGGCCCGCGGCAAGACGGTCATCGTTGCCGGATGGAAAGAAGTTTACAGCAATCGCCCTGAGGATGAGGAGTCGGAAGACGGTCTCCAGGAGCAACTGTTGCCGAAAATCGAAGCAGGCGATGTGCTGGCTGTCCGTTACGTAAGCAAGACATCCGGCCAGACGAAACCGCCTGCCTACTTCAATGAAGCAACATTGTTGACGGCGATGGAAAATCCGGCAAAATATATGGAAACGACGGACAAAGCTTTGGCGCAGACACTGAAGGAGACGGGTGGATTGGGAACCGTCGCTACGCGCGCCGACATCATCGAGAAGTTGTTCAATTCCTTCCTGATCGAAAGACGCGGACAGGAAATCCATATCACTTCAAAAGGCAAGCAATTGTTGGAGTTGGTTCCGGAAGAACTGAAATCCCCGGCCTTGACAGCCGATTGGGAGCGGAAACTCGAGCAGATCGCTGCCGGCAAGCTGAAGAAGGACGTATTCATCAACGAAATGAAGACCTATACGAAAGAGATTGTTTCGGAGATCAAGATGAGCGAAGGCAAGTTCAAGCACGAGAACATCTCCACCAAGACCTGCCCGGAATGCGGCAAACCGATGCTGGAAGTGAACGGCAAAAAAGGCAAGATGCTTGTGTGCCAGGACCGCGATTGCGGCTATCGCAAGAATGTGGCGCGTGTCACGAACGCCCGCTGTCCGCAGTGCATGAAGAAAATGGAGCTGCATGGTGAGGGCGACGGACAGATTTTCACCTGCAAATGCGGTTACCGCGAAAAGCTTTCGGCCTTCAACGAACGACGCAAAAAAGGCTCCGGCGGAAAAGCCGCCAAGCAGGACGTCCAAAAATATCTGAAGAAACAAAATAAAGATGAAGAGCCAGTCAACAACGCCATGTTCGAGGCGCTGAAGAAACTCAAGCTGGATGATTAAGCATAATTAGGTCGAAAAGGACTGCGCTGGCGCTTTTTGTTGCCCATCGCAGTCCTTTTTTCAATCGGGTTTAGGGAATGTGCGTATGTTATAATTGTAGGGTGTTGATTGCCTTAAAAGTCTCAGCCGGCAATCCTTTCAGGGAGGAAATTTAAGAATGAAAACAGTCATTTTAGCCGAAAAATCATCGCAGGCGGCCGCCTACGCGAGCTCTTTCCAAAAGAAGGCGACGGTTGCCGGGAACTACGTTATCCAGGACAGCCTGTTCGATGGCGAAACGGTCATCGTGCATGCATCCGGTCATCTGTTGGGGCTGCTGCAGCCGGAAGAATATGATCCGAAATGGAAAAAATGGAGTCTGGACCACTTGCCGATTTTCCCGGAAAGCTACAAATACAAGATCCAATACGGAAAAGGCAAGCAGATGGCGAACATCAAACAGCAGCTTAAGGAAGCGGACCGCATCATCATCGCCACCGACTCGGATCGCGAAGGGGAAAATATCGCCCGTTCGATCATCCGGCATGCCGGTGCAGAAAAGAAGGAGATGAAGCGCCTCTGGATCAACAGTCTGGAATCCAATGAGATCCGCCGAGGTTTCACCGAATTGCTGGATGGGGAAGACACGTATCCATCCTACATAGAGGCCCAAAGCCGGGAAATCGCCGACTGGCTGGTTGGGATGAACCTGAGCCGGTTGTACACCATTGCGCTCCAGAAAGCTGGCATCAAAGAAGGTGCCTTTTCGGTCGGACGCGTGCAGACACCGACGCTCTTCATGATCTATAAGCGCATGAAGGAAATCACTGCCTTCCAGGAAGAGACGCA
>NZ_JBAWAZ010000223.1:0-3636 GCF_049589555.1 Trichococcus sp.
ACCTCGGAAACCCACTTTTCCGGATCGCCGAAGAACCCCGGCGAAGCAAGATGTACCTTCCCCAAAAGGTGGTCCACCACAATCGCCCCATCATAGATGCCAAAGAAGCTGTCCGGAATCTGGACATCGTCGCGCGCTTCTTTCGGCAACCGTTCCACTTGATGGCGCAGCTCATAGCCGAAATAACCGACAGCTCCGCCGATGAAAGGAAGCTCCCCCTTGTAGTCCAGCTGATAGTCTGCCAGCAGTGCTTTCAGTTCTGCAAAAGCATCCACGCCCGCTTTGGCAGTCAGCGTCAGTTCGGGATCGAATCCGATGAAGGAATAGCGTCCCAACTTTTGCGGATCCATCCCGCTGTCAAGGAAAAAACAATGCTTGCGGTCGCGGAACAAAGAGAACAGTTCGAAGCTCGTAAGCCCGGTGACGATTTCCTTGATCACGATCTCAGTCGTTCTCTTTTTCATAAAAAATCGCCCCTTCTCGCTTTTTTTTGGCGCGCTCATAAAAATTGCGCAACATATCCAGCCCATGCTCCGTCAGGATTGCCTCAGGATGGAACTGGACCCCCTCGATCAACTCTTCCCGATGAAGAAAGCCCATGATTTCACCATCCGCTGTCCAAGCGGTGATCTCCAACGAGTCCGGAAGGCTTCCCTTTTCCACGATCAAGGAATGGTATCTTGTGACATTCAGCGGACTTTTCAAGCCCTGGAAGACGCCTTTCCCTGTATGCTGGATGGCATGGACCTTGCCATGGACAGGCTCTTTCGCCTTCACGATTGCCGCGCCGAAAAGCCCAGCAATCGTTTGGTGCCCCAAGCAGATGCCCAGAATCGGGATAACTCCGGCGAAGCGCCTGACGACATCCAGACTGATGCCCGCTTCATTAGGCGTTTTCGGCCCCGGGGAAATCAGGATCATCAGCGGATCCAGTGCCGCTATCTCTTCGATTGTTATCTTATCGTTCCGTTTCACCACAACGTTTTCATCCAATTGCTTGAGGTATTGGACGAGATTGTAGGTGAAGGAATCATAATTATCTATTACAAGTATCATACGTATCCTCATCAATATTATTATTTTTATGCTCTAGCTTCTATCATTTCCCATGTATCTGGCGAACCTTATAAAATGATAGGTCCATCATACCAAAAGCTGAGACTCCAGCCTATAGTTTTGAGGAAACTGAATCCTATCGAAAAAATGGCCAGGACAAGTGCCCTAGCCACTCAGTCTTTCTTGGAAGAAGCATTATGCGTGGATACAGTCTGAAAAGTACTGCAGGCGCTCTTCTTATGGTTTGACATCCGCCTCGTTGTCAAAGCCCCGCTGTTCCCAATAACCTTTAAAATCCGCATCATCGGACAACTCAATGCGGGTGATCCATTTGATCCATTTGTATCCCAGTTTATCTTCCGCCACCAACTGGAAAGGAAAGCCTCTTTCGGGCGGCAGGACGACGCCATTCATCTTATAGGCGATCATCAATTGCCTGTCCATGATCGTCTGCAGCGGCAAGGATGTACTGTAGCCATCCTCGGAATAAAAGATGACCGTATCAGCGCTTTCCTGAACGTCCACTCCTTCGAACAGGTCCGCAAGCAGAACCCCTTCCCAAAGGATGTCGACGCTCCATCCTTCCACACAATGCAACGTCACAACCTTTGTGTACTTCTGATTATCCAGCACTTCGCCGTAGGACAAGGAAGCCGGTTGCTCGACCAAGCCGTCAATCGTCAGCATGTAAGTATCTATGTCTATATACTGAGGACCTTTGATAGAGTTTTCCCGAAAATCGGTCAAAGAAGACAAATCTTGTCCTTCGTATTCGGCCACTTCGATTTTGGTCAGTTCTTCCAGATCAGTCTCACTGGTGTCGCCATCATTGGATGTTCCGCAACCAAAAAGCAACAGACTCAGCAACAGCAACAGGTAGTTCTTGGGAATGCGATTGGCATAGCGGCTCTTTACTGCGAATTTTCCCACTTTTTCCATCAAAAAGCCTTCTTTCCGAAACCCATCAGACTAAAAACCACGTGTCTGCCCTTCCCACGGTTGCGGTTTCCCTTCCCGATGCTCCCCCACGCTAGGCCCTTTCAGGTTGCGGAGGCGCCAAATGCCGTAGATATAACTGATGACCAGGCCTGCAATCGTTACTGGAAGCCCCAAGAGTGTATTGGTCCAAGCCAACTCAACAACGTCGCCGCGTCGGAAAAGAACGACCTGCAAGGCCAAGCGCATCAGAAAAAACAAAAACCAAAGAACCGTCACTTCCTGATAGGCCGGCTTCACGTCCTTGCGCCAATACCATTCCAGATCCCACCCGCGCGTCAAATGGCTCGTCAAAGCGGCCAGCGGTTTCCCCAGGATGAGGCTCACCAGCGCCGCCACTACGAGCAGCGCGCTGTTCACTATTTTGGGAAGATAATAATTGGCAGCATTATTGGAGAAATACGCGATTCCGGAAGCAACCAAAACCCCCAGCAAACCACCCACTGCATAACGCAACGGTTGTTTCCTAGCCCACCGGATAATCCCCAACAGCACAGCCAAAGCAATCGCCAAAATACTTGCGACCATCAACTGATATCTGCCACTGACGATTGCAAACAGCAAGGGAGGCAATAAAGCATCGAAAGTCTTCCCCGAAATGACCAACTTCAATTCTTCCGAAATTTCCTTGATTTTAGCTTTCAAATCATCATCCCCTATCGGAAAATCTGTAGGCGACATATTCGATGATGACACCATAACCGATACCTGCCGCAAAACCAACTGCATCTTCGAATCCAGTTGAACTATAGAAAGCGAAGGAAACCAACAACCCTATGATGGCTCCGCGCCACAATGCCCGTTTCAATTCCTGTGTTTCCTTTGCAAAGCCGATGACTACGCCCATCAACAGCCGGTTGTACCAGAAGGCGAAAAGATAAAGCACCTCCCTCTCAAATCCGGACCGCAATTGAGCTCCCAAGATGCAGACTACGCCCAAAAGAGCTCCCGCAACGATAGAAATCTTCATTCTGTTCGTCAACATATGCTCAACTCCCCTCATCTGTCAGCATGAAAATCAACCTGCTCATTCGCCTCAATTATACTACTGCGGCTAAAAAAAGCGAAAATGACGGCTCCCGCCCGGGGAATCCCGGGTTGGAGCCGTCATAAAATTTAATCACCTGACGCAGTCTGGTAAGATTGGCCCACTAAGAACCTACCTTCTTTCTGCTGTCAGTCTGTTTCGTTCATCAAGCCTGCTTTATCAAACAGGTAGAAAGATAAGCTCAAAATGATGCCGACCACACTCGCTAGGACCATTCCGCTTAATTGGATGCCTGCAAATTTAACTGTCAACCCGCTCAATCCAGTGACGAAAACGATGGATGTCAGGATCAGATTCTTGGACTTGCTGTAGTCCACTTTTTCTTCAACCAACAGACGCAAGCCGCTCGTGCCGATCATGCCGTAAAGCAAGAACGTAACTCCACCGATTACATCACCAGGAATGGTGGAAATCAGTGCTGCTAACGGTCCGAAGAAGGACATGACCATGGAGAAAATCGCAGCGCCGGCGATGACGCGCACGCTGTAGACACGTGTGATGGCCATTACCCCGATGTTCTCGCCATAAGTCGTTGT
>NZ_JBAWAZ010000224.1:0-4080 GCF_049589555.1 Trichococcus sp.
CGTAAATCAATCCGCCAATTCCGAAAGGTAGTGTCAACAAGGCTTCCACTACATGCAATACACCCAATTCAACTTCATGGAATACCGGGCCAATGAAGAACAGCGCAATAATCAGTCCAAGAAGCAATGTCAAAAACGGGGTAATAATCAAGTCCAAAGAATCCGGAATTTTCCGCTTCAATGCACGTTCAATTTTTGAACCGATGATGCCCGTGACAAAGGCCGGCAATACCGATCCCTGATACCCGACAACTTTGATGAAACCGAAAAACACTAAAGGCTCAGCTGCTTGTTGTCCTACCGCATAAGCATTCGGCAGTACGGAACTGACTAACATCAAACCAAGTACGATCCCCAATATGGGCGTTCCACCAAATATTCTGAACGTCGACCAGGCCACCAAAGCAGGCAGAAAGGCGAAAGCCGTATCCGTCAAAATTTGTGTGAACAATAAAAATTGCTGCGGAATATCGCTTGGACTCAAGCCGATAAGTCCCAGGATTGCTTCCTGTGTCACTAATCCTCTGAGGCCCATAAATAATCCTGTCGCCACCAATACAGGGATGATCGGGACGAAGACATCGCCAAAGATCCGAATTGCGCTTTGGAAAGTCATTTTTTGATCTTCTTGCGAATCAGCTGACGCCTGACTTCCAGTATTTTCAACTAAAGGCGCAAATTCGTCGTAAACCTTGTTCACAAGCCCGGTCCCCAGGATGATCTGATATTGACCAGAATTATAGAAACTGCCTTTGACTTTGTCGAGGGACTCGATCCCTTCGACATTGATTTCCTCTTTGTCGTTTGTTATGATGCGAAGTCTCGTTGCACAATGCGCGACCGACTTCACATTCTTTCTTCCCCCAACAAGTGCCAATATTTTTTCTGCAAGTTCTTTGTTATTCATTAGACTTCCTCCTTATACGAATAATAATCGATTGAGCCGTTTTCTTGTAGACCCCTATAAGAAATATCGCGCTGTTCTTCTTCACAAAAGTAACGCATGGAGAATACTTTTTCACCTTTATTCATAAAAATTTCCATAGCTGATGAATCGTTGAATATTTGGATTTCAAATAGTTTGGGAATGTGCAGCTCCTTTTGTTCACGTTGGCCGGAAACCCAGTTTATGCGACTTATGACCAATTTGGATCTGCCATCAAAACGGATGACAGTATTCCCATTATTCATGGATATTTCTAATGGGGTCGTTTGATTGACGAGTTGTATATGTAACTCGTAAGCCGCGCTGTCAGAAAGAAAAGCAGCAGTGGTTTCGGTTGACGTATTTCGTTTCTTCCTCAGCATTTTCAACTCTTCCAACGGCCGTTGATAAAGACGATCGTTTTCCCAAAATAGTTCCCTTGGGATCGTAAGGCAATGCAAGTAATTGAAAGCTGTTGTTGGGCAACCCTTTTCTTCTGCTTCATCCATCCGGGACATCCACCCGACCACAATTCTTCTGTTTTTTTCATCAACAAAAGACTGCGGAGCGTAAAAATCAAACCCTTCATCTATCAAAATAATATCGCTCTCTGGGCGAAAACGCTTGTTATTTTTTTCAAAAGTTCCCACAATATAACCCGCATAGCTGGAAATGTTCTCGTTTCCATTTAATAGCGAAGTTCTTTTTTGGGGACAAACCACCAAAATTTCAGCATCGCCCAATTGAAAATAATCTGGACATTCGCACATTTGATCTAACGTTTGTTCCGAATAGAAAGCCCCTTCATATTTCCATTCTTCTAAATCAGTTGAGCTGAACAAATTGATGGCACCAACTTGTTCAATTGTCTGCGCTCCTACAATCATCCACCACTTCCCATCCGACTGCCACACTTTTGGATCTCTGTGATGCTCTGTAAAACCATTTGGCGTTTCAATTACCTTTTCGCTCTTGATGAACGTGCAGCCATTCGAGGAACAGGCCATTCTTTGATAGGTTTTTCGCGTTCCGTTGTTCTTCGTGTTGCCAGTATAGAAAACATACAGCTTATTGTCATGTTCAATGGCACTTCCGGAATAGACGCCATCGCTGTCTTCCTTGCTGTCGGGCAGTAGTGCTGAACCCAAATGATCCCAATTGTTCAAATCCGACGAAGTAAATGCTCCCCATTCCTTGTAGCCGTGATCCAAACCAAACCTATTCCATTGATGGAAAAAATAATATCTCCCTTGAAATTGAATAAGCCCATTCGGATCGTTCAAGAGTCCTCGATCAGGTTCCAGATGAAAGAGATTCCGATATGGATTTTCCTTAATGATAATCACTCCTCTAATCAAATTAACAAACTGAAATTATGCGCTTTCATTCGTTCTTGTTAGATACATAATACCAGAGCTTGCCTCAAATAGAATATGGAAAAAATACAGAGGTATATGGAAAATTCTAATATCAAGATAGCCATTGAGAGGGATGTATGTATAATGAAACCATGGATAAAAATAATAGAGAGTACACCGATAAGTTCACAGATTTTTCAAAAAAGAGCATCTCGGATTTCATTCTTTACAACAGTGGGATTGAATATTGTGAAGCTGGGTACAGCTACGGGCCAAAGCGCAGAGATTATCACTTTATTCATTTTGTTAAGGAGGGCAAAGGCTCACTGGAAATCAATGATAAAAAGTTTGAGGTTCATGAGAATCAACTCTTTATTGTCCCTGCAGGCGAAATTTCTACCTATACCGCCGCTATGGATTCGCCATGGAAATATTCCTGGATAGGCTTTCTGGGTATCCAATCGCATAATTATGTCCAAATGCTTATGCAATCGAGTGAAGAACATTTTGTTTTGGACTGCGCGGATGCCGAATTGTATGAAACCAAAATAATGAAGATCATCGATATGTCCAACGATGACAGCACCGCTTCTTTCTTAAAGATCAATGGGGTTATGTATGACATCATCGGAACCCTGCTCGAGGAATGCATCAAACATTCAAACACCAGCTACTCCTCATCGGTTTCATCGAAAGCAGTGAGATATATGGATTTGCATTATCATGACGATATCCATATTTCTGATATCGCTGACTTTGCGGGCATCCATCCGAGCTACTTGGCGGGAGTCTTCAAATCCGAAATGGGAATAAGTCCAAAAAAATACCTGACAAATTTAAAAATCAACAAAGCAAAAGAGTTGCTGATAGCTACGGAAGATCCGATTAACATCATCGGCAGCTCCGTAGGTTTCAGCGATGCCCTTTCATTCTCAAAATTCTTCAGAAAAGAAACAAGCCTGTCACCATCCCAATATCGAAAGGATTACAAAAAATGAACAAACAGATGATTGTATACGATGATCAACGGCAAGTCTTCCACCTTATGAACGACAACATAAGCTATGTCTTTGAGATTATTGAGGATACTTACTTGGCGCATCGCCACTGGGGAAAAAGGATTGAATCCTATTCTTTTTCGAATAAGCCGAAATTAAAAAAACGGACATTTGCAGCCATGAATATTCCCGAACGCCCTGAATTCTCGCTTGAGTACGTGCCTCTGGAGGTTAGTTTCCCTAACCAAGGCGATTATCGTGAACCTTCCGTGCAGATAAGAATGGGCAATGGCTATACCGTCAGCCGCTTTTGCTATGAAAAGTTTGAAATTTCAGACGGGGCACCTGAACTCACTGCCTTTCCGCATGCACGAGACATAACCGCTTCCGACTCTCAAACACTGACCATTCATTTGGTCGATCCTATTTCAAGCATCCGCTTGTTGCTGTTTTATACGATTTTTGAGGATGCAGACGTCATCATCCGGTCAAGCAAAATCATCAACGAGAGCCGTTCAAGTGTGATGATCGAAAAGCTGTCCAGTGCCTCAATTGATATGCGGTACGATGGTCAGTTGAGCACCACTTTTTATGGGACACACCAAAAAGAATATCAATTGAACCGTCAACCGATCAGCCATGGGAAGTTTTCTGTCGGCAGCAACCGCGGCGCAAGCGGACCTCAATACCCGCCCTATCTCTCGATTTCTAAAGATGCCACAGAATTTGCCGGTGACGTACACGCAATGACCTTGATCTACAGCGGCAACCATCTGAGTAATCTTGAAAGGGATCAGTA
>NZ_JBAWAZ010000225.1:0-2904 GCF_049589555.1 Trichococcus sp.
TCATATCACTTTTGGCAAAATATCCAAATAAAAACTTGGTATTTTGGCCCAATGATAGGCAAACTCTTAGCCTTTTTTAATCGACTCCGGCAGATGTTCCCGCAATGCCGCAAGTTCCTCATCGGTCAATGGACGATATTCCCCTTTTTCCAATTGCTCGTCCAAATGCAAGGGTCCCATCGTCAATCTTTTCAGGAAGGTGACCTCTTTTCCGCAGGCCAACACCATCCGTTTCACTTGATGGAACTTCCCTTCTTTGATCGTGATCTCTACCTCTGAGCAATCCTTTACTTCATCATAGCGCAGGATCTCCAGTTTTGCCGGCAGGCAACGATAGCCATCTTCGAGTATGATGCCTTCAGAAAAATCCCTTTGGTCCTCTTCCGTCATCCGACCGGCCACTTCTGCAAAGTAAACCTTGTCCACATGCCGTTTCGGCGACAGCAGGAAATGCGCCAATTGGCCATCGTTCGTCAACAGCAGCAGTCCCTCCGTATCTTTGTCCAGTCGGCCGACTGGAAAGAGTTCCTGCTGATGCAGTTCGAAAGCCAGCAGATCGATGACCGTCTTTTGATGATTATCCTCCGTCGCACTGAGGACGCCCTGCGGTTTGTTCATCATCAGGTAAATGTATTCCTGGTAGCTGATAGGTTCGCCATAAACAAGAATAGCGTCCTTTTCGCTGTCCACTTTGGCTTCGGCTTTCGTTTCAATTTTCCCATTGACCGTCACCAATTTCTTTTTCAATAACACTTTGACTTCTTTTCTCGATCCGAATCCGGAATTCGACAGCAGTTTATCCAAACGCATATTTTTTCTCCCTTATAAACCAAAAAGCACCCACTAAGGCTGCTTTTCGGTTTCGTTTATTTTATTTGATGCGCATTTTTCTGCGCAGGCCGTTCGCTTTGGCGCCCAAAATGTCATCAGCGATGCGCAATTTAAGGGTCAGGAACAAGTAGACAAATCCCCCGATCGCCGCTACGATGACGACAACCACCAATGCCGTCAACTTGCGATCGATCGGAATGACCAGCATGCTGACTTTCAAAGCGATGAACGCACATGCCGTCATAACCAAGGCGACTGCCAAAATTTTCCCGGTTTTCCGCAATGTATCAACCAGACCAAAATGGGTCAGATGATAGATTTTCCATCCGCTCAAGAGCACCGTCACGATGAATCCGATCGTCGTCGCAACCAATGCGCCTGCCGTGTCGAACAATGCCAACATCGGATACTGCATAATCACTTTGACTGCAAGTCCAACCAGCAGATAGGAGATCATTGTCTTATGTCGGCTCAAAGACTGCAAAATCGATCCGAGAACCGTGAACAGTCCCAAAACGATGCTCATCAGAGCCGATACCGCCAATAGCGTAGGACCTACCGGATGAAGCGGATAGAACACGTTGTAGATCGGTTCTGAAACGATCATCATCCCCAAAGATGCCGGCAGCATGATGAAAGCGAACAGTTGGATGATCTCCCTCACCTGGCTCTGCAGCACACGGAAGTTTCCTTTCGTGAACTCGGCGGCAATCAGCGGAACCGCTGCTGTGGCCATCCCGACCGCCAATGAAACGATGATCATGATCAATTTGTCGGCGTTGAAACTGAACAGTCCGAAAAGATCCTCGATTTCCTTACCTGTGTAGTTCGTCAAGTTTTCCATCATCGGTTTGAACGTCACTTGGTCGATCAGCTTGGCGAAAGTGATGCCTGAGCCGATCAGGATGAACGGAATCGATTCCTGCAGCATGCTCTTGATGGCCTCAGTCGTCTGGATGTTGCTGGAAGGTTCACTGTTGGCGATCAACGGTTGATATTCCGCCATTTTCTTTTTGTAATAAAAAAGCAGGATGATGGTTGCAACGATCGCGCCCACAAACGCTGCGAAAGTGGAATGTGCAACAGCAGTAGCGATACTGCCATCCAGAAGTTGCATCACGATGTAGGTGGCTCCCAAAAGGTACACAACCCTGCCGATCTGTTCGAACACTTGTGAAATCGCTGAAGGCACCATATCCTGATAGCCCTGGAAAAAACCGCGCATCAAACTCATGCCTGGCACCAACAATAAAGCCGGAGCCAACGCCCGAATAACCAATGCTCCGTCTTCAGGCGAAGCAGCCGGGCTGTTCTCAGCAATCATCGGTGCCAAACCGTACATCAATGCGGCACTGACGGCACCCGTCAAAATCATGAAAAACATGCTCTTCTTGAAGATGTCGATCCCGGTGCGGTATTGATTTTTTGCATTGTATTGGGCCACCTGTTTGGACATCGCTGCAGGAAAGCCTGCTATTCCGATCGAAAGGAATAGCTGATAAGGTGTGTAGCCTATCGAATAAAGGGCATTGGCAGTGTTGGCCGCATCCGTCGAGCCCATCAAGGCATTCCATGGGATGATGTAGAGAGCGCCGATCAAGCGGGAAAAAATGCTCCCGAAAGTCATCCAAAAAGTCCCCTGCACCATCTTATTGTTTGTTGTTTCATTTTCTTCGTTGATTTTTCTATCTGTTGACATTTGCAACCTGCTTTCTTCCCGATGGATGAATGAAAGAGAATTATAATACCATCACTCAAGTATTTTACCAAAAATCCGTTTTTTTTCAATCTATAGCAGTCTTATTTTGCAAAATCCTAATAATTTCAGAATAATTCCTGACACTTCCAGGCTAAACGCCCTATTTTGTTGCGTGCGTTTTCATACCATCACCTTTTCGTTTATGGTAAAATGTAAGTGTGGATTGGAACTCTGCCAATCCATTTTTCTCCAAAACCAAATTCGCAGTCACTTGGCTTTAAACACTGTCATGTCAACCGTTTCGCATAGGCTACAATAGAAAAGAGGAATAAAAATGAACACCTCAAGAAAGGGGTTCAGACATTTATTCGGAG
>NZ_JBAWAZ010000226.1:0-7022 GCF_049589555.1 Trichococcus sp.
ACCTGGCTGAAATAGGAGGGGTGCAGGTACATCGATTTCGCAATTTCTTCGATCGTCAAATCCTCCCGATAGTAATTATTTTCCACGTACAACAAAAAGGCTTCGCTGTATTTTTTCGTTCGGCTGATGCGGACCTCCATTTCCATATTTTCATTATGGATTTTGAAGAATGAAAAAATGTCATAGAAGAGAGCCTGATTTACTAGTTTTTGAGAATCATCAAAAAAATCAGATTGCATAAAACTCTCGAATTTTTCCCGCAACGCTTCTTTCGGATCAATTTGCCCTGTATAGTCTTTAGATCCGATGCCGTTTGTATGCAGAATTTCTTTCACTTTGCTGCCCGAAAAGCCGATCCAATAGTATTCCCAGGGATCTTCCGCATCCGCTTCATAATCGACCAGTTCATTCGGTCGAATCAGAAAAAAATCACCCGCGCCCAAATGATGCGTTGTATCATTCACCGTATACCGCCCTTTTCCGCTGATCACAAAATGCACGATGTAGTTGTCCCGTAACGAAGGACCAAATCGATGCTTACTCTGGCATTTCTCGTACCCTACATTGAAAAAGAAAAAATCCGAGAAATAGTATTCCTTAAAAAATAGATCCTTCAATAGTTTTTCGCTCATGGGGTATCCTCTGTTGTCTATTTATTCATCATGATTGTTATATAGATAGATTTTAGCACAACACCTGTTAATGGTGACAGAAAAGAATCAGATGCTCCGTTAAATAGGCAAGACTACACTCCTAAGCAATCACAAGTATCCCCCGCTTCCAAAACGAGGTCGGATGCTACATGATAAGATAAGGAAGGTAAATATTGCAAATACATAAGCCACCTGTACGGAGAAATGAGGCAAAAAATACTCATATTAAAGCGTTGAAGAAAGTTTCCTACGGTTTCAAATCATTCGAGAACATGAAAATACGAATCTATATGATTAATCATTTGATTAAAGTGAAATAACAAAAAAAAATCCAAAACAGATATACTAATAATCTGTTTTGGATCCACTTAAATCTTGGTCATCAGTCCTTATTGACAAAGAACCATTTTCAGTTGTATTTGTCTCTACCAACACTAAATGTCGAAGAGCCAATAAAATTACCTTCTGGTGGTTGAAAAAATCATTCCTTTAATAGTTTTTGTGCAACGAGTTCATTAAAGAATAGGTAGGTAAATAATTCATGGGTAACTGAATCTGCTCTAGCTATATTAAATGAAGGTAAAAGTATAACTTGATTAAAATGATGTCTTAGTGGATGTTTTGGATTTGTAGTAATTAAAATAAGATATGGTCTATGGGATGTGCTTTCACTTAGATTAGAAATGTAATTTTTATAGACTTCACCTGACAATGAGGAATAGATGATTACAACATCCTCTGAAGTGTGATGCTCAGGTAAATTGTCAAGATTAGGATTTGAAGCTAAAATTTTAGCCAGGAAATTTAATATCATTCCTAGACCATCAGATGCTAATCGAGTGACACTATATCCAAGTATATATGTAATGCGGGCATGTCTTAATTTATTAATAAAGCTTTCTAAAGTATTATCGCTTATGATCTCTTCAGTATGAAGTAATAAATTACTAATGGATTTAGCAAGACTTTCTTCGTCTTCTTTATTTGAAGAAGGCTCATTTTGCTTCAAAAAAAATTGAAATTCATTATATCCACTGAATCCCAGTTTTTGAGAAAAACGTGTTAAAGCGGATTTAGATAGATTGTAGCTATTTGATATTTCTGATATAGAGTCTTTAGAAAAGTTATCTGGACTTTGTTTAATGTATTCGTAAATCTTATGATCTGTCTTTGTGAATAAAGCTAGTTTTGAGTCAATGAAATTATAAATGTTCATATCTATCCTCCGATACTGAATTATAAACTAAAATAAAACATATTTCAATATCTCTCCTAAAAATAACAAAAACATATTAAAACATATTTCATTTCTTAAAAACTATATTGACACGTATTTCAATGAGGTTTATAATAGAAATATGGAAGCGCTATCCATAGTAAAGGATATTATACAAACTGAGTTGCAATAAGTTTGTCTGAAAAAGGAGAAAAAAATGAGTTTTCCAAAAGATTTTTTATGGGGCGGCGCGACAGCTGCTAACCAATATGAAGGTGGTTATAATTTAGGAGGTAAAGGGATTGCAATTGCAGATACTATTACTGGTGGTGATGGAATAAATAACATCCCACGATTTATGACACTGAAGCTAGCAGATGGAACGAAAACAAAAATTCATAGAGGTTTTGATACTGAAGTTCCAAAAGGTGCAGCAGCATATGTAGATTCCAACTATTATTACCCATCACATGTAGCAACAGACTTTTACCATCGTTGGAAAGAGGACATTCATTTACTATCTGAAATGGGTTATAAAGCATTTCGTCTCTCAATCAACTGGACACGAATTTTTCCAAATGGTGATGATTTAGTACCAAATGAAGAGGGTTTACAATTTTATGATGATATTTTTGACGAATGTATAAAGTATGGGATTGAGCCGATTGTTACTCTAAATCATTTTGATTGTCCGCTGAATTTGGCTACTAAATATGATGGGTGGTCAAGTCGTCAAACAGTTCATTTCTTTATAAAATACGTTGAGACGGTATTTAAGCGATATAAGGGTAAGGTTAAATACTGGATGACATTTAATGAAATCAACTTTTTACGTGATTATGCAATGCTTGGTATTACTGAAGCAATTTCTAATCCTCAAAAATTAGCACAGGCAATATACCATGTACTATTAGCTAGTGCAAAGGCGGTGAAGTTAGGACATGAAGTTGATTCGGAAAATAAGGTGGGGATGATGATTGCGTATATGCTATCTTATCCGCAGACCTGTAATCCTGATGATGTTCTGGCTGATATTGAATTTTCAAAAGATTTGAGGGATTTTTATCTTGATGTACAGTGTCGTGGATATTATCCTTCATATAAATTAAAAGAATTTGAGAGACAGGGTATTGAATTGGAAAAATTACCCGGTGATCATCAAGATTTGCTCGATGGTGTAGTAGATTACATTGGTTTCTCCTATTATAATTCACTAATTACTAGTAGTAATGATTTTGGAGAAGAAGCCGGAGGAAATCAAATGGGTGGTTTAAAAAATCCATACTTAGTTGAAACAGAGTGGGGTTGGCCGATTGATCCTATAGGTTTACGAATTGCACTTAATAGATTATGGAACCAATATCAAAAACCATTGATGATTGTTGAAAACGGCCTAGGTGCCAAAGATGAAATTTCAGAAGATGGAAAAATCTATGATGATTACAGGATTGATTATCTTGAGAAGCATATTATAGAAATGGAAAAGGCTATAAATATTGATGGTGTTAATTTAATCGGTTATATGCCATGGGGCTGTATTGATTTAGTGAGTGCAGGAACTGGTGAAATGAGAAAACGCTACGGATTTGTATATGTTGATATGGATGACAGTGGGAATGGAAGTTTAAATAGAATTCCTAAAAAATCGTTTTATTGGTACAAGGAAGTTATTAAAACTAATGGCGAGATATTGAAAGGAAAATGACAATGAAGATTATGGATAAATTGCAAGCAAGTCTTGAAAAAATCATGGGTCCAATTGCACAAAAGCTAAGTGAGAGTAAGATTCTTTCTGCATTTACAGCTGGTATGATGCATACTATGCCAATTAGCTTAGGTGTTGCTGGTTTTGCAATCTTAGCTAGTCTTCCAATTGAACCGTGGCAAAATTTTCTAACAAGTACGGGTATTGGACAAAATATGTTAGATATTGTAGCTGCAACATCTAGTTTAATGGCCCTGTTTATTGCACCAGCAATCGCATATTTTTATGCTAAAAATGAAGAAGAAAATGGTTTGATAGCATCCCTTTTGGCTACAGCATCCTTTTTAGCATTGCAACCAGTACGGATTATAGTTGGCGAGTCTAGTGTTTCTGGATTGCTTCAAGAAAATTTGGGAAGTAAAGGCATTTTCATTGCTATGATAACATCAATGGTAGTATCGTTTTCTTATTGTAAACTGATTAAGAAAAATTTTAAACTAAAACTACCAGAAAGTGTACCTCCTAATGTATCAGAATCATTAAGTCCCACATTTGTCTCAATGATTATTTTCTTTGGGGTATTCGTAGTAAGATGGTTGGCAAGTTTGACTCCGGCTGGTGATATATTCACTTTGTTTAACTCTACAATTGCTTTACCAATAATGGGCGTAGGTGCCACACCGTTAGCATCAATCCTGGTCCTTACTTTTGCGACTTTATGTTGGTTTTTCGGTATCCACCCTGCTCCTATTATGAATATTTACTATCCAGTTATTATTGTTGCTAATACAGCGAATTTGGAAGCATATCTTGCAGGAACGCCATCTTCTCAACTTCCATATCTGGCGGTGGCTTTAGTAAGTAGTTTCTGTTATATTGGCGGACAAGGTAACACTCTTGCTTTATCATTCCTTTTATTCAAAGCTAAATCAGAAAGATATCGTGCGTTAAGAAAAGTTGCCGTAATACCAAATATCTTTAATATTAATGAACCAATGATATTTGGTATGCCGGTTATGCTAAATGCTTATTTCTTTATTCCAATGATATCAACAGTTTTATTTGGGGGAGCTTATGGATGGTTTGTTGTTAATCTATTGCATGTAGGTGATGCATTTAATCCAACTATCGCTCTACCATGGGTAATGCCTTCATTTATTGGTCCATTCTTGACAGGTGGCTGGAGACTAGGTATTGCAACAATCTTAGCTTTGTTTATTCAAATCTTTATTTGGTATCCATTCTTTAGAATGGCTGATAATCAAGCGTTGAAAGAAGAATCAGAAAGCCAAACATTCTTTACAATGGCTGATAATCAAGCGTTGAAAGAAGGATTAGAAAGCCAAAGTTAAATTTATAAAAAGACAGCGGAAGCTTTTAAAATTATTGCTCAAGAATTTATTGAAGTTTATAAGCAACTCGCTCTACTTAACAAATAAATGAGGGGCTGGATAACTTCCGGCCTCTTTTTAATTCAACATCTAAAAAATTTGCATTGTAATAAAAATAGAAAGGTAAGATTATTATGAGATTAACCGAACTACAGATGGAAAAAATAATGAACTTAATAGGACAAATGACACTTGAAGAAAAAATTGGCCAATTAAATCAAGCTTCTGTTTCGATAGTGGGAGGATTTGATGTTTCATTTGGTGAATTGATAGAAATGTTGACTGATGGTAGGATTTCACAGGATGAGTTTAATAAGATTATGGCAAACTGTGAAAGAGATTACCATGAAGAAGAGATTAAAAAAGGTCTTATTGGGTCAATGATGATTCAAGATGCTAAAGTAGCCAACCGATTGCAAAAAATTGCTGCAGAAGACAGTAGGCTAGGTATACCATTGTTAATTGGCTTGGATGTGATTCATGGCTATAAAACTGTATTTCCAATCGCACTTGCAGAGGCAGGAAGTTTTGATACAGATTTGATGAAAGATACGGCACACACGGCAGCAAAAGAATCACGTTTAGATGGTATTAATTGGCATTTTGCACCGATGCTTGATATTAGTCGAGATGCAAGATGGGGGCGTGTTTCGGAAGGTGGTGGAGAGGATCCGTATTTAATGTCGCAATTTGCAAGAGCAAAAGTTGCAGGCTTACAGGATGATACTTCATCAAATACGAACTACGTTGCAGCTTGTTTAAAACATTACGTAGGCTATGGTGCCTGTGAGGGTGGAAGAGACTATAATACAGTTTCAATGTCAGAATCATTGTTACGTAATGTCTACTTAGAACCATTTCGTGCCGCTATTGATGCAGGTGCTGCAACTGTAATGGCTGCATTCAATGACTTAAATGGTATACCATGTACGGTAAGTAGTGAATTATTAAATGATAAACTTAGAGGAGAATTAGGTTTTAATGGATTTGTCGTAAGTGATGCCAATGCAATTAGAGAGTGTGTAACACATGGAATTGTTGATACAGAAAAAAATTCTGGCGCTCTTGCATTAAATGCTGGTTTAGATATGGATATGGGAACGGGAATCTATCTAAATACTTTAAAAGATTCCGTTGAAGATGGAAGTGTCAAGTTAGAAACGCTTGATCAAGCGGTTGAGCGTATTCTGAGCGTCAAAATGTGGTTAGGTTTGTTTGAACATCCATATGTTGAAGAAATGGATGAATATGAAATTTCTTCTGAAAATCGAAATCTTGCACTTAAATCTGCGGAATCATCATTGGTATTATTAAAAAATAGCAATGATGTTTTACCTATAGATTCAAATATAAAAGTAAGTGTGATTGGAAACTTAGCGAATATGCCTTCTGAGGTTGCTGGTGCGTGGGCGATTAGTTTCCGAGAAAGAGATTGTGTTTCTATTTTGGAGGGAATCCAAAAAGAATTTCCAAATAGTAAGTATTTTGAAGTTGGTGGCTTGGATACACCAATTGATAAAGGTGAGTTAAATGCGGCAATTGAGTATGGTGAAGTCATTGTATTTGTAGCAGGTGAATTAGTTTCTATGTCGGGTGAAGCAGCATCACGTGCAGATATTACCTTACCTGGACAACAAAGCGTGATATTTGATTTACTTGAAAAAGTTAACAAGCCAACAATTGCCGTTTTAATGAATGGACGTCCATTAGCTCTTCAAAAAGAAATTGAACAGGTGGATGCTGTAATTGAAGCATGGCATCTTGGGATAGAGATGGGGAATGCTGTCGCTAGAACAATTTCGGGTAAAAATAACCCAAGTGGAAAACTATCTATTTCATTCCCGAGAGTAATTGGTCAATGTCCAATTTACTATAATCATCCAAATACGGGTCGTCCTGCGGGTAGTAGTAAATTTACATCTAAATATTTAGATGTGGACTCGTCTCCATTATTCTCATTTGGTTACGGCCTATCGTATTCTATATTTAAATATGAAAAATCTTCCTTTAAAATGTTAGATGATAAATTGCAAGTGACCTTAGATGTTGTTAATAAC
>NZ_JBAWAZ010000227.1:0-1616 GCF_049589555.1 Trichococcus sp.
GCCAAATCAGGGAGTTGGAAAGCAGCGATCTGATCGGGAATGTGGATGCGTACGCGGCTATCCAGGGTGTGCTTGCGGAATCGGCAGCTCCGACGCCAGTCAAAGTGTTCATCATCGAACACGATGAATCTGTTGAGGAAGGAGCCGGAGAAAAATACGTGTATTCGCCGCACTATTTTGATTTGCCTGAGGAATTGCAGGCGAAGTCTGATGCCGAAATGAACGTGTTGGTGAAACTGCGCAGCTATTACATGGAAACCGGAACCTATTCGAATGAAGGGATTGCCTACACGCGCTATGTCCAAATAACCATCCTGGACAGGGCGGCCGGCACCATTATCCACGAGGAAACAATGATCGGATCGGCGCCATTCAGCATCAGTGAAGATCAGTCCGCAGGGTATGGTTATGTACCCGAATACCAAGTATTAGAGAAAATTCTGGCTTATTTTGGCTATGCAGATGAATGAGGAACGTTTTCACGATTCAGGTCATTTCTAAATATAGGACAAAATCAACTCAATGCGCTGTCCTCATGAAAGGTGAAGAGAATTATGAGTAATAACAAAGATGGGTGTTCTTGCAGGGGTGATTGCTGCCCACAAAAACAAGTGAAAAAGAAAATTGACATCGATTTCTTGTATTTGGATTTAAATACATGCAAAAGGTGTCAGGGGGCTGAAAGTAATTTGGATCAGGCCATAAATGAAGTTTCGGCAGTTTTTACATCTGCTGGCTATGAAGTGAGCGTAAATAAAGTAAATATCTCATCACCTGAGTTGGCAAGCAAATATGAATTTCTCAGTTCGCCAACTATAAGAATCAACGGTAACGACATCTCCTTGGATGTTACAGAAACTTCTTGCAAGGACTGCGGAGATATTTGCGGAGATTCTGTAGATTGCAGATCCTGGATATATGAAGGTATTGAACATCCTGAACCACCAAAAGAAATGCTCGTGAATGCAATTTTGAAAGAAATATATGGAGAGCATTCAGAATCTCCGAAATCCAAAAAAGAGTATACAGTGCCGGATAATCTAAGAGCATTCTTCACTGGGACTGCGGCAAAGAAAGAGGAATGAGAAGACTGATTGGGTTACTTCCGTACATTATCTTCTATGTGCAGTATGGAAAATATTGAGGTGCTGACTGTGAATATGATTGGTTTGATACTATATTTTTCCTTCTACATAAGCTTCTACATCAAAATGTTTGTGCAAAGCAGCCACGGCATCAAAACTATCCAAATCGGAAGAGGGAATAAACCTAAAAAAACAGGTATCATCGAAGTTAGTCTGGTGATCATGCTGTTGATAACAGCATTGACCCAATTCCTGACTATTTTATTCGACGAAAAACTTCCTATCATCGTACAGCATGACGGTGTCAGATACTTTGGGGCTATTCTTTCCGCAACTGGGATCACAGTACTGATTGTAGCCATGGCAACGTTGGGCGACAGTTGGAGAGGCGGTATTGATTACAAGCAGAAAACGGCATTGATAACGACGGGAATATACAAGTACAGCAGAAATCCAGGTTTTGTCGGATTTGATTTGTTCTTTATCGGAATGGCGTTGCTGTTTTCGAACATGGTAAATGTCATCTTTTCC
>NZ_JBAWAZ010000228.1:0-2288 GCF_049589555.1 Trichococcus sp.
TTCCGAGTTGACGGTTTTCGACAGATTTAAAAATGCGAAGGTAGGCGCGATTCCATTGCCGACTTATCTCGTGATGTCAGCCATTATAATAGCTTCTGCGTATCTGGGCGAATTGCCCGTCAACATGTTGGGTGGTTTCGCAGTCATCTTGAGTTTGGGTTGGCTTCTTGGAGGGATCGGCGCAAGCATCCCGGGATTGAAGAATTTCGGAGGATCGGCCATCCTTTCGTTGATGGTGCCATCGATCATGGTATTCATGAATGTATTCAATCAAAATACGCTGGATGCGGCGAACATGCTGATGAGGGAAGCAAACTTCCTGTATTTCTATATCGCTTGTCTTGTCTGCGGCAGTATTCTGGGGATGCACCGCAAGATTTTGGTGCAAGGCTTGATCCGGATGATCATCCCGATGGCGGTGGCGATGATCGCTGCCTTGATCGTCGGAACTTCAATCGGAACTTTGTTGGGACTGGGTTTTGAGCATACGCTCTTCTACATCGTGACACCGATCATCGCTGGCGGAATCGGCGAAGGCATCCTGCCGTTATCGCTAGGTTACAGCGCCATCACCGGTATCCCTAGTGGGGAATTGGTAGGACAATTGATTCCAGCAACCATCATCGGAAACTTCTTCGCAATCATCTGCTCCGGTATTTTGAATCGCCTAGGCGAAAAATATCCTGAGAAAAGTGGCAAGGGCCAATTGATCAAATTCGGCGGCGACGACGATATGGCTGATGCCATGCAGGAAGACAAGAGCCCGCTGGACATCAAATTGATGGGTGCCGGCGTTCTGACGGCCTGCACACTCTTCATCGCAGGCGGACTTTTGGAAAGACTTACGGGCTTCCCGGGTCCGGTCCTGATGATCCTGATCGCTGCAACCATCAAATACTTGAGCCTGTTGCCTAAAGATGTTGAAAAAGGTTCGAAACAGCTGTACAAATTCGTTTCCGGTAACTTTACTTTCCCGTTGATGGTCGGCTTGGGCTTGCTGTACATCCCACTTAAAGACGTCGTCGGCATGCTTTCTTGGCAGTATTTCGTGGTCGTGATCTCAGTCGTGTTGACCGTTGTCCTGACCGGTTTCTTCGTCGGTGGAAAAATGAACATGAACCCGATCGAAGCAGCCATCGTAACGGCTTGCCAAAGCGGCATGGGCGGAACTGGGGATGTCGCCATCCTATCTGCTTCCAACCGCATGAACTTGATGCCATTTGCCCAAGTAGCCACACGTTTGGGTGGAGCCATCACCGTCATTTCCATGACATCCTTGTTGCGTTTCCTATTCTAACGACATAAAAAAAACTAAAACGAGAAGAAAGAGAGTGTGTTCATTATGACAAATGTAAATGAAAAAGCATTGGCTATCAGCAAAAAATTCGGCGGTAAATTGGAGGTCATCTCAAAAGTGCCGATCGAAACAATGGAAGATCTGAGCATCGCCTATACACCGGGCGTCGCAGCTGTCTGCATGGAAATCGCGAACAACAAAGAATCCGTCTATACTTATACAACCAAGAAAAATCTTGTTGCAGTCGTAACCGACGGATCAGCCGTTCTTGGCTTGGGCAATATCGGACCGGAAGCAGCCATTCCGGTTATGGAAGGCAAAGCGGCCTTGTTCAAACGCTTCGGGAATGTGGATGCCGTTCCTATTTCCTTGAATACGCAGGATGTTGAAGAAATCATCTCGCACGTTGCTGCCATCGCACCTTCTTTCGGCGGGATCAACCTGGAAGACATCAGCGCGCCTCGCTGCTTCGAAATCGAACGCCGCTTGAAAGAGATGTTGGACATTCCGGTCTTCCATGATGACCAACACGGGACCGCGATCATTGTTCTGGCTGCCCTTTACAATTCCTTGCGCCTGACAGGCAAAAAAATCGATGAGATTCAAGTGGTCGTCAATGGCGGCGGTGCTGCAGGGATCGCCATCAGCCAAATGTTCCTTTCCGCTGGCATCAAGAACCTGATGGTCGTGGACCGCACCGGCATCATTTCCGAAACCGATCCTGAATTGGCCGAACGCCATGTGGAAATTTCAAAAGTCACGAACCGTAGCTTCAGAACCGGAACTTTGGAGGATGCAGTGGTGGGGATGGACGTATTCGTCGGCGTATCCGCGCCAGGCGTCCTCAAGAAGGAATGGATCGCTACCATGAACGAAAAACCGGTCATCTTCGCGATGGCGAACCCGACACCGGAAATCTTCCCGGATGAAGCAAAAGCAGGCGGCGCCTATATCGTCGGCACCGGCCGCAGCGACTTCCCGAACCAAATCA
>NZ_JBAWAZ010000229.1:0-2398 GCF_049589555.1 Trichococcus sp.
AAAAGATTGAACCTGACGATCGTCATCATCACCCATGAGATGCAGGTCGTGAAGGAAATCTGCAACAAAGTGGCTGTGATGGAAGACGGTGGCGTGATCGAGTACGGCTCGATTCTGGACATCTTCACGAAGCCGCAGAACCAATTGACGAAGGACTTCATCGATACAGCAACACATGTCGAACACGGCATCGAAACGGTCATCACCCACCCGACCATCCTGAACCTGAACGAGCATGATGTGCTGACAAAGCTTTCCTTCGTCGGCGGTTCCACAGGCGAACCACTCATCGCCAAACTGGCCAATACGTTCAATGTCCAAGGCAACATCCTCTTCGGCAACGTCGAGATACTGCAGGACACGCCAGTCGGCACCCTGCTCCTCGTCCTGAGCGGAACACCGGAAGCGATCGCGAAAGCCGTCCGCTACCTGCAGGATAACGGCGTAACGGTGGAGATCATCACCGAAGAAATCATCGCCGAAAAGAAAAATAAAGGAGGCGACGAAGAATGAACACATTCATGACAACCTTTCTCCCTAACGTCTCTGAGATTTGGGATGAAGTGCTCCTGAGCACTTGGGAAACCTTATACATGACACTCATTGCCGGACTGATCGCCGGTGGGCTTGGCGTCATCCTGGGCGTCATCTTACTGGTCACACAAGATGGCGGCATCCTGGAGAACAAACACCTGTACAGCATTTTGGATAAGCTGGTCAACATCTTCCGTTCGCTGCCCTTCATCATCCTGATGGCCCTGATCGTACCGTTCACACGCTTCGTGGTCGGAACTTCGATCGGCACGACCGCATCGATCGTGCCACTAGTTGTAGCGACGGTTCCCTTCTATGCCCGTCAGATCCAGAACGCACTGGTAGAAGTCGATCCCGGCGTCATCGAAGCGGCCCAATCAATGGGTGCAAGCCCTTGGGAAATCATCTTCCGCGTCTACCTGAAGGAAGGCTTACCAGGCATCATCCGCGTATCATCCGTAACGATCATCAACCTGATCGGTTTGACAGCAATGGCTGGAGCCATCGGCGGAGGCGGCTTGGGTAACCTGGCCATCACCCGAGGCTACAACCGATTCCAGAACGACGTGACCTTGGTCGCAACCATCATCATCCTGATCATCGTATTCATCAGCCAAGCCATCGGAAATGCCTTGGTCAAAAAAGTAAGTCACTAATAAAAAAACAAAAACGGAGGAAACAAATCATGAAAAAGAAAAACGTATTATTCTCAGGTGTTGCAGCACTTACCTTATTTTTAGCAGCTTGCGGAAGCAGCGACTCGAACACGGACTCAGCAGCGGATACTTCTTCTTCAGATAACGAAACAGTGAAAATCGGCGTAGTCAGCGAAGTCGAAGTCGAGGTCTGGGAAGATGTAGCCAGCCGTTTGGAATCAAAAGGGATCGAATTGGAAATCGTCCAATTCACCGACTATGTACAGCCTAACGTCGCGTTGGAGAATGGCGATATCGACCTGAACGCATTCCAGCATGTGGCTTATCTTGAAGATTTCAACGCCAATAACAAGTCTGATCTGACTCCTATCGGCTTCACTTATGTTTCTCCACTTGGTTTGTATTCTGAAAAAGTTACGGACTATGCGGACATAGCCGATGGAGCGAAAATCGCCATCCCTAACGATGTGACCAACGGAGGACGCGCACTCTTGTTGTTGCAAGCAATCGGCCTGATCAAAGTCGACGAAGCAAAAGGAACAACACCGACAGTCAACGACATCACAGAAAACCCGAAGAACATCAGCTTTGAAGAATTGGATGCTGCACAAGTCGCACGCTCCCTTCCTGATGTGGATGCAGCGATCATCAACACGAACTACGCTACTGATGCAGACCTGAATCCTAAAGAAGACGCCTTATTCCTTGATACTGATAATATTGCAAGCGTTGCGGACGTCTACAAGAACATCGTAGCGGCACGTTCGGCAGATGTCGACAATGAAACCTACAAACAAGTCGTTGCGGAATACCAAACATCCGAAACAGCAGCGATCCTGGATGATGTCACAGAAGGCAACGACGTACCCGCTTGGGAACAGTAAGACCCATTAACTTGTTTACAAAAATCACGTTTGCAGACGTGATGTAAAAATAAAAAAACAACAATCGGAGGAAATACATTATGAAAAAGAGTAAATTATTTGGTGGCCTAGTCCTTACAGCTTCACTATTCCTGGCAGCATGCGGAAACGGCGGAACAACCGCTGATTCATCCGCTGCAGAGTCAAGCAGCACAGTTGCAGCAGAACCAACTACAGTCAAAATCGGTCTGGTCAGCGAATCCGCAGTCGAAATCTGGGAAGCCGTCGCAGAGCGTCTGGCAGACGAGAACATCGATCTTGAAATCGTCAAATTCACTGACTACA
>NZ_JBAWAZ010000230.1:0-16218 GCF_049589555.1 Trichococcus sp.
CTGGTATGAACGCATGGAAAGCAAAAATCAGTCGCTCTATGATTTTCTGCATGAACAGATCTATCTGAACATGAAAAACACGCCGCTCAGGCAGCTGGTCCTGTTCCTCATCCGATACGTGACGGATGACGGCTATTTGGATATCAAGCTAGAAGAGGTTGCGGAGGCAACTGCGGCCGAGAAAACGGAAGTGTTGGATGCCTTGACGCTCCTACAGCAGTTGGATCCCCCCGGTGTCGGTGCCCGCGACCTGCAGGAGTTTTTGATGCTGCAGACCGAAAGGGACGAACAGTCGCCTCCGCTGGCCTACTACATACTGGAAAATTATTTCAAGGAGCTGTCCGCCTATCGCTTGGAGTCGATTAGGGACGCCGAGGAGATCGACCATGACGAACTGATCGAAATCATAACCTACATGAGCAAGCTGAAGACGAAGCTGCAGTGGGAGACCACATTCGAGGAGACGGTCTTCGTCGAACCGGACATCTATGTAGCCATAGCCGAGGACAACACACTTGACGTTTCGTTCAATCAAAGTGGCCTGCCATCGGTCGCGTTCAACGAAGACTATTACAGCGAATTGCTGGCGTTGGCGGATAAAGATATGAAACGTTATCTGGAAGAAAAAAAGAAAGAAATTTCCTGGATCCAGCAGTGTGTTCTCCAACGGACACAGAACGTCATCAAAATAACGGAAGCCATCCTGCAGCTGCAGGCAGATTATTTCTTGGAAAAAGCCTCATCGATGAAGCCTATGGCGATGAAAAACATCGCCAAAATAACGGACCTGAGCATTTCAACGGTGAGTAGGGTCGTGAACGACAAATATATGGCGACCCCGAAAGGCATCTTTGAATTGCGCTTTTTCTTCCGCAGCGGTTTTATGAAAGAGGATGACGGGGATCAGGTAGCCATCTCATCCATCGTCATCGAATCCGAAATAAAGGAAATAGTCGGCCGCGAAGAAAAGGCAAAGCCGGTTTCCGATCAGATGATTGCCGATCATTTCACCGCGCAGGGAATCGACATCTCTCGCAGGACGGTGGCGAAATATCGCATGGGCTTGGGCATACCCTCCAGTTCGAAAAGAAAAAGGACATAATTAAGGCGATTGGTGAGTGATAAGCTGACTACGGGTATCTGAGGGGGAATCCTGCATCCACAAGCGCTTTTCTCAGCTAAGGAATGTAAATGTTCGCCCGGCAGCCGCCGCCTGTCTGCGTAAGCAATACGGACGTAATGAAGAGGCCCGAGAAATATTTCTCGGGCCTCTTTGCACGCTTTAGGAGAAGCGGACTTTGTATTATCGATCTTGCGTTGCAACGGTAACCTTCTCTCAATCGGCCTTTAGCGTCCGGACCAGTTCCTTATCCGGCGTCACATAAAGGGTTTTTTGCCCTTCGTAGATGACGAAGCCGGGTTTCGCGCCGTTTGGTTTGCGGATGTTCTTGACCGCAACGTAGTCGACAGGGACGTTCGAAGAATTCTGGAACTTGGAATAATAAGCGGCCAAGGTCGCCGCTTCAAAGAGTGTCTTCTCGGAAGGGTGATTGCTTTCGATGATGACATGCGAACCGGGTATGTTTTTCGTATGCAGCCAAATATCCGATTTTTTTGCCGTCTTCAGCGTCAGCTGGTCGTTCTGCACATTGTTCTTTCCGATCAGGATGGTCGTTCCGTCCGATGACAGGAATTTGTGGGGCTTGCTGGTTTTGTGCTTTTTCTGTTTACCTTTGTACTTTTTCTTCAAATATCCGGATTCGCGCAGCTCGTCCTTTATGTCCTCCAAGTCCTGCGGGTCGGAGAGTTGGATCAGCGTTTCGATGGATTCCAAATATTCGTTCTCCGCATGGGTATGTTCGACCTGCTCATTCACGTATGCGACGGCAGTGGTGAGCTTCTGATATTTGGAAAAGTATTTTTGGGCATTCTGGGAAGGGGTCAGCGCTGGATTCAAAGCAATCGTGATCGGATTCTCATCATCGTAGAAGTTGTTGAGCGTCACTTCCATATCGCCTTTTTTCATTTGATGCAGATAGGCCGTCAAGATTTCTCCCTTGATCCGGTAGACATCAGCTTTTTCCGTCTCCAACAGCGTCTGGTCCAGCTTCTTCAGCTTCAGCTGATTCTTCTTGCGTTCCGTGTTGACGATATGGAGCAGCTCGGAAGCCACTTGGTTGATGCGGTCCCGGGATGCTTTTTCATCATAGTAGGCGTCCAACAATTCGCTGAGGCTGTCGTAATGCCTTTTCTCTCCCGGAAGACTCCGAAACGGGAAGGGGGTAAAATGTTGTTTCTTTGCGGATTCCTCGGTCAATGTAGGGATAGCTGTTTCCAGCTGTTGTTTAAATGCGAGAATCGCATCCGCTGCAGACAATCCATCCTGCTCCGTATAGTAGCTGATTTCCATTGCGGAATCGCTGCCCAAGCCCTGAAAAGCTCCCTGCAAGGATTTGAACAGCGGTAATTCATCGCTGAATGTGGCTGCGACAGATGCCAGTTCCTCCTTTTCCATCTCAAAAGGGTTCGCTTTGTCCTGATGGGGCGGCAACTGATAGGCGACGCCTGGATGCAGCGGCCGGAAACTGTTTTGGTAAAACGGCACATGCTTCAGGCAATCGATGATCATCCTGGTTTGCTTATCGATCAGGAAGATGTTGCTGTGGCGACCCATCAATTCGATGATCAATTCCATCTGGCGCTGGTCGCCGAGTTCATCGAAATTCCGGAACGAGAAAATGATGATCCGGTCGTTGCCCAATTGTTTGATGTCTTCGATGTAGGCACCCTCCAGATTTTTGCGCAGCACCATACAGAAATTGGGCGCGGAATCGGGGTTGGATAAGTTATCATTGATTACTTGTATCCGAGCGTAGGATGGGTGAGCTGACAGCAATACCCGTTTGTTTTTCCGATTGGCTCGTATGGTAAGAATAATTTCGTGCTGAAACGGCTGATAGACCTTGCTGATCCTGCCGTTTTCCAGGTCGCGGTTCAATTCCTTGACCATGGCACGTGTAAATACACCATCAAAAGACATGAGAACACCTCCTAGTACATGTCAATATACGCCTTTCATTATACCATATCATCTCCGGCGTCTGGCGTGTTTCTTCTTTGTGTCATATTATGGTGCAAAACAAAAGGGAAGGCGCACTTGGTATGTACCTGTATTGTCATTCATCGGATGGCAGATATCCAAAACGGCATGCGAAAAGGCAATGTACAGCCATAACAATAAAAATTCTCATAAACATAAGTTTTGGTAATTTTGATAATATCAGAATGAGGAAGAGATATGCGAAAATATTCGGGTTTTTACTTTTATTTTTCTAAAAAAAGAAGATTTATAAATAAACACATGTTCCGAATGAGCGGTTTCTAAAAAATTGCGACAACTATACTTCGAGTTTCTTTCGGAGCACCATGCAGACGTTCCGATGTCCTGAAAGGCAAGGGGAGTTTTTCGTTTTTTGGACATTCAAAATTCGGGAAGGGGTGGATGAAAACAAAATACTGTTAGTTTCCCAAGCGGACAATCAACATAGTTATATTATATTTGATTTTCAGAGTTTGCCAATTTTTAATAAACAACAATGCGAGTTGTGTCGGATATCTCATTCAAAAAATGTAAAGTCCTAGTGAACAGAGTGTAAAGATAGTATGATTAAATGCTTATACATAGGTATTTTCAGTGCTTTGCCCTGGGATCCTTGGTGAACGGTTCGGGAAGTTCATTCCATCAATTTTCACGACTGGAAATTATTTTAGGATGGGGATTACATGGGTCATTGCACTCGGAAATAAATAAGATAACAATTTTACATAAAAATGTTGCTTTTAAAACGACGTTGACTTATACTAAGGAAGTAATCGAAACATGGAAGCGGTTGCGACTTACTTGTCGTCGTGTGTTTTTGAATGTCAGCACCACTGTGATTGGAGCCCATCATAATGGGGGCCTGCTGTTCCTTCATGACCACTAACAGAAAGTCATCAACTTTACTTCATGCGGTGTTGCAGAAGAAAAGGATTGCGATATCCAAACTGAATCCATCGCGACAACTGAACTTGGGGCTTGTCGCTTATTAAAAAATCTCATTGCTGGGCATGGTGATGAGGATAACCTTGGGGGGATGGAGTACGTAATGGATGAATCAACAAGATTGCAAGGTATGGTGTTTTGCTCATTTTTTCGTAAACTAAATCAGCAAACGTATACTGCCATTATTCAATGCATATCCATCCTTTATTCAGCACCCTTCGATTACACGTATACGCAGAATAGGTGTAATCATTTTGAAAGCCAATGTGGACTTCCCCCGAAGTTTTTTGGGATAATCAAAGCGAAAAAGCATGATCACAGGGTAGTTCCTTGATCATGCTTTTTGTTTTGCGGAATGGAAACGGTAAGTAATATGAGAAAACCTCATCTTTTTCTAATCCTACTCTTGACTTTGTTTTTCCCATTGGTTACTATTAAATTATCAATCAAAAAGGAGCAATCAAGCATGTCTGCATATACTCGCGTTTCCAAATTGAATTTTTTCGATTGGCAAAGCCACGTGGAGTAGGTTGTTCTTTGTGACGTATTGATTGTCCGTAGATACAGCCTCAGATGAAACATCTGAACAGTATCTATGTGGATTACTAAAGATATTTAAGCCGCCACATAGACAATATCGGTCTGTGTGGCGTTTTCTGTATTCAGCCGCCATACTTGGTTCAGATGGCGGCTTTTTTATCACCTTTTTACAAAATAAGAAGCAGAAAAATTGGAGGAATCAGAAATGAAAAAATTATTCAGAGCACGCGCAAGCATTTTGACCCTTATGGCAGCGACAGTATTGATGGCATGCGGCAATTCGGATGCCAATAATTCGGACACCTCTTCGGACGGTTCCGCGGCAAGTTCCACCGACAGCATCAATCCGGATTTGCCTTACATCGGCATCATGCAATTGACGACACACCCGGCACTCGATCAGATCGGGGAAGGCATCATCGACCAGTTGGAAGAAGCAGGCTATGTGGACGGAGAAACGGCAACAATCGATTTCCAGAATGCGCAAGGCGATCAGTCCAATATGCAATCGATAGCGGAACGGTTCGTTTCGAATGATGCGGATATCATGATCGGCATCGCTACCCCTGCAGCACAAGCTTTGGCTAATGCATCCAGCGATATTCCGATCATTTTGGGAGCCATCACGGATCCGGTGGCTGCCAATCTTGTGGATTCAATGGAAAAACCGGGCGGCAACATCACCGGCGTCAGCGACAAGACTCCGGCCCGCGACCAGTTTATTTTGATTCAACAGTTGCTTCCTGATGCCAAAACAATCGGAATCCTTTACTCATCCGCAGAGGACAATTCAATCAGCTCCGCTAAAGAGGCTGAAGAAATTGCTGCTTCATTAGGCTTGAAGACAATCACAAAAACAGTCACTTCGACGAACGACATCGCCCAAGTAGCCGAAAGCCTTGCTTCTGAAGTGGATGCCATCTACGTACCGACAGACAATACCATCGCAAGCGGTCTAGCGACATTGATCCCGGTTGCGGATGCTTACAACATCCCGGTATTCCCTGCTGTGGACACGATGGTTGAAGAAGGCGGGTTGGCGACGATTGGTTTGAATCAATATGCGTTGGGTACCCAAACCGGAGCTGTGGCGGCTGATATCCTGGCAGGAGCCGATCCTGCAACTTATCCCGTACAATACGCGACAGGCATTCAACTGGTAATCAATCGAGCGAAAGCCGACCAATTGGGCATCACGATTCCCGATGATGTCGCACAAAATGCCATCTTTGTAGGAGAAGGAGAGTAGACTGAATGAACATGATTATTTCCGCCGTCTCCCAAGGGTTGCTTTGGAGTATTCTGGCACTTGGTTTATTTGTAAGTTTCCGCATTTTGGATTTGGCCGACATGACTACCGAGGGTTCGTTTCCCCTCGGTGCGGCTGTCGCTGTTCAAGCCATCACTTTAGGCGCCAATCCTTATATCGCGATTATATTTGCCATCATTGCCGGCAGTTCAGCCGGACTGATCACTGGTTTTTTGATCACAAAACTGCAGATTCCCAGCCTTTTGGCAGGAATTCTGACGATGACCGGCCTCTATTCCATCAACCTGCGCGTGATGGGGAGAGCAAACATCAGTCTGTTGGGAAAAGATACGATTTTCACCGTTTTCCAAAACATGAATCTCCCAAGACATTTCGACACGATTGCTTTGGGGATGACGGTAGTTGTCCTGATCATTGGGCTCTACGTGATCTTTTTCAAAACGGAATTCGGCCAAGCTGTCATCGCAACAGGTGACAACGAAGCGATGGCCCGCTCATTGGGTATTTCCACAAACACGATGAAAATCGTCGGCTTGATGATTTCGAACGGTATCGTCGCATTGGCCGGGTCCATCATCGCACAGGACAATGGCTACGCCGACATCAGCATGGGTATCGGAACGATCGTCATCGGTCTGGCTTCGATCATCATCGGCGAAGTATTGTTCACGAATGTCTCTTTCAAAATGCGTTTGGTTTGCCTGATGCTCGGTTCGGTCCTGTACCGTCTGATTATGGTGATGGTATTGGAAGCCGGCATGAATCCGAATGACTTCAAGTTGATTTCAGCTGTATTGTTGACCTTCTTCTTGGCGTTGCCGAAAATCAAGGAAACCTACTACATGTACTCATTGCGAAAGAAGGTGAAGCGAAATGACTAATCATGAAGCGATGTTGACGATGTCACATGTCTCCAAAACGTTCTACCCTGGTTCACCCAATCAGGTCAACGCACTGCAGGACGTCAATCTGACGGTCAGACAAGGCGATTTCATTACTTTGGTCGGAGGCAACGGAGCAGGCAAATCAACCCTGTTGAATGCCATTTCCGGAAACTTTTTGCCTGATACAGGCGATATCATCGTAAACGGACAAAACGTTACATTCCTGAAAGAAGATAAGCGCGCGCCATACATCAGTCGGGTCTTCCAGGATCCAAAAATGGGAACCGCTCCACGGATGACGGTACAGGAAAACTTATCCTTGGCATACCGCAGAGGCCAAAAACGGACGCTGCGCTTCGGGACTTCGCATGAAGAAAAAGCATTCTTCAAAGAGGAACTGAAAAAATTGGGCTTAGGCTTGGAAAATAGGATGGGATCTGATATCGGGTTGTTGTCGGGTGGTCAGAGACAAGCCATCGCTCTGCTGATGGCAACGATGAAAAGACCGGACATCCTGCTGTTGGATGAACATACGGCAGCGTTGGATCCAAAAACGGCTAAATTGGTTCTCGAATTGACGAATCAACAAGTCATCGACAATAACCTTACCAGCATCATGATCACCCACAACCTGCAGGACGCTATCCAGTACGGAAACCGCATGCTGGTGCTGCATCACGGTCAAATCATGAAGGATTATGACGCTGAAATGAAAAAAACATTGACGCCCGAAAAAATATTTGCTGAACTTCAGGAATTATCCATCCAAGACATCTTGGTCTGACAGAAAGGTAGTGATCTTTATGTGGCATCCGGGAGATGCGATCGGCTTCATCAGCTGTTCGAACGGATTGACGAATAATGATCGCTCGCTGGAAATCGTTTCGTCACTCAGCCGGAAACTCAAGCATGATTTTGGCCTTGAGACCGTCACGAGTGACGTTCTTTTCCTGGATAAAGAGACACAACAAACCGAGGCCCCTGCATCCCGTGCAGGGGCTTTATTGTCCCTTTATTCCGATGCGAGCGTAAAAGCGATATTTGACTTGTCCGGTGGGGATTTAGCCAACGAAATATTGCCTTATCTCGATTTTGAAATCATAAAAAAGAATCCCAAGCCCTACTTCGGCTACAGCGACAATACCGTGATCGTGAATGCCATCCAGGCTAAAACCGGCATCCAGAATATCCTCTTTAATCCAAAAGTGCTCGTGGGCCAGGAGGAAGGCTTACAGACTCAAGCACTCGGTGACTTGTTCAACCGAAACGATTCTGACTGGACTGAAACGTTCGAAATAGGCGGAAACAGTGCCGCTGAGCAATCTTCAGCAGTTTTTGCAGGCGGGAATCTGCGCTGCCTCCTGAAGTTGGCAGGGACCCCTTATTGGCCGGAATTGGAAAGCAAAGTGCTGGTCCTCGAATCGGCAGGCGGCAGATACGAAGCGATGTGCAGCGGGTTGGCGCAACTGGAACAGTTGGGCGCGTTCGAAAAAATCAACGGTATGCTCATCGGGCAATTCACGCAAATCGAGTTGGACGGAAAAACGGCTGTTTTTCTGGCTGTGTGCCGGGACTATGCTTCACGATACGGATTCCCGCTATGGGAAACTGCATTCATCGGACATGATAATCGCTCAAAGCCGATGCGCATCGGCTGAGGGACATGAGCCTTGCTTGATTGCTAAAAACACAACTTCCACAGAGCCAGCATTGACAAAAGTAACTGTGCGCGTTATTATTTTAGCAACAGAATGAATTTCCTTTAACGAGAGTCCAGAGAGACTACTAAGGAGCATATCAGGCGTACTGCGCCTTCATCATGACTTTATGCCCATCGTCTCTTTGACCATGGGCTTTTTTTCTGGAGATTCATCCTATCGCACAATTTAATAGCGAATGTGAGACTTTAAGGGGGTCCTGTGAGGCCCGCAAGGTCACTAGAGGGCCGCTCTGTATCCAAATCCGGGAGCGGCTGGCCTAGAACCTGAAGAGCTTACAAATTCTTCGGGTTCTTTTTGCCTCCATTCACAAAAAAACTAATTGGAGGGCTTTAAAATGATGCAGACAACAAATCAGATCGCATTAAAAAACTTTGTAAGTGTCGAGGAACTCACGAATTTGGAAATCATGTCCTTGATCCTGCGTGCATCCGAATTCAAAAACGGCGTCCAGCCTGACAGGAATTTGACTGCGGGCACCTACGCTTCGAACTTGTTTTTCGAGAACAGCACACGCACACACAAAAGTTTCGAAATGGCGGAACACAAACTAGGGATGCAAGTCATCAATTTTGACACTTCTACAAGCAGCGTCAGCAAAGGCGAAACACTATATGACACAGTCCTGACCTTGTCGGCGATCGGCGTGGATGTGGTTGTCATCCGCCACAGCGCAGAAGCCTACTACAAAGAGTTGATCGAAAGCCCGGGCATTACCGCGTCCATCGTGAATGGCGGGGACGGCGCCGGCCAGCATCCAAGCCAATGCTTGCTGGACCTGTTGACTATCTACGAAGAGTTCCATACTTTCAGCGGCGTGAAGGTGGCCATCTGCGGCGACTTGTCGCACTCGCGTGTCGCCAAAACAAACATGCAGATGCTGCAACGACTAGGAGCTACTGTGTATTTCACGGGACCTAAAGAATGGTACGATCCTACTTTTGATCAATACGGCACGCACGTGGACATTGATGATATCATCGGAGAAGTTGATGTCATGATGCTGCTCCGCGTCCAGACGGAACGCCATGGCGGGAAAGCGATGCGCTATACAAAAGCAGAATATCTCGATCAATTCGGTCTGACAGTCGCAAGGGAAGCCCTCATGAAGGAATCAGCCATCATCATGCATCCCGCTCCTGTCAATCGCGACGTGGAATTGGCGGACAGCCTAGTCGAATGCCGCCGCTCACGGATTGTGACGCAAATGAAGAATGGCGTCTTTGCAAGAATGGCCATATTGGAAGCCATCGTAAACGGAAGAACAACGAACGTATAATCATAACAATTCACCAGTGGAGGGATAACATGTCAGTTTGGATAAAAAATGCGAAAATGTTGGGTCAAAAAGAGGAACTTATTCCTGTAGAGATATATGTGAAAGACGATAAGATTGCCGCAATCGGCCAGGATCTGCAGGGGACGGCTGAGGATGCAACAGTCATCGATGCCAAGGGCGGTCTGGTCACTCCAGGATTGATCGACGTGCACGTGCACTTGCGTGAACCGGGCTTCACCTATAAAGAGACAATCGAAACAGGAACACAGGCAGCCGCTCGCGGAGGCTTCACTACTGTCTGCGCGATGCCAAACCTGAATCCAGTTCCGGATACGGCAGATAAATTCGCTGGTATCCAACAGCTGATCAAAGATACTGCCATCATCAAAGTCAAACAATACGCGCCTATCACAGAGAACTTGCGCAGCGACGTGCTGACTGATCAGAAGCAACTATTGGAAGCCGGAGCTTTCGCCTTCACTAACGACGGTGTCGGTGTCCAAACTGCCGGAACGATGTATTTGGCAATGAAGGAAGCTGCAAAGAATAACGTCGCTCTTGTTGCACATACAGAAGACGACTCCCTGTTGTTCGGAGGCGTTATGCACAAAGGCACGCGTTCCGAAGAATTGAATCTGCCCGGCATCTTGAGCGTGACGGAATCGACGCAAATCGCCCGCGACGTACTTTTGGCGGAAGCGACAGGCTGCCATTACCATGTCTGCCATGTTTCCACAAAAGAAAGTGTACGCGTCATCCGAGATGCCAAACGTGCAGGGATCCACGTCACTGCCGAAGTCGCTCCGCATCACTTGATTCTGATAGATGGTTCGATCCCAACGGACACTGCCATCTACAAAATGAACCCGCCATTGCGCGGCGCTGAAGATCGTGCAGCCTTGATCGAAGGTTTGCTGGACGGCACGATTGACTGCATCGCAACCGATCACGCTCCGCATGGCGAAGAAGAAAAGCAAGGCAGCATGGTCGGCGCTCCGTTCGGCATCGTCGGCATCGAGACGGCTTTCCAATTGATGTATTCCAACTTCGTTTTGGGTGGGGTCTTCACCTTAAAACAACTGGTCGATTGGATGACCGTCAAGCCTGCAGCGTTGTTCGGCATGGAATCCGGGACTCTGGATATCGGCTCTCAAGCGGATATCGCCATCTTCGATCTGGAGAACGAATACGAAATCCGCAGCGAAGATTTCCTTTCTAAAGCGACAAATACACCTTTCACCGGCTGGAAAGTCAAAGGCGAAACACTTTATACATTAGTGGATGGCAAGGTCGTCTACACAAAATAAATGCAAGACCCGGAGTAAGCAGCGAATTGCAATTCGTTGCTTATTTCTTTATAATGACTAGGCAGAATTATGAATGGATAGGTGAAAAAATGACGAAACATTTAAAGAACATGTTATTGGTCATCGTTGCGGTCACAATAACCGCTATCGGGGCGAGCTTCACAGTGAAAGCCAACGTCGGCGTGGGTGCCTACGAAGCCCTTAACATGAGCATCAACCAACTTTCCGGCATCAAAATCGGAACGCTGGCGATCATATTGAATATCATATGTGTAGCGATACAATGGCTTTTGATGAAAAAAGATTTTCCACTCAGACAATTGTTTCAAATTCCTGTCACATTGATCCTTGGCCAAGTGATGAACCTGATGCTTTATACGGTATTTTCCGGTTTGACGATCGACCAGTACTGGGTGAAAATCGCGATGGTCATTTTAGGGGGCATCATAGCCTCAATCGGGGTCGGATCGATGATGGCTTTGAATTACATCAATATGCCTTTAGAGGGCGCTTGTATGGCCTTCAGTAACCGATTCGGCTTCAACTTCGGGAAAGTGCGCCAAATAGTCGATGTGTTGTTGATCGCAGCCGCTTTGTTGATTGCTTTTTCAACCGACACAGCCATCACCGTACGCGAAGGAACCATAATCAGCATGCTTTTCTTCCCGCCAAGCATGAATTTCGTTTATGAGAAAATCAAAGCCTCGGCCGCCGCGCAGGAACTTTCCATCGACATGGATTGATTCCCCACATAGTGAACCACTAGATATGGTTTGTTTTTTAATTTAAAATACTGTATGATGTATCCATAAGCTTTATTCGAAAAGGAATTTTTTATCGGATAACCAATGGAGGGAACCGTCATGTCTAACAAAAATGTCACAGTATACACGAAACCGAATTGCATGCAGTGCAATTTCACAAAGAAATTTTTGGATGATAACAGCATCCGTTATGAAATCAAGGACATCCAGGAATCCGAAGCGGCCTTGGCCGAAGTCAAAGAGTTGGGTTTCCAATCTTTACCTGTAGTCGTCTTTGATGGGGTTGAGCCGTTTTTCGGTTTCAGACCTGATTTGCTTGAACAATTGATCACCGCATAACAGGAGTATCCAAAACAGCACCAGATTGTCCTTTAAGGGGCATCAGGTGCTGTTTTTTTCTGCTAATTGTGGTGAATCATGTTAAGATAGAGAAAACAATCAACAATTGCTGTGGCAAGAAAGGGGACTAATTAAAATGACAAAATCGTTATACCATACGGAAATCATCAATGACGAAGGATTGAACGGGACCGTTTCTGTTTCGGATGGGGATTCCCTGCAGACATCTGATCCACTGAAGGATTTAGCCGGCTTCAATCCGGAACAATTATTCGGGTTATCATGGGCGACTTGCCTGAATGCGACCATCGAAGCCCTGCTTAAGGCGAGGAAAGCCGAGGCGAGAAGCAAAGCGGAAGTCCATGTCGATTTCTGCAGGGAAGAGGACGGCAAAGGCTTTTATTTCGATTTGAAGGCCTTTATTTCGGTTGAAGGCATGGAATTGGCGGACGTCGAGAAACTTGCGCAATCAGCCCACAAACGCTGTCCTGTTTCAAAAATCATCGGCGACTACAATCACATCACTTTGGAAGTTGTCACATACGCGGAATAACAGCTTCAAATCGGCTGCTTCAATTAACAGCTAATCCGTATCACTTTGCAACAGTCTATTTTATGCTAAAATAGTGGAAAGCAGAAAAGGTGGCGTAGCATATGTTAAAAGATTTCGATTTTGACAAAAAAGACACGACATTATCCGGCACAAAAAGGTCCGAACTCGGCATTGAACTGGCCGCTTTGCAAAGAAAACTAGTAAACAGCGACTCATCCATGCTGATCATAGTCGATGGCTGGGAATCCTCAGGCAAAGGGCATGTACTAAAGGATTTGACAAAGGAATTGGACCCGCGTTATTTCGAAGTAAGCGTCTTCGATGATGCTTTGGACGACTATGAAGAGCGCCCCTTTTTGTGGCGCTTTGCGAGGGATTTGCCCGGAAAAGGCAGGATAGCCTTTTTTGATCGCAGTTTCTATTCTGAACTCATGAACGATCTGAAGGTGAAGGATGAACGCTTGGAACATCACCTTGGCTATATCAGTTTTCTGGAGCGGATGCTGGATGCCGACAACACAATCGTCCTGAAACTGTTTCTGCACCACTCGGAAAACACGATGGAAAAACGAATCGAGAAGTTAAAAGACGATCCATACAGAGAATTCCTGATAACGAAAGACGATGAAAAACAACTCAAAAAATACAATAAATATCTGAAGCACTTCGACAAAATATTGGAAATGACAAATTTCGAAGCGTCACCATGGCACGTGATTTCCTCAGAAGACCTGAAAGACGCTTCCCGAGAAGCGCTAAACATCGCGAGCAGCACTTTGAAGAGCCACCTTGAGCAATCTTCACAACAACCGCCGGCTCCGATCCGTTCCATTTTGAAGGAAAAGCCATTGGCCAAAATCGATTTGAAAGTTGCCATAACGGAAGAAGAATATGAAGCCCAGCTGGAGAAACTGCAGGAAGAAGCGGGGGAATTGGTCTACGAAATGTGGTTGAAAAAGATCCCGTGTGTCCTTGTGTTCGAAGGGACGGATGCAGCAGGCAAGGGCGGCGCAATCAGCCGCTTGACAAGGTTGGTCGATCCCCGCAGTTATGATGTCGCCACCACTGCGGCACCTACGGAAAACGAGAGCCGCTATAATTATCTTTGGCGCTTCTATCAGACTTTCCCGGTCAAAGGGAAAATGACCATCTATGACAGAAGTTGGTACGGCCGCGTGCTGGTGGAACGGGTGGAAGGCTTCACGCCGGAACACCGATGGGCCGCTGCCTACGAAGAAATCAACGAAATGGAACACAACTTGGTCCACGATGGCTTGTTGATCATCAAATTCTTGATCGTGATAGACAAAGAAGAGCAAAAACAACGCTTTAAAGACCGGGAAAACGATCCTGAGAAAAACTACAAGCTGACCGATGAAGATTGGCGGAACCACGAAAAATTTGGGCAATACGAAGAAGCGATGAACGAGATGGTCGCCAGAACGGACACGAAAGATGCTCCGTGGATCATTGTCGAAGGGAACCAGAAAGAATATGCCCGGATCAAAGTGTTGAAGGAATTCATCAGCCGGGCAAGAGCCTTCATCGCTAGCTATGAGGGCAAAAAGCAAGAAAAATAGTCGAATGTAAGCGGGGCGTATAATTTGTTGACAAATAAGAAAGTAACCATCTATGTAACGGGCGGCATTGCCGTCTATAAAGCAGCCGATCTCGTCAGAAAATTCATTAAAGCGGGCGCCGAAGTTAAAGTGGCGATGACCGCTTCCGCTCAGGAATTCGTCACTCCGTTGACATTCCAGGTATTGAGCAAGCACGACGTCTACACAGACACCTTCGATGAAAAAGACGCGCAGTTCGTCAGCCATATCCATTTGGCTGACTGGACCGAGCTTGCCGTCATAGCACCGGCAACAGCCAACATCATCGCTAAAATGGCGAACGGTATTGCCGATGATTTCGTGTCGACTGCGCTATTGGCGACAACGGCTCCGCGCTTGATCGTGCCTGCCATGAATCAGCATATGCTGGAGAACCCGGCTACAGTCCGGAATATGGAAGCACTGAAAAGTTACGGCTATGAGATCATGGAACCTGACACGGGCTTTTTGGCTGAAGGATACGAAGGCAAAGGGCGCATGCCTGAACCGGATAAAATTGTTGAAGCGGCGCAGCTGGTCGTCTTGAATAATGCCAAAGAACTGCCTTTGAAAGGCAAAAAAGTGCTCATCACGGCAGGAGGAACAAAAGAGCGCATAGACCCGGTCAGATTCATCACCAATGATTCTTCCGGTAAAATGGGCTACAGTTTGGCGAAAGCTGCCCGTGATTTAGGCGCTGAAGTGACTTTGGTCACCGCTACGAATCTGTTGCCGATTCCTTTTGGGATCGAACCAATATCCGTACAATCGTCCAAAGAGATGGAAACGGCAGTTTTAGATAAATTTCACAATGTCGATATGGTCATCATGGCAGCGGCTGTATCTGACTACAGGCCCAAAACGCAAGCAACAGTCAAAATCAAGAAAACAAACGAGGATATGAATTTGGTTTTGGAGAAAACAACGGATATCTTGGCTGAGCTCGGAAAAAGAAAAACGGGCCAATTTTTGATCGGTTTTGCGGCTGAAACAAATGATGTCGAACATTATGCAATGGACAAGCTGAAACGCAAAAACGCGGACATGATTGTAGCGAATGACGTTTCGAAAGAATATGCAGGTTTCAACAAAGATACAAATGAAGTAATCATTTATCAAGTTGACAAAGAACCGATCCAAATTTCAGTGAGATCAAAAGACTTGATTGCTGAAGAAATCTTGTATGCAGCCATCGAATCAATGCATGATGAAGTTGGCACGGAATAAGTTAAAATGACGAATAAATAACAAAATATAGCAAATTTGCGATAATAGTGAATATTTCGCAATTTTGCTATTTTTGTATGGTGTGGGCAGGAAGAATTTGATTATTGCGGTTTCTGATAACTTTTATATTTATCTTTGTATAATATATATTATGTAAACTAGAATATAGAATTTTTCTGTATAGGATTCTGAACGGTCATAATCCCCCCGTTTTTCAGGTTTTTGTAGGTTCAAATTCGGCTCAGGTTATCTACTGACAATTATTAGCAACAAAGGCATTATTTTTCATATTCATCCGTTGGATTCGTTGCTTCAGGGTTAATCAAGTCATAAATGCTGGCAATCCAACAAAATAATTAGTTGGACGGTCAGCCATTACAAGCATTTATTTATGGATTAGATTGACATGGATGGACATAATCAGGTCGCTGCAGATAATTATTGTTGAAGGGCCAGCTGATTAAAGTTATTGAGCCGCGATTGAAGGAATCTTATGGCACAGGAAGGTTTGCATTGATATTTGGGTCATTTGACGCGACTAATGAAATTTTTCATATAAACTGGCCTAGTATAGTCCTGAAATAAAAATAGGCTTATCTGAGCTGCACGGACGGGATTAAATCCCGCCCGAATCACAGATAAGCCTGATCAAGCAATTATAGTTGTTAGTCGAAATATTCAAAAAGCTTTTCTT
>NZ_JBAWAZ010000231.1:0-11630 GCF_049589555.1 Trichococcus sp.
CGATCGTGGATTCGACAAAGGGCGAAGTGAAACTGACAGTCAGATGCTCCCCGTGACTGATGGCGCAAAATTGCGGGCGGACCGCCGAAGTATGGAAATACATTTTCTCGATGTAGCCGTCGATCGGGTCAGGAAATGCAACCTTGCCCAAATTGGAGATCGCAATCGTCAAATTCCGGTTGCTGACGTAATTTACCAGTTTCAGAACGAAGTCTTTGACCGGCCGGAAGACCATCCGCGTGAAGGGGCTGTACTCGAAAGCGATCAGCGTCCTCAGCTTGTCCTCCAGACTTTCCGGCGTAATCTGCTGCTGGAACTGCTCTTTCAGCGTGCGACCGATAGCGGCAATGTCATCCGCCTTTTCAGTTTCAGTTGTGGTATAGATCAGGCGGGTCGTGCTGAAAAAATTCCTGGCAGAATTGGACGGAAAGAACTGGCGTAAGTTGACCGGAACAGAAACGGCCATAGCCGATCCGGGTTTAAAATCGGGACTGGCCTTGCGCACAGCCAACATATACACTGCGGTCAGATACAAGGTCAAAGAAGTCTGTTGTTCACGGGCCAACGCAAGCACATCCTTGACCGGCATCTCCAGCTCGATGACATGCGGCCGGTTGTCCGGGGTCTTTTTGCCGCGGAACTGGTGCACGCGGAGCTTCTGCTTCGGCTCATTTTCCTCAGGCAAGGCGCTCTTTTGCGCATGGCCTTTCCCTGTCAATTGACTGACTTTCGCGACGGAACGGATGGCTGATTGCGCCGCATCCGTAAAGTTCTGTTTCTTGTCCTTGCGGAAATAGTGCGCAAAACTGTCTTCCAATTGGTGGTTCAAACGGTCGTGCGCTGCGGCATCCAGGCCGCCAAACGCCTCGGGATGCCGCAGCATGATGTAGGCCTTCAGCAGATCCTCGAAAAACCACAACGCCCCGGTTCCGTCAGAAAGGGCATGGAAGAGTTCCAAGTGGATCCGGTTTTGGTTATAGAAGACGCGGAACAACAGCTCTCTCCGGTCAAAATGATAGATCTGCGCGCAAGGCGGCAACACGTCGGCCGTAACTTTCGGCTTCAGGTCGCTTTCTTCCAGATAATACCAAAAAAATCCGCGCCTCAGCACACTGTGGTACAGCACATAATTCTCATAGACTTCATCGAGCGCCCGTTGCAGCAACAACGGATCCACGCTGTCGATCAATTCCGCGCTCATGCGAAAAACCTTTGTATCGGTATTCGTCATGGCCGCCAAAAATATATTGGAGGCATTATCCAAACGTACCCACTTTTTTCGGTTCACTGCTTCTCCCCCTTTCCTCTTGTTCCATAGAACCGCCATCTCGGCTTATGCATTCAGAAACGCATTGATGACTTCGTAGGCTTCCACAACCGATTCGGCCGTCTTCGGATAGGTGATGAAGCCATGGACGATGCCGTTCACGCGATGGACCTGCACCTTGTTGCCGGCTTTCTGCAATACTTCGGCGTAAGCTTCGCCTTCATCACGCAACGGATCGAATTCGGCCGTGATCACCAGGGTTTCCGGCTGATTCGACAGGTCTTCCGCCATCAAAGGCGCGACATACCCGTTCTTGCGCAGCTCGGGATCGGGCTGGTACAGCGCCATGTATTCTTCCATTTTTTTCGCAGTCAGTCCGTAATCATGCCCATTCGTGCGGATCGATTCAAACGGAGATGCTTCCGAATGATCCCAATAGGTGACAGGATACAGCAAAACCTGTTTTATTGGAGTCGCTTGGCCTCTATCGCGGAGCAGCAAAGAAACGGCAGCAGCCAAGTTTCCGCCCGCAGAATCACCGATCAGAATCAAATCTGTTTCATCCGACAGACCACTCATTTCCAGGTGTTTCAGCAATACTTCCGCCACCCGGTAACAATCGTAGAGCCCGGCCGGATACGGATGCTCAGGCGCCAGGCGGTAATCGACGGAATAGACGGTCCTGCCGGTCAGATCCGCCATATTGATGCAGGCATTCGTATAGGTTTCGATGTCACCGATGACCCACCCGCCGCCATGAAAAAACAGCAACGGTACTTTATGCAGGCGCTCTTTCGGATAGAAAACGCGTACGGGAATATCATGGGAACGGTCCTCCGAATAGATTTTGTGGTCCATGATGATATAGCCCTTTTTCGGCTTGGGAGCCAGTATATGCTGTACTTTGCGGACACGGGCATAATCTTCCTGCATGTTGATTTTTGGTGACGACATCAACTTAAGCATCAATTTAAAAAATGGATTCATCCTTCGGTCCTTCCTCTGACAGCGCTGGCTGTTCTGGTATCTTTGCTTCATTATATCACAGGAAAGCGCCAGTCCCATATAGCCGTGAACCTTTGTTAGGCCTCCATGCGTGATGGGTCTTCCCACTCTTCCGACTTGCAAATCCCACCGCCAGCGTTATACTTGTTATATAACGAACAAGAGGAGAATAATTGTGAAAAAGCAATTGGACACCTAAAATGGAGATATTAGAAAATAAACGAAAAAAAAAGAAAGAAGGCGAGCTTTTATGTTTGCAGAACTGCAGCCATACTTACCCATCCTGATCCCTTTGGTCGTGATCCAGATCATTCTGTTGATCACGGCCCTGCTCCACCTGAACAAGCATCCCCAAGTAAAAATGGGCAGCAAAAATCTTTGGATCTTCATCATCATATTCCTGAACATCGTCGGTCCGGTCCTGTATTTCCTGATTGGAAGGGGCGATGAGTGATGGACATCCTCACGATCGCCGGATTGGGGAAATCCTTTGGGAACCAAAGCGTTCTCGATGGCTTGTCCTTCTCCGTACCTGAAGGCTCAATCTACGGTTTCATCGGCAAAAACGGCTCCGGAAAGACGACGACAATGAAGATCGTTTTGGGCTTGCTGCAGGCGGATGCCGGCGAAATTTCTGTTTGCGGCGAAAAAGTGCGTTACGGCGACACCCGGACGAACCGGTTCATCGGCTATCTGCCGGATGTGCCCGAATTCTACGGTTTCATGACCGCAAAGGAATATCTGCGGCTGTGCGGCGACATCACAGGCATGCCATCCGCGCTCATCCAAACCAAATCCGAAGAGCTTTTGGAACTGGTCGGGCTGGCTGATGTTAAAAAACGCATCGGCACGTTTTCCCGCGGCATGAAGCAGCGCTTGGGGATTGCCCAGGCTTTGCTGAACGAACCGCGACTGCTGATCTGCGACGAACCGACTTCCGCATTGGATCCGATCGGCCGCAGGGAAATCCTCGATATCCTTCTGAAAGTGAAGGAACGGACAACGGTGCTCTTTTCGACGCATGTTCTGACCGATGTTGAAGCCATCTGCGATCGGGTGGGCATCCTTGACGGAGGAAAACTCGTCCTGACCGGATCGGTGTCAGAATTGAAAACCACGCACTCCAAACATTCCTGCACAGTCACCTTCCGGACCCCGGCGGATGCTGCTGTGTTCCAGGCCGATCCGCGGATCAACGCGCTGAAGTCCTCGTCGGATGCAAAAGATCCTTCCATCACCATCCCATCCGAGAACCCGGAACAGACCATGGCGCTGATCATCCGGATCCTTGGCGAGAGCGGACTGGTGCCGCTCCGCTTGGAAACGGCTGAACCCAAACTGGAAGATATCTTCCTGGAGGTGGTCCGATGAGAGCGTATCTTGCCTTCACAAAAAAAGAACTTACCGAATATACCCGCAACTTCAAACTGTTCTTGGCGATCGCCTTGTTTGCGTTGTTGGGCATCATGAATCCGTTGACGGCCAAATTTTTGCCCGATCTGTTGGGAAACTTCATGCCGGAAGGGATCACGATCCTGATTGCGGAACCGACGAACCTCGATTCCTGGATCCAATTCTTCAAGAACGGCACCCAGACCGGCCTGTTCATCATCGTCATCCTCTTGAGCGGCATGATGGCAAAGGAATATGAAAAAGGCACGCTCATCAATATGGTCACGAAAGGCCTACCGCGCCGGACGATCCTCTTTTCAAAATTCACAGGTGCCCTTCTGCTTTGGACCGTCAGCTATTGGCTCTGCTTTTTCATCACTTTGGGGTACACGCTTTATTACTTCCCCGAAGGCACGACCGAAAACTTGGCTCTGTCCATCATCAGCCTCTATCTGTTTGGCATCCTGCTGATTGCCATCCTGCTGCTCGGGGCTGTCCTGTTCAAAAATGCCTATGGGCCGCTGCTGTTCACGGGCGCCTTCCTGATGGTGCTGTTCTTGTGGAACCTGTTCCCGGAAGCGGCCGAGTGGAATCCGCTGGTGCTGGCCTCGCGCAACATGGACATGCTGCAAGGTACACTGCTGCTGGAGGAACTTCGGAATCCGCTGCTGACAACGGGACTGATGATCGGTTCAGCTCTTGTTGCGGCGGTGAAACTATTTAATAAGACTGCTTTGTGAACATCAAAAACGCGTCAGCAGCCGGGAAGGAGTTCTTCCTTCGGCTGATGGCGCGTTTTTTTGAGATTTTCGGTACCTCTTGTCGGCTGTTCCGCACCCGTTCTTTCCACATCAGCCGACGGTTACTCACTTCGTCAACTGTTCTGCGTTCGTTCTTTCAACAACAGCTGACGGTCGAGCTTTTCGTCGACTGCTCCGCATTTATTCTTCCCGCAACAGTCGACACCCCAAAATAAAAACGCAGGCCAAGTCTCATCCAACGAATGATCCCTGCCCTGCGCCGTTATATTTAATTATCAGATTTCGTACTCGACAGCCCGTCTGGCTTCGTCCTCGGTTGCTTCTTTGTACATTTTGCGGGTTTTCTTCTTGCCGACGCCTTCCACCCACCATTGCCAGAAATCGTCGTCCTTGTGATGAGAAATTCCGCCCATCAGGATGCCCCGTTTGTAGACATTTAGTTCCGTGTATTCCGCATTTGTTTTGTCCGATTTCAGCCAAAAAATCATCTGCACGCCTTCTTTCGTTCGATTTTGTTGATATGCTTTATAAGTGCTTGAAAAATCCCATAAAACAACTCTACTCCTAAATCAAAAAGGTTTCAACAAAAAATAATTTTCATGTCAATTTTGAAGCTTAATACCGTCAAAATGTACAGGGCATTTCACTCAGAAAAGCCTGGAATTAGTGCTATACTGACTTTAGAAATCCTCTTTCCGCGAAGAAACAGGATCGGATCCGGATTTCGGAAATCTGAAAATCAAAGGGGTTTGTATCATGAACAAAGAGCAATTCGATATCATGAAAAATCGCAAAGGTTTCATTGCAGCGTTGGACCAAAGCGGCGGCAGCACGCCCAAGGCACTGGCATTGTACGGTATTTCGGAAGATAGCTACAACGGCGAAGAAGAGATGTTCACGCTAGTCCATGAGATGCGCTCTCGCATCGTCACATCGCCGGCTTTCAGTTCGGAACACATCCTGGGCGCCATTTTATTTGAACAGACGATGGACCGCAAAGTCGATGGCCTCTATACGGCCGACTACCTCTGGGAAAAGAAACGCATCGTACCCTTCCTGAAAGTCGATAAAGGTCTTGATGCGGAAGCTGATGGCGTCCAGTTGATGAAACCGAATCCGGATCTGGACACCCTCCTTGCGCACGCAAACGAGCGCCACATCTTCGGCACCAAAATGCGTTCCGTAATCAAATCTGCCAATCGTGAAGGCATCAAAAAAGTCGTCGCCCAGCAATTCGAAGTCGGCAAGCAGATCATTGCTGCCGGACTGATCCCGATCATCGAACCGGAAGTCGACATCCATAGTGCAGACAAAGCTGAATCGGAAGCGATCCTCAAGGAAGAATTGTTGTTGGCGCTGGATGCGTTGAATCCGGACCAATTTGTGATGCTGAAAATTTCGATTCCTAGCGTCGCTGATTTTTATAAGGAACTTATCGCTCATCCGCAAGTCGTGCGGGTCGTGGCATTATCCGGCGGTTATTCGCGGGAAGAAGCCAACGAAAAATTGACTCACAATCCAGGCTTGATCGCCAGCTTCTCGCGGGCGTTGTCCGAAGGTCTGAGCGCCGGTCTGACCGATGATGAATTCCGGACCACCTTGGCCGAATCGATCCAATCCATCTACGATGCATCCATCGTTTGATGTCCACGCAAAAAGCCCCCGACTGCAGCGTTGTAACGCTGTAAGTCGGGGGCTTTTCATATTATATTGTTAAGCATGTTCTGCATTGCGCTTGTGCCAGCTTCTGACGACTGCCGAAAGCGTGAAGCAGATGATGAAGTATACCAAAGCCAGGAAGCCATAGACCAAAAACACTTCTGAAGTTTTCGTCACTTTACCAAGGATGACTTGTCCACTTCTTGTGAATTCCATGATCCCCAGACCGGCCAAGAAAGAAGTATCCTTGATGGTGGTGATCACTTGCGACAACAGCGAAGGGATAATTTTCTTGAAGGCTTGCGGCAGAACGATGTACCACAAAGACTGCATGAATGAAAACCCTTGGGAATGGGCAGCTTCAAATTGCCCTTTCGGTATCGAATTCAATCCACCGCGCACGATTTCGGCTACGACAGCCGATGTATACAGGAACAGGGCGAAAGACCCTTTCAAGGTGATCGTGCTGCCCGGTATCAAGAATGAACACGAAAGCATCCATAATAATAACGGTGTGTTCCGGAAGAGCTCGATGTAGGCACCGGCCAATTTTCCGAAAACTTTTTTATCATAATTACGCAACAGGCCCAATACCGTACCGAAGATGATCGAAAGGATGACGACGCCGACCGAAATCAGCAATGCCAGTTCCAATCCTTGCATCATGAACGACACATTCGATGGTGTGAAGACTGTTCTGATCGATTCCATCATTCCATCACCTCCGGAATATCCACGCCAACGTTGACGACAACCGAATCATTGTCTTTCAGTTTTTGCTCGTATTTCCGCGCAAATGTTGCAAGCGGGAAACAAAGCAGGAAGTAAAGCAAACCGGCAACTGCATACGCAGGACCGTAGTTCAGACTGTAGGAAGCATAAGAATCGGCTACATACATCAAGTCCGCTCCGGCGATGATCGCCAATACGGAAGTATTCTTGATCAAGTTGACGGCTTGATTGGTCAAAGGCGGCAAAATGATTTTGACCATCTGCGGCAAGATGACGTAACGCATTGTTTGGATATAGTTGAAGCCCTCTGAGTAAGCTGCCTCTTCTTGGCCTTTCGGAATAGCGAGGATACCTGCACGAACGACTTCGGCGATGTAGGCACCGTGATACAGCCCTACTCCGACTACCCCGATCGTGAATTCACTCAACACCAAGCCTGCCATGGCAAGCCCGTTGTACATGAAGAAGATTTGGATGACCAACGGAATATTCTGAAACATTTCCACGTATATTCTGGCAACAGCACGTGGCAATCGGCCTTTTGCCGTGGACATGGTTCCCACGACAACCCCGATGACCAAAGCCAGAATTAACGCCAACACAGCGACTTGGAGCGTCCGGATAAATCCGGCTCCAATGTCGCTGCTGTTTTCAAGAAGGCTTTCCCAACGCCAGAGAGCGAATGGATTGGTACTTCTCATTATTCTCCCAAGCCCCACTCAGTAATCATCGCATCAAGGGTGCCGTCTTCTCCCCATGCAGTGATTAAGTCATTAACAGATGTTGCCAATTCTGTATTTGATTTCTTGATCGCAACACCATAATCTTGTGTAGCGAAGCGGTCTTTCAGGATTTGAGTTGAATCATCCAAGTAGCCAGCCAAGATGGATCTGTCCACGCTGAATGCATCCACGCGGCCGGAATCCAAAGCAGCTTTGATTTCTGGATAAGTAGCGTATTCTGAGTAGCTCAAAGAGATACCGTATTGTTCAGCTTCGGCATTGATCGCGTCAGCAGTTGTTGAACTTTGGGCAACCCCGATTGTAGCGCCGTCCATGTCAGCCAAGCCTTTGTAACCTTTGTCTTTCTTAACCAACAGGCCGACTGCATCCACGTAATAAGCATCAGAGAAGTTATATGTTTCTTTACGTTCTTCTGTAACTGTGAACGTTGCGATGACCATATCGACTTCGCCGTTATCCAATAATGGACCACGCGTTTTTGCAGTTACTGGAACCAATTCGATCGCTTCTGCATCACCTAAGATTTCTTCAGCGATTTTTTTGGCGATGTCGATTTCAAAACCTTCGATTTCGTTTGTTTCAGTGTTTCTCAAACCGAAGTTCGGTACATCTTCTTTAACGCCGACTTTCAATACGCCTGCTTCTTTGATTGTTTCAGCGGTAACTTGACCGGAAGCATCCGTTGCAGAACCAGCCGCAGAATCTGCTGTATCCGTAGCATCGCTGCCACACGCACCCAAGAACAATGCAGCTGATAAACATAATGAAACCCATAGATTTTTCTTTTTCATACCCAATTCCTCCTATAATATTGTATTCCGAAAAGTTCGGTTATCTTAAAATTTTACCCAAGAACGCTTTTGTCCGCTCATGTGTCGGATTATCGAAGAAGTGCTCCGGAGTGCCTTCCTCTACGATCATGCCGTCAGCCATAAAGATGACCCGATCGGCAACCTGTCTCGCAAAGCCCATTTCATGAGTCACGACAACCATCGTGATGTTCATGCTGGAAAGTTTGATCATGACATCCAATACTTCCTGAACCGTCTCAGGATCCAATGCTGAAGTAGGTTCATCGAAAAGAATGATTTTTCGCTGTGAGCAGAGCGCTCTCGCGATTGCCACCCTTTGTTGTTGCCCGCCTGAAAGCGTTGAAGGATAAACATTCGCCTTTTCGCGCAAGCCAACGATATCCAAATATTCGTAAGCCATTTCTTCCGCTTCTTTTTTGGATTTGCCTTGCAGCTTCATAGGGCCGATTGTCAGGTTCCCTAACACTGTCATATGTGGATATAGATTAAATTGTTGAAAAACCATTGCAGAGGAATGGCGCACAATATCCAACTTATTTTTAGCTGTGACTTCTGTGCCATCTATAAAAACTTTTCCGTCTGTAGGTTCTTCGAGAAAATTCATACAACGCACCGTTGTACTCTTACCGGAACCTGAAGGACCGATAATGACCACTTTTTCCCCTTCGGCAACTTCCAGGTTGATATCCTTCAACACATGGTTGGCGCCGAAATACTTATTTACGTGCTCTAACTTAATCAATTTTGCCTCAACCCCTTTTGTGCTCGTCATCATACTACTATTATTTCAAGAGCATGGATTGGATCCTTATCAAGAAAGGACCGCTTCTTATTATTATACCATTAATCAAAATTATAATGAAAGCATGATTAAAAATCAATTAAATTCTTCCGCGAAAATGTCAGACTTTCTCACACGCATTCCCGATATATTTACCCAATCCTTAAAAACAACCGATTTTATGCCTATTTTATGAGAAATCCTTCCACAGAAATTGCTTTCATAAAGACAAATCCGCGTAAATGAAACTTATTAAGAAAAATTTCTTAATTAACAATAAATTGTCTGACAAACAATTTATTGTTAATTCTCATTTCATTTCGAGGTTGTGGACTGGATCAGCTGAAATGGGCACATTTAATTGTATCTTCCCATCCTTTTTTGTTAAAATGATTTAGTATGAAAATTCCATGATAAAGGGGTACTTACTTTGCCAGAAAAACATAATAAAATTCTTTCTTCCAAAAACTGGGCACCGCATACGCACCAAGCGCTGAATGCTGTCATCGCTGCCTACGGGAACCAAAACAGCTCATTCGACCCAGCTGACCCTCCTTATGTTGTATTTGATTTCGACAATACTTCCGCCATCATGGATATAGAGGATACTTTGATGCTTTACATGTTGCTGCATTTGGATTATCGTTTGACACCCGATCAGTTCCACGCGATTTTGACGGATGGACTCGAAAATGTCGGAGCAACAGAGGACACGCTCCTTGATAAGACCAATCAGCTTGCTACTATCGGCAATATCGCTGATGATATCAAATCGGCCTACGCTTGGTTGTATAAGCAATATGAAGGTTTTATGCAAGGCGGTACCCTTTCGTTGGAAGAAGCTAAAAAATCTTCTTACTATGAAGAATTCGCTGCAAAAATCCGTCTGTTCTACACGGTCATCAACGGCGACTTCAAAAGAAAAGCCGGCTATCCTTGGATGACGTATCTTTTCGCACAACGGACAAGCGAAGATTTGCGTCAACTGGCTTACCAATCCATCTCTTATTGGTTGCAGTACGGCAAATTCGAACGCGTGACCTTGACGAGTCCGGCTGAATTACCGAGCAAAGCAGGCGTCATCGTGTCGCATTACGATACTGGCTTGGCGTTCCCTACCGAATTGAAGGAACTTTATCACGTCCTGAAGGCGAACGGCATCATCGTCTATGTCATTTCGGCTTCACCTGTGGATGTCGTCCAAGTCGCCGCAACGCATCCGGACTTCGGTTACGGGTTGGACAACGAGCACGTCATCGGCATGTATTACAACAAAGATGAAAACAGCCTGATCCAACCGTGCATGGAACCCGGCAAAAACATCACCAAAGGCCCCGGCAAAACAGCCGTCATCACGGAACAACTGATGCCGAAGCACAACGAAAAACAGCCGCTGATGCTCTTCGGGGACAGCACCGGCGACTACGATATGATGGTGGAACTGCAGGAAGCCAAACTCTGCGTCCTCTTCAACCGCTACATGAACGATGACACCCAAAAATTGGCGCGCGAAGCCTTCCGCACAATCGAGGACGCAAACCCGCGTGTCGTTCTGCAGGGACGCGACGAAAACAAAGGCAGCCTGCGCCCTTCCGAAAAGACCATCCTTTTGGGTACCCAAGAAGAAGTACTGATCCACGAAGCGTAAACAAAAGAAGCCTCCGCTCAATTTTATTAATTGGCGGGGCTTCTTTTTTGTTTATAGAATGATGCGGGATTCGAATTTTTGATGGCAGGTCGGGCATTTCACTGTCTTTTTGCCGCGTTTGACGGGCAAACGCAAAGTCGTCCTGCAGTTAGGGCACTTGCGGAAACGGGCAACCTTGATTTCCTTGAATCTTCTAAAAAACAACTTCAGCTTTTTCTGGTTCGGTTGCCACCACTTGAGGAATTTGCGGTTTTCCTCAGCGCGTTTATAGATTTTTTTCGAATAGACCCGGAACAGAGCCCAAAAAATCAAAATCTGCGCTACGAAAACCAAAACACCAAAATTTATCGTTGCACCCAAGAAATACAGCACCATCCCCGAAATGATCAACGCATTGTAAAGCTGATCTGCGCCGTATCTCCCGCGCATAAAATTCATTATTTTTCTTTTCAATTTTTCCAATTGGCTATCCCCTTAGTTCTTCGTTTGCCTGTTCCTAGAACCGAAAAAACGCTTCAGTAACAAGCACTATTGTTCCATTATAGCACAGCACTTGGTTCTAAAAGGTTAAGAATAACCGAATATGGACAGATGATATACGTTAATATGCGTTGGATTCTGTCGCAGCTAGCAGGAGTGACAGTCCAAAAAAAGATCATCTATGTCCGATCGGTCTATTTACACATTTCTTTCCGCAATTCCGAACTTGGGGGGCTGTGATACAATTGAAGGAACTATTACAAATGAACGGAGGTGTATCATGGGTATACGCGACTTTTTCAAAAAAAGGCCTAAAAAAAAGGCTCGGCCTGTTGCCGACGCTTCAGAAG
>NZ_JBAWAZ010000232.1:0-1748 GCF_049589555.1 Trichococcus sp.
CTCGGATGGACAGCATTGAATTCTTCCAAGAAATCTTCCCGTAGCTGCATGCGTCTTCTAACCAACTTCGTATAGTCCTTGTCTTCAAAATCGGGATTGAAGCCTTCTACCGGCAGATAGCTGAGATGTGGCGCATCCCCGAATGGGACGAATGCTGCTTTCCCTTCAACGACGCTTTCGATGACGCCCAAAGACACTTCCTTCGGTATTTTTTTACCCATGAAAAACCCAGTATTGATGATGTAGCAGTCTACGTCTTCATGAGCCAACAATTCTTTGAAGCCTTCATAATCCTCAACCAATGGATAAACCCGGAACGGATTTGCGAATGGTTCGATGACCAATTTGTCGGTCGACTCGCCTTTCTTCAGCGTTTCCGCAGTCGTGCGTTTTGTAGCCAGCGTCGTGCCGAATGTTGCAGCCAAGACCGCTTCATCCACCTTGACCAAAGGCGGCAAGGCATCATCCTTCATGATCCAGTAGACAGCATTGATCGGTTCTTCGAACTTATCCACGCGGTTCGGAGTGGAATAGCGTGATTTGACTGTTCGTCCGTTTCCGTTTCGGATATCTTCGGTGACCAGCACAATTTTGCCTTCATGATCCTTCGTCACTCCCACATTCTGAACAGTAACGAAATAGTCCTGTTCAGGGTGATCGGCGGGATAATCCTGGGTTTTATCGAAATAGGAAGGTTCCAACGCGATGGAGGAGCCATCCGTCAAATCGATCAGGAAGGCATCGTCATGCAGCACTTTCACTTCATATTTGTTGTCGTGCTTCGAATGGGTCAGCGTCGATTTGCCTGACCCCGAAAGCCCGAAGAAAGAAGCGACATACGAACCGCCATCAGGCAGTCGGAAGTGTTTTTGACCACCATGGCAAGCAACGAAGCCATTGCGATGGCCGGTTCCCCAAGCAAGCGTCAGTGTGCCTTTTTTGAACTCACCGAAATATTGCATTCCGAGGATGCAGGCAACGTTTTTATCGGGCTCGAAGATAGCCACACCGAGCGGATAATCCGGATGGCGCCAGTCTGGATCCGTATAGATGTAGATATCGCCTTCGTTGTATGCTTTGGAATGGGCATACATTTCCTTATATTCCGGGCTTTCCCACTGGAAGTTCAATAGCCAGGAGTAGAGATTGTTTTCGTTCCCTTCGGGAAAAGCAATGTGCGCCTTGATGATGAAATCTTGATCCAAGCCTACATAGCCTGTTGTTTTATAATAATGGCGAAGTCTGTTTTTGTAGATGACATCCATGACGATGCCTTCAAGGATTTCGTCTTCTTCTTTGTTCTCTCCGATGATCCGTTTGGCGCGGGCTGTACGGCCGATGATCCTCCCGCCGTTTTCGACAAGTACCTTGGCATCATCAGGCAATCCCAATTCTTTAGTATGGAGCACAGGCAGATCGGTCACGACCACACCTGCAGCGTTCAGAGCGAGTTGATAGGCTTCCGTCATGTCCGTAACTTCCTGCATGTTTTTGCCATAAAAAGCTGTTTCGACCGTTGTCCGGAATTTCGTAAGTAAAGGGTTGGACTTCTTTAATTCGGATCTATTGAACGATTCTATAGAAGCCATTTACGTCACCTCTATTATTTGATAGTTCCATTATAATCCAATTTTCGTAAAATGTAACCCCTTTCATCCTGGGATTAGCGAATATTTATTCTTTTTCTATAAAAAAAGTGTTGTTTGTCCTCATGTTAGTTACAAAAACTCTAACAGAATAGTCTAGGG
>NZ_JBAWAZ010000233.1:0-1773 GCF_049589555.1 Trichococcus sp.
GGTTTCCACCGACTCTTCCAAATCACTTTGGGTGACGGCGGTGCGGCCTTCACGGACGGCGCGGAGGCCGCCTTCGTTGATGATGTTGGCCAATTCGGCACCGGAAGCACCGGATGTGGCGCGGGCAATCGTATTGTAATCGATATTTGGATCCATCTTGTAGTTCGTTGCATGCACTTTCAGGATGGCTTCGCGTCCGGCCAAGTCCGGCAGTTCGACCGGTACGCGACGGTCGAATCGGCCTGGACGCAGTAGGGCAGCATCAAGGGATTCCGGACGATTGGTAGCGGCCAGGAGGATGATGCCTTTGTTGGCTTCGAAGCCGTCCATTTCCGCCAACAGTTGGTTCAAGGTCTGCTCACGCTCATCGTTACCCCCGCCGTAGCCGCCGCTATCGCGTTTCTTACCGATCGTGTCGATCTCGTCGATGAAGACGATACAGGGGGCTTTCTCGTTGGCTTCCTTGAAGAGGTCGCGGACTTTGGCGGCGCCGCGTCCGACGAACATTTCGACGAATTCGGAACCGGATATGCTGAAGAACGGCACATCGGCTTCGCCTGCGACAGCTCGGGCCAAAAGGGTTTTACCGGTTCCGGGAGGTCCGACCAGCAGGATGCCTTTCGGATTCTTGGCACCGATATCCTGGTATTTTTTCGGTTGATGCAGGTAATCGACGACTTCGCTGAGAGCTTCTTTGGCTTCGTCCTGTCCGGCGACATCCTTGAATGTTTTCGAATCGCCTGCCTTCACGTAGACTTTGGCGTTCGACTTGCCGAATGACAAGGCACCACCGGCACCGCCGCCCATCCGTTTCGCCATCTGTTTGCCTAATAGGCTACCCAATCCCCAGAACAGCAGGAGCGGTAGGACCCAGGAAACCAAGATGGAAAGGATCGGGGAGGCTTCAGTCGGGATGTCCTTGCTGAAGGTCACGTCGGCTTCTTCCAAGCGGGTGACGAGTGTCGGGTCATCGATGAGGCCGGTGATGTAGACTTGTTTGTCGCCTGCGTCATCGGTCGCGACGAAGGTGATTTGGTTCTCTTCCAGTTTGACTTCGGATACGTCACCCGTCGACACTTGGTTCAGGAACGTGCTGTAAGTCACTTCCTCCACGCTCCGGTTCATGTAGCTCGGCAAGGCGAAATAGTTAAGGAACATCAGGATGCTCAACGCCATCAGCAAGTAATAGGCTGTCGTTCTGCGTTTATCGGGGTTATCGTTGTTCAAATTTAGATTCCATTTGCGGTTGTTTTTATTTTTGTCATCTGCCATTTATGTCAGTTCAATCCTCTCTTTGTTGTTCGTTCATTTCCTGTATTAAAAGCTGCAGTTCTTTGATGCCGACTGCAATTTTTTCAAGCCGTTCTTCGGAGACGCCTTCCATCAGCAAACAGTATTTGCTCTCGATATCCTGCTCCATTTTCTGAAGGATCGCTTGTCCGTTTGGAGTGAGTTTCAGCGTAATGAAACGCTCGTCGTCCGCGCGCCGCTCCCGCGTCAGATAGCCTTGCTGTTCCAGCTTTTTGCAGATGGTGGAGACGTTGCCGTTGTTCATATCCATCACCTTCGCCAAACGGTTGAGTGACAGATCTTCGCTCAGCTTGATTTCCATCAATATCCGCAATTGCAGCGGGGTGATGCAATAATCTTTAGCGACCGGGCACATCACGGTATCCTTGGAAACTTGGATGGTCCGCATCAGATCCCAGATCTCTTTTTTCAAAAAATCAATTTTCATTTTGAAATCCGCTCCTTCTTCGGATAATAGTTGTG
>NZ_JBAWAZ010000234.1:0-3385 GCF_049589555.1 Trichococcus sp.
ACAAAACCGAAAAAAAACCGCTCGTTTTCTATGCAATCGGTGATACGACAAAAAAATCCATCAATGACAGTGGCTATGAGGCTGTTCTGTTCCAACGATAGGCAAGCAGGAGCAAAGATCAACCTGATCTGAGCGCCTGTTTTTTTGTTGGAGCGTCCTTTTTCCGGATATCCAACTTGGAAGAGGACCTTCGTGCTATACGCTGCGGTGAGGAAGTTGTAGAATGTATGTAAAAGGTAGGTTGCGTACCGTAGAGAATACGTTCTGCAGAAGGGAGAATCGAGATGGGGAATCTGTACAAGGATAAATTAAGCGGCAGCCGGATCGGCATCGTTTTCGGAGCCTTCGCCCCTTGCCATATCGGCCATTTGGAAGTCATCTTGGAGGCTAAGAAGGAGAATGACGGTTGCGTCGTGATCGTCTGCGGCCAGGAGGGCGATTTCGGTGAGCCTTTTGGTCTGGATGTTTACAGAAGATTCCGGTATATGCGCGAATTATTTGCGGATGATAACCAGATTTATGTCGTGATGGCAGCCGGCCAAGGCATCCCGCAAAAAGAAACCGACTGGGAGTCCTGGTTGGAAATCATCAACCTCAAGATAGCTGATTCGCTTCAGCACAGCGATGCGCAAAAAATATGGTATACCGGAAAAACAGCGCAGGCTGAGGCATTGGGAAACGAGTCCACCGATGAGGTCCATTTGGTGGACACCAGCCTCTACCCGATCACCGGCCTGAATATCCGCAATGATGCCTTGCGCAATTTTAATGCCATCGCTTTGCCTTTCCGGCGCGCATTCACGAAAAAAGTGCTGGTTTTGGGCGCTCCGAGCGGGGGGAAAACGACGCTGGTCAAGGATTTGGCAAAACTGTATTCCTGTCCCTACAGTTTCGAATATTCGCGCCAGTATCAAGAGGAATCGAATGTGAATGATTTCGAACTGGATGGCATGGATTACCAGCGGTTGGTCACCGGGCAGTTCCAGCTGAATCGGGACACGATCGCGGATCCCGCCAGCCAAGGGATGGCAATTTTGGACACGGATGTGATGGTCACAAAAGTCTACGCACGCCTTGGCGCTGAGGACGTGGATTATGCGATCACTCCGGAAGAATATGCGATAGTGGAACAGTCAGCCAACGCCTTCATTGCGCGCCAGTTGTGGGATTTGATTCTGGTTGTGCCACCGACTCTGAAATATGTCGACGACGGCTACCGCAACATGGAATTTTCAGAGGATGCCTTTTTGACGACCATCCATGAGATGATGCTGGAGGAAATCGAAAGAAGCGGAAACCTGGATAAAGTCGTCATGCTGGATGCAAAAGGGATCGGCGAGAAGGACGAATTCAGTTATTATGCCCGTTACAAACAAGCAAAAGAAGCGATAGATGAACTGATGGGGCACAAACAATACAATAGCGATAATTGAATTCGAAGGGTGTTCGGGAAAACCGATCACCCTTGTTCGTTTATGTCTGATTTTCACAGAGGTTTTCCCGTGTTATGCTTCCTTTATCATCCAATGTCAGAGAAGTCGCTCCATACTCAAATTTTGGAGCACACATTCATAAAAAAGATTAAATTAATGGGGGAATCAGCATGGTTAAAATCGTATCGTCAGTAGCTGAGTTGATCGGAGATACACCGATCATCAAATTAAGCAAAGTCGTACCGGAAGGCTTCGCCGATGTCTATTTGAAATTGGAGGCGTTCAATGTAGGCGGCAGCATAAAGGATCGCATCGCCTTGAACATGATTGCGACAGCGGAAGCAGAGGGAATCTTGAAGCCGGGAGACACGATAGTAGAGCCGACAAGCGGCAACACGGGCGTGGGCTTGGCTATGTTGGCGGCAGCGAAAGGCTATAAAGCCATCTTTGTGATGCCGGATACGATGAGCATCGAGAGGCGTCTGTTGCTTTCGGCTTATGGTGCTGAACTCGTGTTGACTCCTGGGGCTGAGGGAATGCCTGCAGCGATTGCGAAAGCCAGAGAAATTGCAGCCCAACCTGGCCATTTTTTGCCTCTGCAGTTCGAAAACCCAGCCAATCCGGCTATCCATGAAACGACAACCGGTCCGGAAATTATCGCGGCTTTCGACGGCGTCGGCCCTGATGCTTTCTTATCCGCTGTCGGAACAGGCGGTACGATCACAGGTGTAGGAAGAGCTTTACGAAAAGCGAATCCGGATGTCGGTATTTATGCGCTTGAACCTTCCGAATCCGCAGTGTTGAGCGGCGGCCAAAAAGGACCGCATAAGATTCAGGGAATCGGTACCGGCTTCATTCCGCAGGTATTGGACACGGCGGTATTCGATGGCGTGTTCCAGGTCTCAAGTGAAGAAGCTTTCGAAATGACGCGCAGACTTGCCAAAGAGGAAGGCATTCTTGTAGGCATCTCCAGCGGTGCGGCAGTGGCAGGAGCCATCGCCTTGGCCGGTCAACTTGGTGCGGGCAAGTCGGTAGTGACGATCGCACCGGATAACGGTGAGAGATACCTTTCCACACCTGTGTTTCATAATTAAGCAATATGCCGAATAATGATAGTGCCCCAACCACAGCAGGAGCGGTTCCTGTGGTTGGGGCACATTTTTTGTGCGCCAGATTTGGTGACGGCTTTTATTTGTGTGTGTTTCGCTACTTTTTTTCCGCAACTATTCGTATGGATTTCGAGGAATTCAGTGGGTGCGTTCTTTTAAAATGGAATCAGCACCAGAAAAGGAGCAACGGTTGCCCGGACTGAAAAATTTGGAGGCGTCAATATGAATCCAGTCGTAATCATTCCAGCTCTTAACCCGGACGAAAAGTTGATTTTAGTGGTTGAAGAGCTACAGAAACAGGATCTGCACACCATCGTGGTGGACGATGGCAGTGATGCGGAATATGCAGCAATTTTCGAACTTTTGAAAAGCAAATACGCATGCGATGTCTGCACGCATCCCAGCAATTGCGGGAAACAAAATCCCCTTTAAGCAAGTGCCAATCCTTTTGGTGCTGGTAAAAGCATCTGTTGATGCATCGCTCTTTTTTGCCAGTTATGCTACCCAAAAAAATACGTATTCAATACGATCAAGAAAGGACAAACCATTCTATGAAGCAATTTTTTTCAAAACCCTATCGTTGGGCTCTCATCTATGCGAGCCTGTTGAGTGCAGCAACTGCATTCGTCTTATTGGATGCCTTCGTTATCCCAAAAGCGCTGTCTGAGGTAGCCGCTACAGAGACAACGACCAGCACAGTCAGTGAGGAGACGGATCCGGATGAGTCCGAATCCGTAAGTGAACAAACAATCACCGCGGCCATCGTCACCGAATCTTCCTACGAAGATGAGAACATCAAAATATCCATCGAAACAGGACGAAGCAACAATACAACCTATTATG
>NZ_JBAWAZ010000235.1:0-2826 GCF_049589555.1 Trichococcus sp.
GGGTTCCAGATCGGAATCTGGACGGCGATTTCGCGTTTTTCATATTGCGTCGTCCCCTGCGGGAAAGTCCCGTCAGCCCGGTCCAAAAAGGCGCTGACAGGCAATTGGTTGCCTTCCATCCGCTCCATCATGCTGGCGATGTTGCGGACAAAATCCGGTTGGTCATTGAATACTTCCGGCTCATCTTGCGCATCCTTCCAGCTATCCGGGATGCTGATTTTTTGGACAGCTTCCATACCGGCATCGATCGCTTTCTCATTCATGGAAATGATTGCTTCGCCTTTATGCCCGTATGACTTGCGGGCCGCTTCCTTCATGTACTGCATCGCCTCTTCAGCAGGTATGACCGGCAGGATTTTGAAAAAGGCTGCTTGACAGATTGTGTTGATCCGCCCGCCCAGGCCGATTTCCTTGGCGAGGTTGATTGCGTCGATCGTGTAGAAGTCGATCTCGTTTTGGGCGATGTACCGCTTCATCTTGGCAGGCAAGCGTTGTTCGAGATCCTCGGCCCTCCAATTGGTGTTCAGCAGGAACGCGCCGCCCGGTTTCAGGTTCTTCAGCATGTCGTATTTTTTGACGTAAGCATGGTTGTGGCAAGCCACGAAATCAGCCTTTTCGATCAGATACGGTTCATGGATAGGCTCCTTGCCGAAGCGCAGATCGGAAATGGTGACCCCGCCCGATTTTTTCGAATCGTAGGAAAAATAAGCCTGTACGTGCATATCGGTATGATCCCCGATGATTTTGATCGAATTTTTGTTGGCCCCGACAGTCCCGTCGGAACCGAATCCCCAAAACTGCGCCTCGAACGTGCCTTCCTGACGGACATCGATCTGTTCATCGATCGCAAGCGACAGGTGGGTGACGTCATCATTGATCCCGATCGTGAAGGGATGCTTCGGTTGCTCCTTCTTCAGGTTTTTGTAGACTGCGAACAGTTGCTCCGGTGTTGTGTCCTTCGAACCCAAGCCATAGCGGCCGCCGATGATTATCGGACGATCGAGTCGATTGTTGAAGGCAGCCACGACATCCAAAAAGAGCGGTTCGCCGATGGAGCCGGCTTCTTTCGTGCGGTCAAGAACCGCAATCCGTTTTACGGTATCCGGCAAAGCCTTCAAAAAGTGCCCGACGCTGAACGGACGGTAAAGATGCACGTTGAGGACACCCACTTTTTCCCCTAAGCGATTCAGGTAATCAGCCGTCTCGCAGGCTGTTTCATACACGGAGCCCATGCAGATGATGACCCGCTCGGCTTCCGCAGCACCGTAATAATTGAACAGGCGATAGTCGCGGCCTGTCAATTGGTTCATCTTTTCCATATAACCTTCCACAATTTCCGGAACGGCATCGTAATATCTGTTCGCGGCTTCCTTGGTCTGGAAAAAGACGTCCGGATTCTGAGCCGTTCCCCGCAGTGTCGGGTGGTTCGGGCTGAGGCTGCGGTCTCGGAAGGCTTTCAAAGCATCCTGGTCCAGCATTTCCGCGAGGTCGTCATACGATTGAACCTCTATTTTTTGGATTTCATGCGAGGTCCTGAAGCCGTCAAAGAAATGCAGGAACGGCACGCGCCCTTTGATAGCCGCCAAATGGGCGACAGCTGCCAAGTCAGTCGTTTCCTGTACGCTGGAGGAAGACAGCAAGGCATAACCGGTCTGTCTGCAGGCCATCACGTCAGAATGGTCACCGAAGATGGAAAGCGCATGGCCCCCCACAGCACGAGCGGCAACATGGATGACGGAAGGCAACAGTTGCCCGGCCATTTTGTACAGATCGGGAATCATCAGCAACAATCCCTGCGATGATGTGTAGGAACATGCCAAAGCGCCTGCTTGCAGCGCGCCGTGAACAGTTCCGGCTGCTCCGGCCTCGGATTGCATCTGGGTCACTTTCACGGTTTGGCCAAATATGTTCTTGCGGCCCTCCTGCGCCCAATGATCGACAGCATCTGCCATCGGTGAAGAGGGTGTAATGGGATAAATCCCTGAAATTTCAGTAAAAGCGTAAGATGTATAGGCTGCGGCCGTATTTCCGTCGACAGTCATATACATTTTCTCGTTGGACATAAAGGATTCCTTCTCTCAAATCGTATAGTTCACACAGTGGGGAAAGAGTCCTTCTGATTTTAGGCCCTAACCCGCAAAATGTAATCAACTGATGCATTTGCATGACTTCATTATAGCAAAATAGTAAGTGCTCCGGTACACAAAGAAAAGCGTTTGTTCCCGAATTTCCGAAAACTTAAGTATTCTTTGTGCATTTAATATCTTTATATTTCGGTCCAGTCAATGGGAACTTTTCATTCCGTAGCCGCTGGACTGAGAATGGGGATTTGCCTTCTCACGGATGCAACGCGCTCGAGATCCACCGACACTATCGCAATTTCTTCCTCAAAACCCAGTTGGGCCAGGACGCTTCCCCATGGATCAGCCACAAGCGAATGGCCGTAAGCATGGTAACTGAAATCGAGATCGCGGGCAGGACTGACCCCCACCATGAACAACTGATTGTCGACTGCGCGCGCTCGGAACAGCAATTCCCAATGCGCAGGACCGGTCGTCATATTGAACGCGCCGGGCACCACACAGACAAGCGCCCCTTGTTTTTGAAGCAGCTCCCAGTCGCTTTGGAATCGGACGTCAAAACAGATGCCCAAGCCGAACAGGCCGAATTCGGTCGCAAACACACCCATTCCGTTCCCGGGGGTCAACGTATCGGATTCTCTGAAAACTTGTCCGCCCTCGACTTGGATATCGAATAAATGGGTTTTGCTGTAGTCGTGAATTTCGTTGCCTAGGCGATCGAACGTATAGCTTGTGTTGTATATTT
>NZ_JBAWAZ010000236.1:0-2923 GCF_049589555.1 Trichococcus sp.
GGATAATCCTGACCAATAAGCCACGCCCGGAAGCCCCATCAGGAGCCAACCACTCATGTCCGAGGCACCCGCACTGATTGCGGCAACCCAAGGACCCAAACTGCGGCCGCCCAAGAAGAAGTTATCGGAGCTTTCATTCGACCGCTTGTAATAATAGAAGCCGATTCCAATGATGATCGACATGTAGCCGGCCATCGCTATAAAAATTAATGCTTTATCCATAGTTACCTCCAAAATAAATAATGACATGTTTCTTCATTCTAATTTAATTAAAATTTAATGAATCCACAACGCCATCATAGCATAAGATGAAAATTGGAAGCAACCTTATTTTCAGGATAAGCAGTAACAATACTCTTATAATAATACAAATATTACTTAACCCAATTTTTCAAGCTCGGTTATTTTCTTTGTGCATGTCCGGACTTGCTTCAGGAAAACAAAAGCAATCAATGTCAAAAGCATGGCCATCAAGATGAACATCGGCTCTTTTGTTTGGATTGCATTGTACCACTGCGGTATGGAAAGCAGGAATTCCACAAGTGCCAAGCGGGCAAATATCGTCCGGATACGTCTGAATTGTTTGATTTGGCTTTCGGGATCGGTGTAGAGTTCAAAATTGCCTTTTTTCCGGAAAATTGCCCAGATTCCCCACGTCTGCACGAGTTCCCCACCGGAGTCACGTATCAGATCATACAATTCATTGCGCTGCTCGACCGTCTTATCGCTGATCAGATCCACGCGGTAGGTATATTCCCCCGGTTGACATTTTTCAAAAGTATATAAACCCAAGAAAAAATGTTTCATGGCGTAGCCTTTTCCCGACATCTCATTCAAGAATGCTTCTTCCTTGTCTTTGTCGTAGTAGAGCTTAAATTTTTTCATCATTTTCCATCGCCTTTCTGCCGTTTTCGAAAAGTTCGCCCAGTCTGGCGATTTCCTCATTCAGAACTTCTTTTCCGAGTGCCGTGATCAGATATTCCTTCTTTTTGCGGGACTGATCATCCTGACTGTGCAGCATGATCCATTTTTTCTCCAATAGCGTGTTCAGTGCGCCATAAAGCGTGCCGGCTCCCAGAGCGACCCTGCCCTTCGTCCGCTCCTCCACCTGCTGCATGATGCCGTAACCGTGGTTCGGTTGCAGCAAAGAAAGCAGGATATAAAACATCGATTCCGTAAGTGGTGCTCCCATCACATATCTCCCCTTCCGATACATCGTGTATCGCTATATATAATATATCGCCTCCCGATGTATTTGTCAACAGAGAACCCTAAACAAAAAAAGCCTACCTGATTTCTCCGTTTTCGGGAAAAATCAGGTAAGCTTACAATTTTTATGCCGATCAAAGGGATTCCAAACGAGCAAAAATCCACTCGATTATGTCTTGCGCTACTTCGTCTTTGTTCGTCTCGTTCAGCAGTTCATGGCGGGCACCCTCATATAGTTTGCAGCTTACATTCAGAAGGCCAGCTTGTTGATAGGCCTTGCATATTTGGACGATACCTTTTCCGTCCTTGCCTCCAACCGGATCAGCGGTGCCTGAAATGAAATGCAGGGGCAAGTCTTTCGGTGTCGATTGGATGTTTTCGACGTTGTTCATTACCAGCAATCCGCTGAAGAAATCATGGAAATAACCGGCCGAACCGATCTTTCCGCGCAACGGATCCGCCAGAAATTTATCCACTTCCACTGGGTCCCGGCTGATCCAATCCAAATCCGTCCGAGCGGGCTTGAAACCCCGGTTGAAGTTTTGGAAGACCAGTTTGTCGAGCAATAGGCTCGGGTAGGCTCTTCCATTTCTTTTGATTTCCGATACTGCCACGATCGTCCCCAGCTTCAACAAACCATTCGAAAAGACACCTGAACCTGACAGAATTGCGCCAGCAAAATCTCCCCCGTACAGTTGGATGTAGCGTCTGGTCAACATCGAGCCCATGCTGTGGCCGAAAAGGAACACCGGAATGCCGGGATTTTCTGTTTGGATGATTTCAGTCAGCGCTCGCATATCCGCGACGACCTTATCGAATCCAGCCTCATCCGCAAAACAGATTGCTTCGCCTAAATTCCTGTTCGTTTTGCCATGGCCACGATGATCATTTCCGTAGACGACGATTCCCGCTTCAGCCAGCTTACTGGCAAAAGCATCATAGCGTCCGATATGTTCTGCGTAACCATGCGCGAGCTGGACGGCGGCTTTCGGTTTCTGAAGATATTCCGGCGACCATTTCATCGCGAAAATTTCCGTTCCGTCGGTTGATGGAAAAGTGAATGATGCTGCTGTCATGTGCGGACCCCTCTTCTGGTATCAGGTTATACAATTGGTTAATGAACATGGATAACGATATCCTTTTCTCCAATTTAGCGATACCGGTTTAAAATGTCAAGCACCACAACAGAAGGATAACGAATCGCTTTTACTGGCTCAACCCCTCATGAATCTTTTCTAGATTCCATTTCATCATTTCGTAATAGCTGTCGCCGTCTTCCCCTGCATTCGCAATAGAATCCGTGAACAGATTGCTGTAAACGGGAAGATCCACCTCATTTGATAATCGTTCCATGCTTCTGTGATCGACACTCGTCTCCACAAAGAGAACGGGAACTTCTGAATTTCGGACTTTTTCAATGATTTGCTTCATCTGGTCAGGCGTACCTTGCCCTTCGGTATTGATTTCCCAAATATAGGAGGCTTGTAATTCATATGCTTTTGAGAAATACTTGAAAGCTCCTTCGCTGGTCACCAACAGCTTCTTTTCCTCTGGGATATCAGCAAATTCTTTTTTTGCCTCGCTGTCCAGTTCCGTTAAGTCGGCAATGTAAGCATCCGCATTTTTTTCGTATGCTTCCTTATTTTTTGGATCTTTTTCGCTCATGACGCGAGTGATTTCGGTGATGTAGTGAATGCCGTTTGAAATATCCAGC
>NZ_JBAWAZ010000237.1:0-3257 GCF_049589555.1 Trichococcus sp.
GTTTCGGCGGGTTTTTTGACTGTGATTTGAACTGTTTTTCCCCGCCAAATATACTTTTGGCGGGTTATTTTTGCGCGGTAATTCATATCCCAATGTTCCGATGCCCTAAATCTCTGGGCAATTGAGAATGTTAAGTGACAGACTATTGTCTGGACGTCAATAAAAGAGAAATTCGCTCACATAGGTGTTGAAATAACTAAAAGGAAACCGTATAATGAAACCAAAGTATTTCCTAAAAGAAAACAAGATTTCCTATTTGGAAATTAAGCGAGTTTCATATCATGTATTTTCACGTCGGTTACGACATACCAGCAAGAAGAATGTAACCGTGTTCAGCAAAAAATCCATTAATAAAATCAGGAGCGTGCGAAAAGATGAGTAAAATTTTGACATTGGGCGAAATCATGTTGCGCCTATCAACAGATCCAGGAACATTGATGACCTATTCCACAAATTTCACCGGGCATTACGGGGGCGGGGAAGCGAACGTCGGCATCAGTCTGGCAAATTTTGGCCATGAAGTGGCTTTCGCAAGCAAAGTGCCGGCAAATCCGCTGGGGGTTGCGGTCCGCAAACATCTGAAAAGCTACGGAATTTGCACAGCCTTGCTGAGAAAAGGCGGCGAACGCCTCGGCACCTACTATTTGGAAAGTGGCGTTGGCGAACGTGCGGCTTCCGTTGTCTACGACCGTGCCCATTCAAGTTTCTCAAGCATGGAAGCTTTGGAATGGGATTTCGACGAGCTATTTGAGGGTGTGAACCTGTTCCATATTTCCGGCGTCACTGCTGCGCTCACCAAAGAGTGGGCAGCATGGTCGGTCGAGTTGGTGCGGGAAGCGAAAAGACGCGGGGTCAAAGTCAGTTTCGACATCAATTACCGCGCCAAGCTTTGGACGCAGGCCGAATGCGGGGCTTTCCTGCAGCAAGTCTTGCCGTTGACCGATTATCTGTCTGCGGGCAAATTGGATGCCTTGTATCTGATGGGGATTCCGGAAAATACGAGCGAACAGGAAGATGTGACTTATTATTACGAGAAGATGGCGGAAAAATATCCGAACATCGAAGTCTTCTATTCCACAATCCGTCAGGTGCATTCCGCCAGCCACAATGTGCTCCAAGGGACGATGTGGCGCAAAGGGGAGACAACCTTCTCGAACGTGCATACGATCACTCCGATCGTTGACCGGGTCGGCGGCGGGGACGCTTATGCCGCAGGGATCCTGCATGGCATCCTTTCCGGGTATACGGCAGAGCATACGGTCGATTTCGCGATTGCCGCATCCAGCATGAAACACACGATTCACGGCGACTGCAACCAGTTTTCCGCCGAAGAAGTGGAAGATTTCATGAATTCCGAGTCCGGAGCGATCAAACGATAAGAAAATGTATATCAAAAAGGCAAGCATTCGGTAAAAAACGAATGCTTGCCTTTTTTGTCGGCTGCGCCGGGCAGTGATTTCATCAGATGAATTCGCTGTCGTATTGCTTCTCCAACTGTTTCATTTCATTTTGACTCACTTGGTCGAGTGTCATGAAAGCCAACAACAGGTTGAAATCGTCACGGGCTTCCGGATCGGTGGCATCCCAGATAAGCGTGTGCGCTGCCTCGTCCTCATCGAGATCCTCCGAAAGATCGACCATGTTGTCGCGCCATTTGATGTAAGCTTCGTATTGTCCAGGTTTCATTTTATTTCCTCACTTTTCATTATTTCGTGATGTAGATCATTTCGATTTCGCGCTTTTCGAGATCGGTGCTGCGCTTCATGAAGCCGGCGTTTTCGAGCGTTTCCCGTCCCCATTGGTTACCGATTTGGATAGACGCCTGCAGCAGCGTGCAGTCGAATTGTGTCTCGATCCATTTCGCAATTTCCCTTACGCTTTCGGAACCGAAACTTTTGGATTGGAAGGGTTGGTCGATCATGATCTGTTCCAGTGTCATGATCGCTGTCTTCTGCTCTTTTTTGACGAACGCCAAGCCAACCAGTGCTTCTTCGGCATAAAGGGCGACAGGGAACAATTCTTGCGGTTGGACATAAGCCAACGCGATCATTTCTGCATTCGTTCGAACATATTTGCGCTGCCAATCATCGACGCTCAATGCAAGCGCAGATTCGATATTGTCTTGTGAAAGGTTACGTATAGTGATCATTTTTTGCTCCTAGTCCGTTTCATTATTTTTGGTTTCCGTATCGAAGGTGATGAGATAGCCTTCAAGCCAATTACCGCTGCTCTTCAAGGCGAAGTAGCCTAGGATAGCAACGATCGCTGCTGCGGTGCAGTTCACGATCAGGTCACCCATCGTATCCAATAAAGCCGCCTGGCCGATCAGCGGGACGCCCTCGATCGTCATGGTCCGTTGCGTGTTCTGTCCCATGACGCTGTCGGCGAAAAACTCATAAAATTCCCAGAGCACACCGATTGTAGTTGCCAGACAGAAAGAAAAAAGCGAAGACAAAACCGGTGTCAGGTTCAATCTTTGGACGCCTCCCTCCTGCAGATTGGCGATGACGGAAAATCCGAGCACCCCGAACAGAGCAGAACTCAAGGCATGCTGGATGGTATCCCATTCGGCAACAGTATCATAGAATCCGCCAAGACTGCCCAACAGGAGAGCCAAATAGAGAAACACCGCATAGATGAAGGTGATTCTTTGAGGCAAGAGGATGCGCGTATGTTTCCGCAGGAGTGAAGGGAAGAGCAAGGCAACCAGCCCGAAGCCGACTTGAACAAGCCTCAGGAAATGCTCAGCTTGCTTCTCGGTGCCTCTCGTTTGGATGAACCGCAAAAATTCATACCCGGTGATCAGGATGAAGCTCGCAAAGATGAACAGGACAACAGCGTAACTGAATTTTTTCAGCGTTTCACGCATGGTTCTTCAGCCTTCTTTCATTTATTCAGCGCATATATCATCTACTCTCATTTTAGTCGACTTCAGCGGGATTCGCAACTTGTCAAGCCTATTTAAGCCGCAAAAAAAGGATACCCTGATGGCATCCTTTCTGGCAGAAATCGTAAATAAAAATGGCTGCTTATCTGTCAAACTTTTCCCGACGCTTGGTCGATTTGATGAAAAGCTGTTTTAACGCAACACTGTCGTCGTTCTTGATGGCCGCCTTGATCAAGTCGAGTTGGTCTTCGAAGGTTTGGATGCTCTTCAGCAAATACTCTTTGTTCTCAAGGAAAAGTTCGCTCCACAGGTCCTCGTTGATCTTGGCGATCCGGGTCAACTCGCGATAACTGTCGCCGGTGAATTTTTC
>NZ_JBAWAZ010000238.1:0-7827 GCF_049589555.1 Trichococcus sp.
AAGGGAAGGGCAAGTCCCTGGCCCGACTGATGTTCGATATCCCGTAAGCCTTTTTGGCAGCGGGAGAAGAGGCCAAAATCAATCCACTGCCGCGTTCTTTCGGATCGGCTGAGGGATAGCTCATGACCACCAACTTTGTTTCGAGCGGATGCAGCCCGCGCCGCACGCATTCCACGCTCGCATAGAAGGATTTGCAGTCGATGCAAAGAATGTCGCGACTGGGCTCCTTCGTATAATCAAAAACCAATTCCGTTTCGTACATAAAAATCGTCTCCAATCTCTATGTCTCCATTATACGAACGTATGTTTGCTTTTGTAAAGCGAACAGGGGGAAATATTTTTGGAAATGACAAAAATGCCGCCAAAAATTGGCGGCATGGGGTGATGGATGAAGAGAAGAGTGCTGCTCAGTCAGAAAAAGTATAGGTCCGGCACTCGAACGCCATAAAATCCAATTGTGCCAAGGATAGTCTTTATAATCTTTAATTCCTTCATTCCGTTTCGCCCCTCTAAACGGAATCCTCACTTTACTTTTCGTTTTCAGACGAGGTTACCAAAGAAGCGACTTTAAGGAGAACTAGTAGCAGGAAGCCACCCAAGAAGAAGGCTGTATAAAACTTACTTTCGCCGTACTCAAAAATGAGTCGGGAAGAAAATAATGCAGCTACAACGCAGTAAATGAATATGACAAGAAGGTACTTATTCTTTTGAAGATACTTTATGACACCACGACTTCGTTTATCTCGGGGGAATTGCATAATTTAACACCCTCTCCTATTGTCAATTAAGGAACTAATACAGTTTTATATTGTTCTTGCTTTCCTTATTTACCTATTTCATCTTCTGTCTCATATTCAGAGTTTTCTTTTGAATTAAGATTCTTCCGTTCACGTCTAACTCTTAACAACGCAAGTACCATTAAAAACAATGTTGTATAGAATCCAGAACCAATGAAATCTCTATTAATGATATATTCTATAGCAATTCCTATCAGACTTGCTATAGACAAACTTATTAGGACATTAAGATACGGATGGTTCTGATAAAATTTCTTATAAGAATTCATGATGTTTAACCCTCAAATCTCTCTTTTTATAAAGTTTTATATATCTTGTTGCTACAGCTCTTTCGGCAGCAGTCTATCCAGTACTACTATAAAAGCCTACCCATCCATTTTCGTTTTATCATTTTTTTGTTAATACCATTATAACGTTATAAAAAAACAAAAGCACATTATACTAGTAAGTCTTATATTCCACACTTTCACCGAAAGAATAGTAGTTACTTTTTTCTATATTATTTATGTAGCCATCCGCCTGGACCAAAGCAATTATTCTGTCCATTTCCCCAAATTCCTTTATAGCGTTCTCATCAAGAAAACCAGAAGGAATCTCAAAATTTACTACCATTATTTCTCCAGAAGGACAAGTCGGTGTGTTCATTTTTGCTTAACATGGGGAAACTAGTTCCCAATGAGAGCTCCTATGCAGTTTTTCTGAAGGTCCCACTATAGAAATAATAAATTATTTGTTACAATCGTATCATACATAAATTATTTTGAAAAACATATTTATATTCTATGAGAGAGAAGGCGCGTTATGAATGCCAAGAAATACAACCTTTTTGCATACGTGTTAGCTTGTACTTCATTAATTGAAGCAGTCCAATACCCAAGCGTCCCTTTGATCTGATGGTTCTGGTTTTGCTGCTTTTTGTCAAAAGCAAGCTTGAAAGCGGTATGGGAACATGGAATACTCAAAATCAAAAATGATACAAGAGGAGATGAACCATTATGTCAGCCACTAATCAACCAGGAGGCTTTTTGATTTATGGTTTCTTTTTATTGGCCATAGTCGGACTGCTCTTTTTTCTTTATAAAAAAGTCAAAGCAACACAAAATGTGCAGCAAACACGGTTAGTTTTGGTAGCTTTGATTGGTGCTAGCATCATAACGACGCTATTTTGGATTCCGATATTTTTCATAATAGTGAATTGATTTAAGAGGTACTTGCGAAAGGAGATCAAAATGAAGCTTTTCTTAAAAGGATTGATCAGAGGAACTCTTCCCTTTGCTGTTATGTTGTCAATGTATGCATGGACTGATTTTCAGGGGAGAGAAGGCGATGCGAAGGCTTTTCTCTTTTATGGATTTATGGCCTTGTTTTTGGGACTGGCAAGCATCCTATACGAGCTAAAACAGTGGAACTTCCGAAAGCAGATTATGGTTCATTACTTGACGATGCTGGTTACGGTTTTTCCATTGCTGTTGCTGAGTGGTTATTATAAGACCGGCTCTTTTGGAGCTATTTTCCATGTGTTTCTGCTGTTCAATAAGGTTGGCGTTATTCTCTTTGTAACGACAGCTATTATTTCCAAAGTACGCAACAGCCTTATGAATTTGAAGCAAACGGATCTCTAAAACTGAACCTTTGTATTTGAAAGAAAGTAGGTGAATGGATGAGTACGCGAGACAATCAGAAAAAGTACGATGACAAAAGCAATGTGGACAGTTCCATTTATTCCAGAGTCAATATCGGGCAGGGTGCAAACAATAAGTTTGATGGCCCGAACCTCACTCATTCAGGAGGGAGCATGAACAATGCCGATGAGCAAGTGCATCATAGGAGCGGCTCCTTGAATACGGCCATCTATTACGTGGTCGGCAGTATCATTTCTGCCGCGACAGTATTCGTAGGGATGCGGATTTTTCATGATTACTTCTATGGCGAGGGACTCAACAAGTTACTTCCTTCTCTGCTGTTACTATTCGGATCTTTGGCTATAGGATTTTTCTTTTCAAAATTGATTATGAAAAAATTTGTACCATTCAAAAAGAAATAACCCACTAAAGCTTCTAATTTTTATTGCATATTCTAAACAAATAGGATGGTGTTGGGAAATGATGAAAAATCCAATGGTAACAACAATATTTTTCCTTTCAAGTATTCTGTTGTTGAGTGGGTGTGGCGGTTCCACTTCCACCACGAGTGTCGTGGTGGAGATTGGGAATGCGGCTCAGAAGAATGCGGAACTCGACAATGCCCGGTTTGAGACACGCTACTCCATGGATAGTGAAGCGGAGCCATTCGACCAAAGCTCGGAAGGGGTCTTTGTGAAAACAGCGGAGTCTGATTATGACTGGTATCAGAAGACTTCCTTCGAGGGAGCAAATACTACGGAAATAGCTCAGATAGGCGGAAAGCAGTATCAGAAAATCAGTGTGCCCGGCCAAGCGGAAACGCAATGGGTGGAGGTTTCTTCAACTGGATTTGCTTTGCAAGAGCTATTGCGCTCGCTCTTTGAGAGTGAGGTAGTGGAAGCGGAGATTGCGGAGAGCCAAGTTGAGGATAAAGGAAGCAGTAAGGAATATAAGCTCACCATGAGCGATGCCTATGCCGATAGGATAAAAGCCAGGAACGTGAAAGAGTTCCAGCAAAATATCGACGAATTGAAACAGAACAACGAAGAAGCGCTGGTCATCGAGGAAATGGAAACCCGTCTTCAAGAAATAGAGGAGACCAACTTTCAAGACGTCACCATCACCTATGAAATCAATGAGGAAGATTTCCTGACGGCCGTCCACTACGAATCTACCGTGGTGCCTCCAGATGGGGAGTCCAACACCTTGATCACCAGTTTCTCTCTGACGGAATATAATTTGAGCGATACAGAAGACCTGCTGCCTCAGATCGCAGAGTAAGGGAATCCGGGGAAATAATTAACATTCCATAAACATGCGATATCGTTGAAGAAAAACCTGTTCCGTTTGTGATAAAATCTAACTGGAACGATAACCATAGAATGATTTAAAAAGTGAGGATACAAAATGATTGCAAAGACAGAAGAAGATTTTAACGGATTAAGAGAAATTGGCGGAATTTGTGGAGCGATCCGCGATGAAATGGTCCAAGCCACGAAACCCGGGATCACCACAAAAGAACTCGATGATATTGCGGCGGAGCTTTTTGAAAAAGCCGAAGCGCAATCTGCACCAAAAGGGGAATATAATTTTCCTGGGTATACGTGCATCAGCGTAAATGAAGAAGTAGCACACGGGATTCCGAGCGATCGGATCATTGAGGAAGGGGACCTTGTGAATATCGATGTTTCGGGTTCCAAAAACGGCTATTTTGCGGATACCGGCATTTCCTTTGTGGTTGGAAAGGGCAATGTCGTTCTGCAGAAATTATGTGACGTTGCGAAAGAAGCGTTCGACGCGGGACTTGCGAAGGTTAAACCGGGCGCGAAAACAAGCAACCTCGGAAAAGCGGTACACAACGTGGCGAAACGCCATGGTTTGACTGTCATCAAAAATCTTACCGGACACGGTGTTGGTCGCGCGATCCATGAAGCACCCGATCATATTTTCAATTACTACTCGCGCTGGGATGATGAGATTCTGAAAGAGGGCATGGTCATCGCCTTCGAGCCCTTTATTTCCACATTCGAAGAGGAAGTTTTCCAAGTTGAAGATGACGACTGGACCTTCTTTACAGAAGAAAGCATGGTAGCCCAATACGAGCATACGATCATTGTGACGAAGGAAGGTCCGATCGTTACTACGCTTTGAGAGCTTTGAAACTCCAATAGGCGCGTTTGCGGGACAATGACAAACACTTGCATCAGAAAAAGCACAGATTGATTTCTGTGCTTTTTTGCATACCATTTCAGCTATCTGTGACATCAGGTAATCATGTATTGGCTTTTTTGAACAACAACAAGCCTGCAAAAATCATAGACCCACCTATACATGTTGCCAATGTAGGGATCTCTCCCATTATGAGGAAGCCCATCAAAGCAGCCAACAAAGGGGTAACAAACATATAATTCGTTACATCGCTGGTTTTTTGCGCAATCATCAGTGCTTTTGCCCACAACATGTACGCAAGCGCACTTGGGAATACGCCCAGAAAAATCATGACCAACAACTGCTGAAGTGGGGCATTGCCGAATTGTACTGTCGCATCCGGTAAATACCACAGCAGAAACAGGGTTCCAGCCAAAACGCTATAAGCAGTTGATTGTAAGGCAGAATAATTTTTCAGCAAAGAACGTTGCAGAAGATTATAGCCGCTGATGCAGACAGCTGCACCAAACATCCAGAAAACGCCTGCGTTGACCGAAAGGATGCCGTTCCATAATGTCAAAACCAGAATCCCGATAAACTCTATGATGATTGCCATCCACCCCAAGAGACTGATCTTTTCCTTGAAAATAATCCGGGCGAACAGAGCTGTCAGGATAGGTGCTGATGCAATGACAACACTGCCCGTTGCTGCTGTCAGTGATTTGGATGCTTGGTTAAAGGTGATCATGTACAGCGCAAAACCTAAAGTGCCGGCCAGCAGGAATTTAGGGAAATCCTTTTTTTCCGGAAATCCAATTTTGTAAAAAATTCCGATTGCTATAAATAACAGCGAAGCAATCACATAACGAAGAATGCCTATCGCTTCTGCCGTATAGTAAGCCAGCGCGATTTTTGTGAGAACGAATGCCGATGCCTACAGAAGAACTGTAACAAATAGACTGACATAGCGATTTGAGACACATATAAAACACCATCTTTAGGCTGCTTGAGCCCCGAATTCTTTGGGCGTCAGGTAGCCTAATTTTTCTAGAATCCGGTCTTCGTTGTAATAACGGATGTATTCATCAACCTTTTCCACGACATGAATATTCTGCATAGAATTGAATTTAACGTACTGGAATTCCTCCGATTTGATAGTGGAATGGAAAGATTCGATGACCGCATTATCCCAACAGTTTCCACGCCGCGACATACTGCTAGCCAGGTGGCTCCTCTTGACCAACTCCTGGTACGCATACGAGGTATACACACTCCCTTGATCTGAGTGGAGGATTACACCCTCCGGGTTCCCACGCATCTCTAGCGCCTCTTTCAAGGTATCGATGACCAGCGGCGTCTGCTGGTGGTCGTACATCTTGTACGCGACAATTTCATTATTGAACAGGTCCATAACCGTCGACAGGTACATTGTCGAACTTCCGTACTGGATATACGTGATATCCGTCACCCATTTTTGATTCGGCGCAGAAGCCGCGAAATTGCGCTGCAGAAGATTTGGCGCTATTATGACAGATTCACCTTGTGATTTCCATTTCCGTTTCGGTTTGATCCGACATTGTAAATGATACTTTTGCATAATCGTTTGAACCGTATTGCGGTGCCGGTCCAGTTTGTACTCCGCCTTCAATAACTTCTTGATTTTCCGGTGCCCAAAACGATACTTCGTTTTCTTACACAACGCGATAATCGCTTCCTCCACTTCCGTCACCACGCTTATGAGGCCTTCGGCCAGCCACCGGTAATAAGTGGAGCGAGCCACGTCCAATGCGGACAAAATAGCCGTCACCGTATACTTTTTCCGGTATTTTTCTACCAATTGCAGAACTAGTTCTTTTTCAACTCCTTTTTCATCTCCAAATACTTTTTTAAGATTTCATTCTCCATTTTCAAATGAGCATTTTGGCGTTCTTTCTTCTCGTCTTCACTTGCAAATTCCGGTCCATGCCCAAACGAATATTGCTTGCCAATGGGCTGATCGAACCGATGGATTTCATTTGCTCGGTACCACCTCATCCATGTCGCAATCTGTGACTTATTTTTGATCCCATGCTTCTCCATAATTTCTTTCGTTGTCAGTTGGCCACTCATTTTGTCTTTCACAACGGCCCATTTCGTCTCACTTGAATATACGTTTTTGCCCACGCAAAAACACCTCCGATTTTAGTACTTGTGGTAAGTGTACCATTTCGAAGGTGTTTTATATTGTCCCATTTAATTATGTTAGTCTAAGTGTTTAATCACTGCGGCTGATTTTTTTGTTTGTTTTCTAAAATATGTTCTATGAGTCCAGTAGACATACTTGCCATCTTTTCCATATTTAAGAATTGCATGGCCTGGATACAATCCTTAACTACTTCATCACCCTTGGAGTCATCAATCAAAATGAGTTTGACCCCAATCAAAAATTTTTGTAAGAGGGCTTCATAAGCTTGATCTTCATTCAATGGATGTTTTTCCAATATACGAATATATATTAGCGCCTGATGAATTTCATTTTTACTGATGAATGCAATGATGGCGTTTATCAGTAGCCTGAATCCTTCGTTTGCATAAGGATTTATTTCTTTATAGTAAGCTAACTTGTTGATTGCTTTTGGCAATATTTGTTTTAAAGCTTCGGCATCAAAATAGAACATAGAATTATTGAACATGACAAGTTCGTAACGCGTCCATGTTTCCGTTTTGACTAGGTATTTATATAATTCATTCTCTTTAAGATCTATATTTTTATGTTCAAGCCTTGCCAGCAGGATCTCTGTCAGTGAAGCCAAATGATTATGTAATACATTTTTGTCGATGGTGTATTCGTTCCGGCAATGCTGCAGTATAAAAGTAAGCTCATGAATATTCTGATCTTCAAACGCATGCTTCAATTCTTTCATTAATTGTTTTTCAACGTTATCTGTATACCCATTACACATAAATTCAATTTCTTCCAAGCTTACATGTAATTTTTCCAATAGTTCCAAAAAATGCGAGGTATACAAATCAGTTTTCCCGTTAATATAACGATTAAAGCTGGCTCTGGACATACTGTTGCCAATCGCTTCTTCAATTTTTATATTCTTATCTTTTCTAAGAGTTGCGACTGCTTCATAAATTTCCATAAGAACTCCTTTTATCAGCACTATAAAACGTCTCATCTTTGCAACAAAAGTTTCTTGTTCGTGTCATTTTTCCGTTAATCGCCCATGTAAAAATATACTCCTTATAACAATATTATTTAGGAGGCATTGCTA
>NZ_JBAWAZ010000239.1:0-4311 GCF_049589555.1 Trichococcus sp.
ATACTTAAGGGCAGAACAAAAGGAGTTTCAGTATGAAAATTCATTCGATGTGGGACCAGTATCCGCTGTTGCAGGCGGAATTGGTCGCCACCAATGAGCTGTTGGAAAAAAACATAACGCTCAAAAACCAGGCGGTCAGGGAAGCAATTCTCGCGCGCTTGCTTTCGGGCGGGAAAATGCTGCGGCCGGCCTATTGCCTGTTGTTTTCCTACTATTCCCCGGAACGGGATGCGGAACGGGCGCAGGCGATCGCGGCTGCGGTGGAGCTGTTGCATACGGCGACGTTGATGCACGATGACGTGATCGATGAAGCCGGCACCCGCCGCGGCCAGGAGACGATGAACCGGGCATACGGCAATCAGATCGCCGTCTATTCGGGGGATTACCTCTTCACGGTCTGTTTCCGGCTGCTGTCCGATTATGCCGGCGATGCGGCTGTGCTGAAGATCGACACGAACGGGATGGAAAGCATCCTGATCGGTGAGCTGAATCAGATGGATATGCGCTACAATCCGGATATGCGCATGCGCGATTATTTGCGCCAGATCCAAGGCAAAACGGCCCAGCTGTTCGCGTTGAGCTGCTATGCCGGAGCCTATGGAACGGATGAGGACGAGAAGCTGGCGCAGCTGGCCTATCGGATCGGCCACGATATCGGCATGGCCTTCCAGGTCATGGATGATGTGTTGGATTACACGCAGGACGAAAAGACCTTGGGCAAACCGGCCCTGAGCGACTTCCGCAACGGCATCTACACGGCGCCTGTGCTGTACGCGATGCAGGCCGACCGCAAAGCGTTCGCTGCCTATATCGCCAAAGGGGCGGATGTGACCGCTGCGGAGCTCGCGGAGATCCATGTTTTGGTGGAACGCTATGGCGGCAATCGCGCTGCACAGGCTTTGGCCAAGAAATACACGACGAAAGCGTTGAAGCTGATCAAAAAGTTGCCGGATCATCCCGTAAAGGAAACGCTAACGAAATTAACTGAGCAATTGCTTTATCGCAATATGTAGCAAAGCTGTTGTGACGCGTTATGTGGATTGATAGCATTTCATTTTGATACAAAACATTAGAAAATAATGGTTTTTTAGATAAATATAAGGATTTTATTTGGCTAAAGATGTAACAAATGGTATGATAAGTAAGTGGAAAGATATAGGAGGCTTGTGATTGGTATCACATATCTGACTGCTATCATATAAATAGAACAGGGTGGGATAGATTATGGAATTAAAGAAAACGTTATCTACTGCAACTCTTTTGTTGGCATCAACTTTCGTATTAGCGGCTTGCGGCGGTGCCGATACAGACACTGAGACGGAATCTTCAGCAGCGGCTTCATCCGAAGTTATGGCTGAGTCTTCTTCTGAAGCTGCTTCCGAAATGGTGGCTGAATTACAGGACGGCACTTACACATTGGTTGAAAAGAACTTCGACACTCGTGGCTGGAAAACTGAATTCTCAATCACTGTCGTGGACGGAAAAATCACAGAGTCAACTTTTGACAACGTGAATGAAGCCGGTGCGAAGAAATCGGAAGATTCAGAATACCAAGCTAACATGGTAGCAAAAGTTGGTGTAGGTCCTGCTGACTACTTCCCTCAATTGAATAATCAATTGATCGAAACACAAGATCCGGAAGCGGTGGAAGTCGTTACTGGTGCTACACACTCTTCTGATACTTTCAAAGAGTATGCTCCAATGTTGGTCGCAGCGGCTGAAGCTGGCGACACAACTACAATCGAAATCGACAACGTAGTCGAAGAATAAGCCGCTTTTCTGGTGTATTCGGCAAGAAAAAAGATTATCATAGACAGGTAGGGACAGCGTTCTTGTTCCTGCCTGTCTTTTTAAATGTAGATACGGGGTGAGCGGATGAAAAAATATATGAACAAGGCCGGTCTGGCAGGCGCATTGTCACTGGCGCTCCTTTTTGGGGGTTGTGGCAATGGGAGCGTGCAGGAAGCAACGGAGATACGGAAAGAACCATATGAGAAAACGGAATTTTTGATGGGGACTTATGTGACGGTGCGCGTCTATGACGAAGGCAAAGAGGCTGTTCTGGAAGGAGCCTTCGACCGCGTCGCCGAACTGGCCGACAAAATCACTGTGAATGAGCCTGGGTCGGAAATCGATGCGGTCAATGCCGCGGCAGGGACGGAAGCTGTGCAGCTGTCGGAGGATGTCTACCCGTTGGTGCGGAGCGCGTGGGATTACAGCGAGACATCCGACGGTGACTTTGACCTGTCGATCGGGCCGATCACCGAACTCTGGCATATCGGTTTCGATGATGCCAGAAAGCCGGAGCAGAGCGAAATCGATGCAGCGTTGACGCTTGTAGACTATCAACGCGTCGTGCTGGATGATGCAGCGCAGACCGTTCAGTTGGCGGATGCAGGTATGCGCTTGGACCTAGGCGCCATCGCCAAGGGCTACATCACCGACGAAGTGAAGGAACTCCTGGTGGAGGAAGGTGTGACGACCGCCATCATCGACCTCGGTGGCAACGTCTATGTGCTCGGGGGTTCGCCGTTGCGCGAAGGGGAGTCCTGGAACGTAGGCATCCAGGACCCATTGGCGGCGCGCGGGGAGACCATCGGCAAGACGAAACAAAAAGACCGTTCGATCGTGACTTCCGGCATCTATGAACGCTACATCGAAGTGGACGGCGTCAGCTACCACCATCTGATGGATCCGGAAACGGGCTATCCATTCGATAACAACATCGCCGGCGTTTCGATCCTGTCCGATAAGTCGATCGATGGGGATGCCTTATCGACGCTTGTCTTCGGTCTCGGGATGGAAGCGGGTCTGGCCTATGTCAACGAACGCGACGATATCGAAGCCGTTTTTGTCACAAAAGACAAGAAAGTCTACGTTTCGGACGGATTGGTTGATAATTTTGAACTGACGAACGATGATTATGTTTGGGAAAATGAATAGGGGTGAATGAAATGAATGTACCTGTATTTTTGGAATTTGTGGAAATCAAGACGAAGTTGGCCAGCCTGTTTCCGTTTGTGTTGGGGACCTTGTTTACGCTCTACCATTTCGGCAGCATCAATGCGCTGAACACGATTCTTTTCTTCATCGCCATGGTCGTTTTTGACATGGCGACGACGGCCATCAACAACACGATGGACTACGTGAAAGCGAAGAATCTGGTTTACCGCGATGAGGAAAATATCCTCGGGAAAGCTTCAATTTCCGTCAAACAGGCCGCGAAGATCATCGTTTCGATGATCGCGTTCGCGGCGCTGCTCGGTTTGATCCTGACGGCGCGGACCAATCTGTTGCTGTTGGTGATCGGGGCGCTCTGCTTTGCGATCGGGATCCTCTATACGTTCGGACCGTTCCCGATTTCGCGGATGCCTCTTGGGGAAGTGGTTTCGGGGCTGACGATGGGCTTCGGCATCTTCTTCATCGCTGTGTTCGTAAATGTGCCGTCCGGAACGCTGGCGTCGCTTCTGGTGCAGTGGCCGAAATTTACGCTGGCGGGGAACATCGCGACGCTGCTGATCATCCTGCTGCAGTCGGCGCCGCTTGTGTTCAGCATCGCCAACATCATGCTGGCGAACAATATCTGCGACTATGAAACGGATATTTCCAATCACCGCTACACGCTGACTTTCTATATCGGTAAGCCGGTTGCTGTGCGCCTGTATGCTTGGCTGTATTACGGGGCATTCGCCGCCACGACAATTTCGGTGCTGTTCGGCATCTATCCGGTCTGGATGCTGTTCATCTGGGCGATCTTCCCGGTCATCCAGCGCAACATCAACCGCTTCAGAGCCAAACAGGACAAAGCGACGACCTTCAACTTAGCGATCAAAAATCTGATCCTCTATCACGGTTTGGAGATCATCCTGCTGGTTGTGTCGCTTATCCTGAAATGATCACCATCAGAAACGGAGCCCCTGCGGATGAGTTTTTCCTGAAGGAAATGACTTATCAGGCGATCTATTCGCCCAAAGGCGGGGGCTTTTTGCCGCGGAAGGTGTTGGAAGAAGCGGCAATCCGGCGCTACTATGCGGACTTCGGCAGAGAAGGCGATTTGGCATTCGTGGCATTGTCCGATGGCCAAGCGGTCGGGGCGGTATGGATCCGTTTTGCGACGGCTGCCCCGAAAGGTTACGGCTTCGTCCGCGCGGACGTGCCGGAACTCACAATCGCGGTGCTGCCGACTTTCCGCGGGCGCGGCATCGGGAAGGCGCTGCTGGAGCGGATGTTGACTCATCTGCGGGCAACGGATTTGGAGGCTGTCTCCTTGAGTGTGTCCCGCTCCAACCCGGCGCGCAAGCTCTATGAGCG
>NZ_JBAWAZ010000240.1:0-1787 GCF_049589555.1 Trichococcus sp.
ATGAACTGAGTGCATATTCGAACCAACGAAATTTGTTGATGCCCTTTGCCAAATCGGCGTTGTAGACAGCATTCAGGTTCTTGGGAATGGAAATCAAGGCATGCGCGATGGCGGAAATGAACAAGAACGAAGCAACGAGGATACCGAACGGCAGGTCGAAAAGGACACGCGAGGCAGTTTCCAACGAACGCGTTTCGGGATTAAAAGCCAGATAGAATTGGCTGATTTCAGGACTGAACTCGCCGATTTTTTGGATGACGTTCGTTGCCAAAAAGAGCATCGCAATCCCTTGGACTAGGTGGAGTCCACCCATAATCAGATTGAAGCGTCGTAGTTTTTCTGCGGTAATCTCTTTCATGATGATGTACCTTCCTTTCTATAAATAACTGTAAAATAATGACAACTAACCATTCTCATTCATTGAATCAAACTGTTCTTCAATCAGAATGCCTTTAACCATCCCCCATCTTTTCCATTTGGCTGTCGTGAAACGGGCCGAACACAAACAAGGCCAGGCTCGCACCGATCAATGCCCAAATCATATCCCAAAGGCTGTCGAAGGCGTCACCCTGCGTCCCCATCACAGTATCGGCGGGCACATCCATAATATTGACGATCGCAAATTCGCTCAGTTCATAGGCTGCACTGAACCCGAGACAGGACAGAATGACGATAAGCAACAGCATTTTTCCTTTCTTGACGTAACCGCCCCGCAGCAGGAATTCCTTGGCCAAAAAAGCCGGTACGAAGCCTTGGGCGAAGTGCCCCACCCGGTCGAAGTAGTTGCGCTCCCAACCGAACTGTTCTTTCCATTGATTGAACAAAGGATTCTGGGAATAGGTAAAGTGCGCGCCGTACACCAACAACAAAGCATGCAGAAAAGCCATCACATAGACGAAGGTGCTGAACCGGAACTTCCGATAAGTCACAACCAACAAGAAAACAAGCAGGAGCGCAGGAGTCATCTGACCCATCCAAGCCAGCCGATCCAATGGACGGATAGCCGAAATAATGTACGCTATAACGAAAAGAACCAAAAGGATTATATGCAAGGGTTCCGCCTTTTTGCCATTTTCCGCCATCCGTTCCGCCCCCTTTTATTTAAGTGACCGTTCCGCAACCTGATCCATATACAGCTGCATGTCGAACTTGCGCTTCAGGCCTTTGTCGTTCATGAAACGGACATTCCCGAAGATGGCCCGTTCCCCCCACGGCCGGTCGTGTTTGCCGAAACACCAGCTCACCCCTGCGAAACCGTTCGGATCGCGGCCATCCAACAGATACTTGTTGTTCAGATAAATGGCTTTGCGATAGGCTTCCTCCGGCGTGTTGCTCCACTCCAGGATTTTCTTGGCCCAATACATCCGCATGTACCCATGCATTTTACCGGTCAGGTTCATCTCCATTTGTGCTGTATTCCAATAGTCGTCGTGGGTCTTGGCCGCTTCCAATTCCTCCACAGAATACAGATATTCCCGTTCATCCGCCAAGTGTTTATCCAGCGTCTTCTTGGCCCAATCCGGCACGGCTGCAAAGGAATCGTACTGTTCATTGTAGTAAACGAAATTGACGGCCAATTCCCTTCTGACAACAAGTTCCTCGAGGAAACTTTGCTGACTTTCGCTGTCCATCCCCATCAGTCTGCGATAGATATAGAGCGGCGAAATCTGCCCGAAATGGAGGTATGGACTCAGATTTGAGGTGAAGGACTCGCCAGGGCGATTCTTCCGTTCGCTGTACCTGGCCAATTTATTCTCGATGAACTCCTCGAGCCAGCGCTTGGCTTC
>NZ_JBAWAZ010000241.1:0-4050 GCF_049589555.1 Trichococcus sp.
ATACTAAGGTGATTTGATTCGTTTCATTTTTGTTAAAAATGGTCACATGCTGTTCGCCATTCGGAACTACTTCTATGATCGACTTTGTTACGAAAGCCATTGGATATTGCATTTCTTCAAAAGTGGCTTTGTTATCCGCCACTTTCTCCGTCAATTGCGCATATTCTTGCATTTGTCCCGAAACTATTAACTGCTCTTTCTCGACTTGAAGCCATTCTTGATCGCGGACTTCAGCGTTCACATAATACGCTTGCATTAAGAAAAAGTAGACACCCACCAAAGCAAGCAGGAAAAGGAAAGCCCCGCTAAGCGCATACGGAAGAAAGTTTCTCTGTTTTTTTTCAAAAAAATTGACTTCAAACATGTTCATTTTCCTCCTGCACTGTTTTTCTGCTGCGCTTCACTTTTTTCTTAGCTATTTTCTGCGCAACGGCTGCATGTTTCTCTTTCGATGCCAGCCCATATAACGGCAAAAACTTAGAGCTGATTTCTTCAGAGACCTGCAGCATATGAATCGGCAGAAAGAAGCGTTGGGCTAATTGTTCCCTTACCTTTTCAAGCTCAGGAAAGTCGCCCATCAAAAATATATCCGTCACGCCTCCTTCCCCGTTCATCACAGAATAGCGATAAAACTCCAGCAACCTTTCCAAAACATCAAGAGTATCCGTGATTGTCTCTTCAAAAGAGTCTTGATCGTCCTTCCAGATCCATTCACCTTCTTTTGTCACATCCCATAAATCCACCAGACGGGCTAAGCTTGACTGGCGTGAAAACTTAGGCAAACCTCGGTGAAAAACCATAATCGCATGCCCTACAGGACTCCATTGCAATACCATTACGTGCTTTTCGGGATTCTGTTGCAGTTCATTTTGTTGCTGAATAATCCGATACAGGCATAACGAAGAGATATCCGCTACAACGGGATCCAAAGATACTTTCTGCAATACAGATTCATACTTTAAAATAACTTCTTGCGGATAAAGCATCAAAATGATGTTTTGCTCGGTCTCATCCCCTTCAAGCAACTCAAAGTGAAAACGCGTCTCCTTGAACGGAGAACGAATCAGTTGGCCCATATGTAAGGTAATATATGCTCTTATTTCTGAGGGTGCTAACTGTACCGGCACTTTTTCTTCGCGCACAATCACAAAGTCGTCAGGCAACAGGATCGATGCTTGCGCATTTTTCCATTTTTTCTCGGTAACCAATGCGTTTAAGCGATTCTCAAGCAAAGAGGGATTAAGAATTCTCCCCTCATGGAGGATTTCGGTATCAAACAAAATCTCACTTTGTTCCAGGATAGTGCGGGATTGCGCATCCATGACTAAATAGCGAATCCGTCTTTCCAAAAATTCAAAATAAAGCAGTGGTTTTTTCTGAAATAACATGATGTACCTCCCTCCGGGTCCGAAAAGCAAACAGTGATAACATTCAGCTCAGAAATGAAAGATACCACTGAATCATAGCTTCTCCAAAATAAAAAACAGTTACCGCAGCCAGGCTGATGAACGGACCAAACGGAAGGGTCATTTTTCGATTGCCGCCTTTTAGCTTCATGATGATCATTCCCGTGATTGCTCCGTAAAGCGTGGCTAAGAAGAAAAGCAATAAAAAAAGATTAGGTCCGAAAATAAAGCCCAATAAAGTGAAATATTTCAGATCACCTGCGCCCATGCCCCCATTCGATACGAGGATGATCACGAACAATAAACCAAAGGCCAGACCCGCTCCTATCAAGGACTCCCATAGAGAAGGCTGCGGATACAGGATGCGCAAACCCAAAAACAATGGCGTGAAAAACAAAAGTAACTTATTTGGAATTTTCCTGTAGGCCAAATCGGATACTGTGATCGGAATGATGAGCGCGATCAGCAGCAAGCCCAGAACAGTTTGTTCATTCCAACCATAACGGTAGAAAGTAACGGCCGCCAAGAGCCCGGTCGCCAACTCCATGATTGGGTACAGCAGCGAGATTTTCTCCTTGCATTGACTGCATCGGCCTCTTTGGCGCAAAAAAGACCAGACCGGAATCAATTCTTTCCAGGTCAAGGTCCGCTGGCACGTGTCGCAATAGGAACGATTTTGAGCCAACAATGTCCCGTTAGGCACCCGCAACCCCACCACATTAAAGAAAGACCCGAATACCAAGCCATAGATGAAAAAAATAATAGTTACGATCGTATGCATGAAAAAACTCCTAATAAGCAAGAAAGACTCCACGAAGGAGTCTTTCTATGTATTTGAATGGGTGTTACGATTAATTTACTTCGTACGTTGTCTTTCCATCAACAGTTGATTTCGTTACTGTTAAAGTATCTTCAATATCAGACTCAAGGAAACCTGCTTTTTCTAACGTATCAGTAGTAACTCCTGCAGCTGGTATGGTGTTTTCTATCTCGTACATTTGAGCAGCATCGATAACCAATGCTTCCTGCTGCGCATCCGTATCACTTTTCGCGTTAGTAATCAAATTCCCAACCAACGGAATCGAGATGGCAACGATGAATCCTAGGATTGCAATAACCGCTAGTAATTCAATTAATGTAAAGCCGCCTTCTTTTTTCAACAACTGTTTGATTTTATTTCTCATATTCTTTTCCTCCATTTTTTTCTATTTTTATTCGTGTTTGTTTACTAAAAAAACTCACTTCATATTTCAACAGAAGTTTATTTTCTACTACATTATATAAAAATTAATTTAGATGTGCAATATATTTAGCTCTAAACCATCAGAAAGTTTCGAACATACTGAACATCGGCACAACAATCGAAAGAACGATCAGACCAACTATACCCGAAAGGAAAATAATCATAACTGGTTCAATCAACGCCTGCAGTTTGTCGGACGCTTCCTGTACTTCCTGATCGTAGATTTCCGAAACTTTTTTCAGCATCTCATCCAACGCTCCGCTTGATTCCCCAACTTGGATCATCTGAATGATCAGCGGCGGGAAAAACCAATGATCGACCATCGGCTTAGCCAGCGATTCGCCTTGTTCGACATCTTTTTGCGCTTGCAATAGCACCTTCTCAACCACACGATTGCCCACTACTTGACTGGTCACTTCGATGGCCTGCAGAATCGGGACGGAACCATTGATCAAAGAACTTAATGTTTGCGTCATCCTCGCCAGCAATGTTTTCTGTAAGAAGGTTCCCAGAATAGGAATCTTCAGTTGCACCACATCGAACACATACGCGACCTGATCTTTTTTCCCAAGCTGAATGATACCTGCAATGAGGCCTCCGACTACTAAGATGGTAAGCCACCAGTAATGCTGAACCAAACCGCTCAGTGTCAGGACAAACTGCGTAATCGCAGGCAGCTCACTTCCCATGGAGGCAAACATATCCCCGAATATCGGCACGATGAACACCAACAGGAAGGCTGTGATGAAGAAGGCCAACCCCGCAACCACAAGTGGATAGGTCATAGCGGTGGAAATTTTCTGCTTGATGCGGTGCTGCTTTTCATAATAGTCCGCCATTTGTTGGAGCACTTCCTCCAAACGCCCGCTGACTTCGGCCGAGTGAATCATATGAATCAACAAGTCAGGAAACAATTTCGGCTTTTTGGCCATCGCTTCAGACAAGGAAACCCCTTCCCGTATTTCCTCCGACAATTCTTCCAACGCCTCTTTGAGCACCAAACTTGTTGATTGGGCAGCGAGCAGGTCCAACGCATCCACAAGTAAAATACCTGCATTCGTCAAAGAGGAAAACTGTCTCAGAAACACGATGAAATCCTTTGATTTCAAAGAGGTACGCAAGTTGAGGTCCTTGTTCAGAACGGCATTCAGCGCATCCACTTCAAAGACGATCAGATCCATGTGTCTGAGTTCGTTCAGGGCTTCTTTTTTGTTGGAGCTCTCTATTTTCCCCTTCATCAGTTTTCCTTCTCTTGTTTTGGCTTTGTAGGCAAAAACGGCCATCATTACCCTCCTTCCTTATTTAACGATTTTTTATCTGCAACTATGGTAATAGATGCGACCGGCTGATTGTTTCTTCTTCCACGAGCCGCTTGATGCTCATCTCCATGGTGTGCATCCC
>NZ_JBAWAZ010000242.1:0-1541 GCF_049589555.1 Trichococcus sp.
AAAAACCATATCGGATGGCACGTCGCGCCACACGATATGGTTCTCGTGATTATTTTGATGCAGTCTGCAGTTCAGTGTACAGGCTGGCTCCGTTCGTTTCGATAACATCCTTGTACCAATGGAAGGATTTCTTTTTGAAGCGGTTGTATGTGCCGTTGCCTAGATCATCGGCATCCACATAGATGAAGCCGTAGCGTTTCGTCATCTGGGAAGTCGAAGCGCTGACGATGTCGATGCAGCCCCAGCTTGTGTACCCCATCAGCTCGACGCCGTCCTTGATCGCCAAGTTCATCTGTTCGAAATGATCGCGGAAATAAGCGATCCGATAATCATCCACAACTGTGCCATCTTCGGTCAGGATATCGGTCGAGCCGATGCCGTTCTCGACGACGAACAACGGAATGCGGTACGTATCATAGAGGTCGATCAGGGAAATGCGCAACCCGACCGGATCGACTTGCCAGCCCCACTCGGAGGTGTTCAGATACGGATTCTTCACGCCGGTCATCAGGTTGCCGCCAACTTTTTCGCGCTGGGCCGCGTTTTTCGACACGACCATCGACATGTAGTAGCTGAAGGAAAGGAAGTCGACAGTGTATTCCTTCAACAGCTGCAGGTCCTCTTTGGTCCTATTGATCTTAAAGCCGTTCTCTTCGAAGTAGTTCAATACATGCTTCGGATATTCCCCAAAAATCTGCACATCCGCATAGAAATGGTTGTCGCGGTTGGCTTTTTGCGCCATCAGCACCTCATCCGGATCGCAAGTCTCCGCATAGGTCATCGTCTTCGTCAGCATCGCGCCCATCTGCGCACCCGGGATGATTTCGCGCAACAGCTTGGTCGCTTCCGCACTGGCCACGAATTGGTGATGCAACGCTTGGTAGATGGCTTCTTCAGCGGATTTTTTGTCGGCGTATTTTTCTTCGATCACACCTACCGTCGTGAATGGGTGGCGGAAGACGCTGTCGATTTCGTTGAAGGAGAGCCAGTATGTCACCAGATCCTTGTACTCACGGAAGACCGTCTCACTGAATTTGGTGAAGAAACCGACGACTTCACGCGAAACCCAGCCGTCATAATTTTCCACCAGATAGAGCGGCATTTCATAGTGCGACAGAGTCACCAACGGCTCGATGTTGTGCGCCCGCAGTGTTTTCAACAGGTTGCGGTAATAGTCCAGGCCTTTTTGGTTCGGCTCCGTTTCGTTTCCGTTAGGGAAAATCCGCGTCCAGGCAATCGAAACGCGCAGCACCTTGAAGCCCATTTCAGCGAACAACGCAATGTCTTCCTTATAGCGGTGGAAGAAGTCGATGCCTCTTCTTTTCGGATAATAAACGACATCATCGGTCTCCTTCGCGATGGCGATGTCCTCCAAGGAAACGTGCCATTGCGATTTGTAGTCCTCGACCGAGATGCTTGGTTTGAAACGGGCGACATCGGCTACCGACATGCCCTTTCCGTCCACGTTCCAGGCACCTTCCGCCTGGTTGGCGGCGATGGCGCCGCCCCAGAGAAATCCTTCCGGATAGTAACTTTTCATT
>NZ_JBAWAZ010000243.1:0-2463 GCF_049589555.1 Trichococcus sp.
AATTCGGCCAAAGGTGATGAAAAGACCTTGCTGCCCTTTTACATCCAAAGGCCCTCTCATTGGACTGCCTGATTTGTTGATAATTTGTTTATTGAAGTGATTGGGACTCTTTTCTTTTGGGTAAAGCAAAAAGCTGACTCCGCCTGGAGCCAGCTTTTTTAATTCGGATTCATCACGCTCTACATGTTTGTGCGGATTTGTTCAGCCAATGCTTCGTACGCATCGTCCGTCAAGGTCACGCGGCCTGGGTTCATGTCGAAAGTCGAGCCCCATTCGAAGGCGTCGTCTTTGTATTTTGGCACCAAGTGGAAGTGCAGGTGTTTGCCGGTATCGCCGTAAGCGCCGTAATTCACTTTTTCAGGGCTGAAGGCTTTGTGCAGCGCGTTCGCAACTGTGGCGATATCCGCGAAGTAGCCGTTGCGCTCCTCATCCGTGATGTTCACCAATTCGCTCACGTGGTCTTTGTAGGCAACGATCACACGGCCTTTGTGGCTTTGTTCTTTAAAAACATAGACTTTACTGTAAGGCAATTCGCAGCAAGGATATCCGAAAGCCAACACCATTTCGCCTTCCATGCAATAAGCGCAATTTTCATCTTTCATAAACACAGACCTCCTAGAAATATATTTCCAGTTCATTATAGCATTTTTAAGCGCCTACATTTTGTCTGGAATCCAACAGTATTGCGTACAAAATGTGAACACAAATGCGATGTATGAGGTGAAGGCCCGTATTTAGTCACTTTCTCCATAGCGCACATATGTATCCACCCTGAATTGTTTCGTAAAGCTCCTTTTCCCTCTCGATGGTAAACTCTTCCTCATCCGCAAACGGAGGGCTGAATAGGCATGCCCCTGTTTCTGCCAATTTCTCCGGATTCCACGCCTTCAAATCCTCAATGGTCTTGAAATCAGCGTAGCGATAGATCGAATTTTCCTGCAATTTTTTGGCCTGATAGTAATCGCCCCAATCACTATCCGCATTGATGGTCCCTATCAAAATCTGTCCGCCAACCTTTGCTACCCGGAACATTTCTTTTACTGCCCGAGCTGTGTCCTCGATGAATTCGACGGCAGCCATCGCGAGTACGACATCGAATGCGCCGTCTTCGAATGCCAGCTCCGTCGCATCCATCTGAAGATAGGAAATGGACAAATCCAGTTCAGCCGCTTTTCCCCAGGCGACTTTCAGCATCTCTTCGGAAACATCGATTCCAGTGACGACACACCCCATTCCAGCCAACTTCATGCTGAAATTCCCGGTACCACAACCCACATCCAGCACCTTCATCCCCGGCTCCAGTTTTAGCATGCCAAATGCCAAATCGGTCTCGATTCTATCTACGAATGCACCTTTCTTTTGACTATACCATTCGTCGTACTGTGTTGCGATATTGTTGAAGACTGCCATCATTCCTGCTCCTTTCGTTTCAGATTACCGCTCGGTGAACATAATGAATAGCGCTAAAGCGACACCGCACAGGAAAGCCAAGTACGAGTGCTCCTTGTCGTGCTCTTCAGCTTCCGGCAACAGATGCGCTGCGGAAACATAGATCAAAACCCCGACTGCAAAACCAAGGGCAAGTCCGAGAACGGCGTCATTCAGGCCGGTCACGAATGGATAAGCGATGAAAGCCCCAAGTGGCGTCGTCAAAGCGGCAACCAGAAACGCATAGATGATAGCCTTTTTCCCGCTCACCCCGGCTTTAACCAACGCCGAGAAGGTGATCGCACCCTCCGCAAACTCGTGCACGATCAAACCGATCCCTGCCATCACGCCAGTAGCTGTACTGATACTGAAAGCGACGGCATAGATGATGCCATCCACAAAGGAGTGGATGCCGATGCCTTCGAGGGCAACGATACCAAAAGCCAACTCGGCTTGCTGCGTCCTGTGTTTGATGTATTTATTGCTGAAGAACATGAAGATAAATCCTGCTAAGGCAGCCAAACCGGCATCCGCATTTTTCTCTAGCGCCTCCGGAAAGGCGATGATCAGCGGCGAGGCAATCAGGACGCCGGCCGCGAAGCACATGAAATATTCGATGTTCCGGTCGACCCACTGCTTATTTTTATAGATGACCCAAATGCCGATGCTGTTCACGACCATAGCGCTCAAGGCAAATAACGCAATCAAAGAGAACGTATTGCTGCCCGACATAACCATCCCTCCTCATGCATCCCGTAAATAGATAATCGCTCTTTTTTAGATTGTCCATTTTTGTTCGCCTCTGTAAGCTACAAATTGGATCTCAGCTTTTGAAACTGCTTCTTTCAAAAATACCTTCTCGTTTTCTTCTGATAATCTGAATATTCTTTTCCAAATGCTTTGGATAGGAACTTCTCCTCTTCCAATATTTGAAGGTGAAGGAGGAATAACAGCATGCAGGAAAAGATGACATTTACCATGTTCGAAAACAGCAACGCCATTCCGATAAAGAACAAATCAAATCCGACAAAACCT
>NZ_JBAWAZ010000244.1:0-3453 GCF_049589555.1 Trichococcus sp.
TCCCAGGGGTCGCCAGCAACCAGATATATCTTTGTCTCATGATAGATTGAGTAAGTGGATCGTTTTTATGACCCAATACATTCTTAAAACTAAATTTCTTTTTTTCTTTCACTATTTCCATTCCTTCCTACTCCAATCCACGGCCCAATTCCTTCGAAGAACAAATACAGGTCCGAATAATAAAAAATAGGGAAGGTACCCTTTAGAGTACCCTCACCCTTTCATATTAAGACTCTTGCCACAATTCCAGTCTTTCTTGATAATTTTTTGTGATGGCTTCTTCTGCTTCTTTCAAGCCTGCCTTCTCCATATCATCCAGCATTTTTTCATATAGAGTGTTTACGTCTGCTTCATTTTCAGCATTGATCATTTTTGGCATTGCTTGTTCAAAAATATCATTAATTTTTTGCCATTTTAATCCCACAGGAGTATTTACATCTGGGGTTAAGTCTTCATAAATTGAGCTATCCCAGTAAGTATCCTGTAAATTTTGAAATGCCATTTTTGATTCGAAAGTACCTCTGTCAATATAGTCAGTTATACGCATAGGTGTATTTTCCGTAGGACCCATATTATTAACAAACCAGGTCCAGCGCGTAATACCCGTTTCATTCGTGGCATTTTCCCTATTTTCTATGAACTTGTTCAATGTTTCTTCTGCGGGAATATATTCACCATTTTCAACTGTATAGTCTTCACCTTCAATTCCCCAAAGCAACAGACTTTGACCTTCTCTGCTTGCCAAAAAATCGATGAGCTTCGTTGCTGCTTCTGGATTTTCACAGTTGTCCGTGATACCGATCGCATCCCAACCTAGAGAACTGCGGCCACTATAAGTTGTCTCGCTAGGATCTACTCCCTCACCAACTACTTTGTATGCAACAAAAACAGCATCTTCTTTTCCAGCCTGTCTGTTTGCATCATTCACGCTTTGGGGATCCCAATAACCACTAACTGAGCCCAGGACATTTCCTGCTGATAATTTTTGATTCTTGAGTGTACTGTTATTCGTTACCCACTCTTTATCCAAAAGATTCTCGCGATACATTTGATTCATAAAAGTAACCATTTGAAGGAAACGAGGATCCTTTGAATAATGTTGCAATTCATTGTCTTTTTCGTAATATGTCTTCAATCCAAACATTCCCACAAGATCTGTTCCAGATTCAGCAATAGTAAGAGGTATTCCTTCTTTACCGTCAACTGTTGCATACTTTTCTTTAAAAGCTCGCATTACATTCAGCATTTCTTCCTGTGTAAAAGGTTCTGGGCTATCTGCTCTCTCTTTTCCTACTAATTCCACCATGTAATCGTAACGCATATTCCAACCCACAACAGGCTGATCGCTAGGACCATACCAGTTGGAGAAATAATAATTTTCTCCGTCACTATTTTTTGTTTTGCTCAGCATGTCTCCATACATCTCTTTTGCATTCGGTCCGTATTCATCAATCAAATCATTCAAAGGAATAAGTGCTTCTGCAGCAATGTATTTATCAACTAGCTCAGAGGTGCGATCCAGCATTACAATATCAGGATAGTCTCTGCTCGATAGCATCAAGGCAAGCTTAGAATTATAATCTCCTGTCGGATTTTGTAGATCTATTTTTACCCCTGTTCTTTTTTCGATTTCTTTTGCAATACGGTCATCAAATTTTTTAGAGCCTGAATTCTTATCAAAAAATGAAATTGTGACAACATCAGAGTCTGCTTGTGAACCTTGGTTGTCGGAACTCTCACTCGTTGATGTTGCTGCAGAACAAGCCGCAAGAGTAGTCCCTAATAGCACCGTCCCCAGCAAACTGTATAACCCTTTTTTTATATTCATTTTTCCTACCTCCTTTTATTAAATATAGTATATCCCCCTATGTAAGCGATTCCTATGTATAAAAGCGTATTTATTATGTAATTAACATTAGATTTATAGAAAAAACAACTAAAAAGTTGTATTATGATATATATAAATAAAAAGGAGGGATCATAATGCTTCCAAACAATAATTTTTTCACGCTTAATCAGGAAGAACTAGTAGATTTAAAGATTTATCAAGTAGGGTCCGAGCGTTGTGAGCCAAATAAGTCTTATGGTCCCATCAAAAGAAATCATTATTTATTCCACTATATTTACCAAGGCAAAGGACACTTTGAGTATACAAATGCTAAAGGTGAAGTAATATCAGCTGCTCTCACAGAGAATTGCGGGTTCCTTTGCTCGCCAGATCAAGTATGCACCTACATCGCTGACAAAGATGATCCTTGGGTATATGCATGGGTTGAGCTGGATGGAATCCATGTAAGTCGATATTTTGCAAACGCAGGACTGACGTATGATTTCGCTGTGTTTAGGCTGAATAATAAACAATACGAAAAAGTCATTAAAGATACACTCTTCTCAATCACTCAGTCCTATCACCACTCCACACTCCAATTTCTATCATATATTTATACCTTATTGGACGCTTTGGAACAGGGCGCATCCAACAAGCGGACTAATTTATTAAGGCAAAGAAATGATGATTATGTGAGAAACGCCATTCTTTTTATTGAACATAACTATAAAAGGGATATCACCATTAAAGATGTTGCGGATTTTTGTCTGCTGAATCAAACTTATCTGGGACGTGTATTTAAATCAGCTACTCAGAAAGGCATAAAAGAGTTTTTGATAGATTACCGTCTCACTAAATCAACTGATTTACTAAGAGATACTAATTTATCCATCAATGAAGTAGCTGCGGACGTTGGATATACAAATCAACTCCATTTTTCAAAGTCTTTTAAACATAAATATCAAATGACGCCTACATCATGGCGCAATATTCATCACGTGGTATGACCAATTGAAAACAAACAAAAAACGAAATGAAGAGCACCCACAGGCTCCTCATTTCGTTTTTTTGTATTTCAAGATATCTGGTGTGTTGTATAGTAAGACGGAGCCGATTGTGCGCGCTCACTCGTCTTTTCTCATTTATAAGTCGGTAGATAATCGCCATGGGCAGCGATCAATTCGTCCACCATTTCTTTTATTTCTGAAATGGATAGTTCCGAGTTCGCATGCGGATCCATCAATGCCGCTTGATAGATTTTGTCTTTTTCAAGTGTCATTGCGGCTTCAACCGTCAATTCCTGAACATTGATGTTTGTCCGGTCCAATGCGGCCAGTTGCGTAGGAAGGTCACCCACATAGGTAGGTTGAACGCCATTCTTGTCCACCAAACACGGAACTTCCACACAGCAATTTTCCGGCAAGTTCGTAATCAGACCCTTATTCAAAACATTCCCGGCAATCACAGTCGGCGTTCCGGTTGTAATCGTATCCATAATATAAGAGGCATATTCGCGGCTTCTTGTGTGTTCCAGCGAACCGTCATTGACGATCTCGTCTCTTTGAGTTTCCCAGCGTTCGATTTGTTCAACACATCTTCGTAAATATTCATCGATCGGGATCTGC
>NZ_JBAWAZ010000245.1:0-11252 GCF_049589555.1 Trichococcus sp.
TAGCAAAGTTTTGCTCTTTAGCTACTTTAGTTGCCAATTCCATCATTTCATCAGTTGAATCCGGTTTTTCGGTTACGAACGGATACACACCCCATGAAAGTGCCAATCCACGTCTTTGACGTTCCGAGAAAGTAACCGCCACGATATGTGATTTTGGACGGTATTTGGAAATCATGCGCGCTGTATGTCCTGATTCAGTTGCAGCAACGATTGTTTGGATGTTCAAGTTGAGTGCTGTATGTCCAACTGCTTGGCCGATAGCTTCAGCCATATCCGTGTTGCTGTATGCTTTCAAAGCAAATGCATCTTGTCCAACGATCGCTTCTTCTGTGCGGATAGCGATTGTAGCCATTGTCGTAACAGCTTCAACCGGGTAATCACCAGCAGCTGTTTCTCCGGATAGCATAACTGCATCTGTTCCGTCGAAGATAGCGTTGGCAACGTCTCCTGCTTCAGCACGTGTAGGACGTGGGTTGCGTTGCATAGAATCCAGCATTTGAGTTGCTGTGATGACTGGTTTGCCTAAAGCGTTACATTTTTTGATCAACATTTTTTGTGCAATAGGAACTTCTTCCGTAGGGATTTCTACTCCTAAGTCACCACGGGCAACCATCAAACCTTGAGAAACTTTCAAGATTTCATCGATGTTATCAAGACCTTCTTGGTTTTCGATTTTAGGGATGATTTGGATGTGGGTTGCGTTATGTTTTTCCAAGATTTCAGTGATAGCCAATACATCACTTGCACGACGCACGAAGCTTGCTGCGATGAAATCGACATCGTTTTCGATACCGAAGATGATATCGTCAGCATCTTTTTGTGTCAGACCAGGGAAGTTTGTTTTGATACCGGGAAGATTGACACCTTTTTTGTTTTTCAGGATGCCTGAGTTTTTGATCAAAGTAACAATTTCATTGTTTTCTTTGTCAAGTTCAATAACTTCAAGGTCAATCAAGCCATCATCCAATAGGATGTGGTTTCCGACAACAACATCGTTGATCAACTCTGGGTAAGTGATAGAGAATTTATCTTTCGTACCCTCAACTTCTGTCATGGAGATTCTTACTGTTTCGCCGGTGATCAACGACACGATGCCGTCCTTCATGTTGTTTGTACGGATTTCAGGCCCTTTTGTATCCAAAAGGATAGCGCACATTTTGCCTGTGATTTTTGATGCTTCGCGGATGTTGACGATACGAGCGCCATGTTCTTCAAAGTCTCCGTGCGAGAAGTTCAAGCGGGCAACGTTCATGCCTGCGTTCATCAATTTAACGAGTGTTTCTACAGATTCACTGGCAGGCCCGATCGTACATACAATTTTTGTCTTTTTCATAGAAAATAAGCACCTCATTTTATATTTTGTAAAACGTAAGTCAACTTTTCGTTAGAAAGAAATTTCTTTGTTGATTTGGTAAAGCGACAATAACGGCAAGTGTTTTTGGTTCTCAAGTGTGTCGATGATATCGTTGAACACAACTTCATCGCCCTTGACGCCTACACAGATTCCGCCTCTGCCTTCTTCCAACATTTTAACGGCATTGTAACCGAAGATGCTTCCCAATACGCGGTCCTTCGCTGATGGGGATCCGCCGCGTTGCACGTGGCCCAAAACAGTGACACGTGTATGGAATTCTTCAAATTTGGAAAGTTTCTCTGCAAATTCATTACCTGACATTACGCCTTCAGCCAACATGATGATCGTATGTTTTTTGCCGCGCGCTCTGCCTTCCTGGATTTCAGCAACTACTTCTTCCATTGTAAATTCTTTTTCGGGAATGACGATGGATTCCGCGCCACTTCCGATACCAGTCCATAAAGCGATGTCGCCGGCATTTCTGCCCATTACTTCAACAACGAATGTACGGATATGGCTTGTAGCCGTATCTCTGATTTTGTCCACAGATTCCAATACTGTATTGATCGCAGTATCAAAACCAAGCGTGTAATCCGTTCCTGGAATATCGTTATCGATTGTTCCTGGGATACCGATTGTCGGGAAGCCTAACTTAGTAAGCGCTGCTCCTCCACGGTAGGATCCATCCCCCCCAATTACGATCAGGCCATCGATGCCGAATTTCTTCAACTGCTCGATCCCTTTAAGCTGTCCTTCGAGTTTTGCGAACTCCGGATAGCGGGCAGAATATAAAATTGTGCCCCCACGGCTGATTGTGTCTCCGACATCATCAATGGTCAGACGACGGAAATCTCCGGCTACCATACCTGCATAGCCATAATTGATGCCATATACTTCCAAACCGTCATAAATGCCTTTGCGCACAACTGCGCGAATGGCGGCATTCATTCCTGGTGCATCTCCACCACTTGTCAAAACTGCAATACGTTTCATTAGACTTCACCTCATCAATAAAGTTAAAAACTCTCAATTTCCAAAAAAAACTGTGCATTAAATATTTTTTGAATTTGTCCTTCACTATCTTATCATCTTTTTATGAAAATGTCTTTTAATTTCACGTTTTTTTGATTGTTAAAAAGGAAACAATGAAAAACAATGGCTTATTGTCCGGAATATCGCCACATTCGGACAAATTGTTATTACTACCGTCCGACTCCAACGAATCCGAGACAGACAGGATCAACCAAAACGACAGAACATGTCTGGCAGCTTTTGCTTTTATGAAAACAGTATACGGATATCAACTTTTCACTTTCATTTGACAGCAACATTTCCGCTCCCAAAAATGGCCTGCAGCGATTCAAGCAGATCGGCCGAAATGGTTACCCAGTTTTCAGCCGTCAAGCGCATTGTTTGTTTTGTGGCTTCGTTGTAAAGGATGACAGGATGATCCCCCGGTTGCTTGTTCAGTATCTGGTACATTTTTCCGAACAATTCAGGCGTGTTGTTTTCCGCTGTCAAACGGATGAAGACATTCTCCTTTTTTTGACCCAGCATTTCCTGATAGGCTTCGGCATCCCAGATGTGTGTAACCAAAAAATTCGTTTTGTCTGCTTGTTTCGACCGCTCCAGCTTGCCTTCAACGACAAGCAACTGGTTTGCCTTCAGCAATTTCATGAATCGGATGTAGTACTCGGGGAAAATCGTGATGCTGATTTCCCCGGTACTGTCCGTCAGGTTTGCGAAAGCCATCGGATCGCCCTTCTTCGTCTGGATTCTTCGGATGTCTTTGATCAATCCCATCGTGCGCATTTTTTTGTCGTAAGCCAGCTCGGTGACGTACACAACTGTCCCGTTGTTGTACAATTGGCCGAATTGGTCAATCGGATGGCCCTTCAATGAATGTCCGAGTGCAGCTTCCTCCAAATCCAGCAATTCCAACAAGGGCAGTTCCTGCGTTTCAACATATTTCGGTTCCAGTATCGAAAAGAGATCGATGTTATTTCCGCTGTAATCGATGCTGTTCAGCATACCCGGCAGCGAGTCAAGCAGCGTTGCGCGCGAATGCCCGAAACTGTCGAATGCCCCACTATAGATGAGTGGTGTGATGTTTTCGTTCTTCAGCCACTTCGGATGGATCCTTCTCAAGAATTGAACGAAATCTTTGTAGTGCCCATGACCTTGGCGTTCTTTGATGATTTCCTGGATGAAATCGCGTCTGAGGCCTTTGATCCCGCCCAAGCCGAATTGGATCATCTGTTGATGCAGCGCAAATTTCCAGTTGCTTGTGTTGATGTCCGGATAGGAAACAGCGATGTTACGCCTTTTTAGTTCGATGAAGTATTCCTTCATCTTATCCGAATGTTGATTGACGGAATTCAGCAAAGCGGCAAAAAATGCTTCCGGGAAGTGCGCCTTCATGTAGGCGAGTTGGTAGGCTATGAAAGAATAGGCGACCGAATGCGAACGGTTGAACCCATAATTGGCGAACCGCTCGATGTAGTCATAGACTTGCTCGGCTGTTTGCTCGGAATAGCCTTGTTGAAGCGAACCTTCAATAAAGTGTTTTCTTTCTTCATCAATGGCTGATTTTTGCTTTTTGCCTATCGCTCTTCTGAGGATATCCGCTTCGCCCAAACTGAAGCCAGCCATCCGGGAAGCCACCTGCATGACTTGTTCCTGATAGACCATTACCCCGTAGGTTACCTCGAGGATCGATTTCAGATCGGGATGGAGATAATCGATTTTGGCCAACCCTTTTTTCCGCGAAATGAAGAGGTCAATCTGTTCCATCGGACCCGGTCGATAAAGTGCATTGACTGCGGCGACATCTTCGATTGATTCCGGCCCGAGCTTGCGCAACACATTTTTTATGCCGGGGGATTCAAACTGGAACACCCCGTTCGTATCCGCTTTTCGGAATATATCGAGGGTCCGATCATCATCCATCGGTATTTCCCAGATGTTGATGCTTTCTTTGTGCGCATCGCTGGCCAACTGCACTGCATCGTTCAGTATCGTCAGATTTTTCAGCCCCAAGAAGTCCATTTTGAGCAGGCCGATTTCTTCGATGTTGCCCATCGTGTACTGCGTCAGATATAGATCGCTATTTTTCTTCTGCAAGGGCACTATCTCCCTTAACGGATTGTCACTGATGACGACACCTGCCGCATGAGTGGAAACATGCCGCGGGACGCCTTCGATTTTTTCGGCAGTCTCATACAAAAGTCGATTCACATCCGTCGCGCTGATCAGATTCTGCAGTTCTTTCGATTTCTGCTTTGCCTCCGCCAGACTGATGCCTAATTGATTCGGGATCGCATTTGACCAAGCTTGAGCCTCCGCAACCGTGAGTCCGAATACCCGTGCAGTATCACGCAAGGACATTTTAGCCGCAAGCGTCCCAAATGTGGCTATCTGGGCGACGTGGTCCGAACCGTATTTGTCTCTGACATAATGCAGAATGTCGTCCCTTCGGTTATCCGGGAAATCCAAATCGATATCCGGCATGTTGTAGCGTTCTTTGTTCAAAAACCGCTCAAACAACAGATTGTATTTGATGGGATCGACATGGGTGATGCGCAAGACATATGACACAAGCGAACCGGCGGCAGATCCCCGGCCGGCTCCCGGCATGATCTTCGCTTTTCGGGCATATGCCATCACATCCCAAACGATAAGGAAGTAATCATCGAAGCCCATTTCATGGATGACTTCCAATTCGTATGCCAAGCGTTTTTCATATTCTGCTTCGGGAGTAGCGACCCGCTGACGCAACCCTTCTTCGCAGAGTCTCCTGAGGTATGCCTGCGGTGTCGTCCCGGCAGGCAGTGGGTAGCGCGGCAACAGCGACTGATGCAGAGGCAAGTCGATTTGGATTTCGTCCGCAATTTTCTGGGTCGTTTCAGCCGACTTGACCAAATCGGCTTCCCGGAATTTCCTTTCGATTTCTCCGCAGGATGGCAAGTAATACGTGCCATCCAAAGATTCCGATTGCAGATCTACTTTTTCGTTCGCTTCGATCGCCTTCAGGACACGGCAACTGAAATTGTCGCTCGGCTCCAGATATCTGACGTCATGCATAGCCGTAGTCGGAATGTTTGTCTCCTGTGATATAAGCATCAGCCTCGGGATGATCGGTTTCATTTTCTCGTGGAGCTGAACGCCTAAATAAAAATTGCCGTGGGTGAAGATTTTTTTCCATGCCAAACTGGCTGCCTTGGCATTTTCCTGATCATTTCCGTTCAAAAAGCTTTCGATCTCGCCTTTTTCTCCCGGCGTGATCGCGATGATGCGGTTTGAATCATCCTCCAAAAGGGAAAGTAATTCCTTATCCGAAGCGTCCTGATTCCTGATCGTCGACAGAGCCATCAACTTTTTGTAGCCCTCAAAATCCTTCGCCAACAAGACGAGAGGAAAGGTGCGATCTTTACTGATGATTCCGGGCAAATCCAGTTGGATCCCCAGAATGGGTTGGATAGCATACTTTTTGCAAAGTTTGAAGAAGTCGACTTGACCATAAAGGACATTTTGGTCCGTCAATGCGATGGCCTGATAACCTTTTGTCTTGGCGCTGCGGACCAAATCCTCTATTCGGGTAGTCGTCTGCAAAAGAGAATAGGCACTGATGACCTGCAAATGCACAAAAGACATGTCTGTAGCCTCCTTTTTCTAATCAATACTATCATTATAGCGTACCCGTCCTAATCCAAGAAGCGAAAAAGTTGTTGGACAAGTAATGCTTGTCATCTCCAAAAAAAGTGATAAAATTAATTTCGAGAAGAGGTGTAAACGACATGAAATATATTGCAATCATTTTTTGGGGATTTATCTTAGGGCAAGTATCCGTTTATCTGGGCAGCGCCTTATCAGGCGGCAGCTATGACTTTATGATCGCAACCATGACGGGTATCTTTACCGCGCTGATCGTAGTTCTTGTTTCTGCGTTGATGCCGAAGACGGCCTCCCATAAATAACCGATAGTTCGTTCTAAAGACGGCATCAAAAACGAAAAAACCTTCAGGGATCAATTTCCTGAAGGTTTTTTTCTATTTGATGAACATAGCATCCCCGAAGCTGAAGAATCGGTACTTTTCTTTGACTGCGTGCTCGTAGGCGGACAGGACGCTGTCTCTGCCGGCAAAAGCGCTGACCAGCATGACCAATGTCGATTTCGGCAGATGGAAATTGGTGATGATGCCTTGGACAACCTTGAAGGAATAGCCGGGCGAAATGAAAATTTTGGTCCATCCGCTGTCCGCCTTGATTTCCCCATTAAATTTCGTGCCGATCGTTTCCAGTGTCCGCACGGAAGTCGTGCCCACAGCGACTATTTTGCCTCCACTGGATCGGACCTCATTCAGCGTTTGTGCTGCCTCGTCCGTCAGCTGGTAGAATTCCGAATGCATTTCGTGGCTGGCGATATCATCGACCGATACCGGACGGAAAGTCCCCAAGCCCACATGCAAGGTCAGATAGACGATCTTGATGCCTTTATTGGCTACTTCCTCAAGCAGTTCGGCCGTGAAATGGAGCCCTGCTGTCGGGGCAGCTGCGGAGCCGACTTCTTTGGCGTAGACGGTCTGATAGCGTTCCTGATCATCCAGCGTCTCTTTGATGTATGGCGGCAAAGGCATTTCGCCCAACGATTCCAGTATTTCCAGAAATACGCCGTCATATTTGAAATTCAAAATGCGGCCACCGTGATCCAACGATTGCGTCACTTCCGCAGTCAAGCGCCCATCCCCGAAAGAGATGACAGTCCCGACTTTAACCCGTTTACCTGGTTTGACGAGCGTCTCCCACTCATCCCCTTGGATATTGTTCAAAAGCAGGACTTCGATATGCCCACCGGTATCCGGTTTGACGCCATGCAGTCGCGCAGGCAGCACACGTGTGTTGTTCAGCACCAGCGCGTCACCTTCCTGAAGTTCCTCCACCATGTCGGTGAAATGTTTGTCCGTGATTTCTCCAGTCTTGGAGTCCAGGGCAAGAAGCCGGGATGACGAACGATCCAGCAGCGGTGTCTGCGCAATCAGCTCTTCCGGCAAATAAAAATCAAAATCACTTGTCCTCATTGATAAAATACCTCACTTATTTTTCTGTATCATACGTGATCCCCAAATGGTCATATGCCATAGGGGTCGCTACCCTGCCGCGCGGGGTGCGCTGCAGGAAGCCCAATTGGAGCAGATAGGGTTCGTACATGTCCTCTATCGTTTCCATTTCTTCGCCGATGTTGGCGGCGATCGTCGAAAGACCGACGGGGCCGCCGTTATAGAATCGGATCATCGTCGTCAATATTTGCCGATCCAAGTCATCAAGCCCTTTGTTGTCCACACTCAAAATGGACAAAGCTTTGTCGGCGATTTCCTTCGTGATCAGGCCATCGCGATAAACTTGGGCGAAATCGCGCACACGGCGGAGCAGCCTGTTGGCAACACGCGGGGTGCCTCTGGATCTCAAGGCGATTTCGACAGCGCCTGACTCATCGATTTTCGTGGACAAAACATCCGCAGAGCGATGGACGATCTGCCGGAGATCTTCAAGGCTGTAATATTCCATCCGCGAAACGATCCCGAACCTGTCACGCAAGGGAGCCGAAAGACTGCCTGCTTTGGTCGTGGCACCGACCAGCGTGAACGGCGGCAGCGTAAAGTGGACTGGATGGGCTGTCGGACCTTGCCCGATGATGATGTCCACATAATAATCCTCCATGGCAGAGTACAACACTTCTTCCACAATCCGCGGTAAGCGATGGATTTCATCAATGAAGAGGACATCCCCCGCTTCCAGTTCATTGAGCAATACCATCAGATCACCCGGCCGCTCGATTGCGGGTCCGCTCGTGCTGTGGATGCGGACATCCAATTCGTTGGCGATTACCATCGCCAGTGTCGTTTTCCCCAACCCGGGCGGCCCGTACAACAAGACGTGATCCAAGGCTTCACTACGCGCTTTCGCGGCCTGGATATACACTTTTAGTTCATTTTTCACTTTGTCTTGGCCGATGTATTGCGCCATCATTTGCGGCCGCAATGTTTTTTCGATCAAATCTTCTGTTAGGTCTTCCGTATTTCCGGAAACGATTCTGTTTTCAGCTGTCATCTATATCACCCTTTTAAAAGTAGCTTGAATGCCGTACGAAGCACTTCTTCGGCGCTGGAATAGTTTTCTTTTTCCAATAGCGGCAGTATTTTCTTCACTTCACGGTCCGAATATCCTAAACCGGCCAAAGCCTCCAATGCCTCCGTCAACACAGCGGACTGTGCGTCAGCTGTTTCGTGGGCCGGATGCTCTTCCATCCAATACGTATCGGGCAGCAAATCGCCGAGTTTGCCTTTCAAGTCTAAGATGATCTGCGAGGCTGTCTTTTTGCCTACACCCGGGAATTTCACCAAATACCCCACATTATCCGTTTCGATCGCTTGGATCAGACCCAGGTGATCATCGCTCGCCAATATCGACAAGCCGCTTTTCGGTCCGATTCCGGAGACGCTGATCAGTTTCAAGTACAGCTGCTTTTCCGTGTAGTCCTTGAAACCGAACAGTGTGATCGCATCCTCGCGGACAGCCTGATAGATGTAAAACGTTATCTCTTGGTTCAGGCTTCCGGAAAACCGGAAAGGATTCGCAACCTGCAATTGGTAGCCGATGCCACCGTTCTCCAGCACCACATAGAGCGGCCCCACATAGACTAATTTACCTTTTATATATTCGTACATCATTTGGCTCCTACTCTTCATTTCCTGATTGTCATTCATTTTCTATCATAACATAAAACTTAACGGAAATGACAGCCGTTGCGCCATCTTCTCTGCGGGAACGTTCGTTTGGCAGGTGCAAGCAAGAAAAAATCCCAGGACCGGTAGCCGTGGGACTTTCCTTTGCTGCTTATTCGAATAATTGTTTGTATTCAGAGTAACCTTCCGCATCCAATCGATCGTAAGGGACAAAGCGCATGGCTGCCGAATTGATGCAATAGCGCAAGCCGCCCAACTCTGCTGGGCCGTCCTCAAAAACATGCCCCAGGTGGGAGTCGGCTTGAGAGCTGCGGACTTCCGTGCGTTTGCGCATCAACTTGCGGTCTACCAGCTCCTTCAGAGTGGAAATCGGTTTTGCAAAAGAAGGCCACCCGCAGCCTGCATCGTACTTGTCAGCAGAACTGAATAAAGGCTCTCCGCTCACGACATCCACATAGATGCCCTTCTCGTAAAAATCATCGTATTCGCCGGAAAAAGGTCTTTCCGTAGCTTCGTTCTGTGTCACTTCATATTGTAAAGGCGTCAAGCGCTTCAATTGTTCCTCTTTATTGTCCATCGTGATATCAGACCCCTTTCTTTTCATTGCTCCAGTATATCAAAAAATGCAAAAAAGCAGAACAAAAAAGTCTTGTTCTGCTTCGCTCACGCTTCTTCAGGTTTGGATCAGAATAGATTCCCCAAAATGCTTCCCAGAATGCCGCCCAATCCGCCCGTTGCAGCTGGCGTCGTCGTTCCGGATTGCTTAGGGAAGAGATCAGTGATGTCGAAATTTTTCGTGGCTGCTTCTTCAGCTTGTTTGGAGAAGATGTCGGTCTGTTTGGCCACACCGTCGGAATCCAAGCCATCAGCATCCTTTTTGTCCGCCAGCATGCCCAGGATCATCGGTGCCATGGAAGCCAAAACTTTGGCAACCTCGGATTTGCTGATGCCTGTTTGGGCAGCAATCTGATCCACGACTTTATCCTTGTCCCCGAAGGCATGATCCAATATTTTATCGCCATCATCCGTATCGGCTTTCTTGACCACGTCTTCGATCGAGGATACGTCTTTGGTCTGACCTTTATGTTTTTCCAATGCATCTGATAAGGAATCTTTCCCTGCTTTTGACTCTGCGTTTTTGCTTAATGCCCGAAGGATCAAAGGAATTGCAACGACAGCCAATTTCGGCAGAATGCTTGCATCAACGCCCGTTTTGCTGCCCAAAGCCTGAATCGAACTTTCTTTGTTCAGTTCGCCCATCATTTCGGAAATGTCATTGATTTGCACCATTTTTCCCACTCCTATCTGTTATTTAACTATCCTGATTTTACAATAAATAAGCAGAAATAAGAAATGATAAGCTTTCAGTGCGGGTCCTGGATCCGCTTGAACATCTTCTCCATATCCTGGTTGGAGAACTGGATCAGCACCGGCCTGCCGTGCGGGCAATTGTAGGGATTATCCGTTTCAGCAAGATCGGCCAACAGTTGGCGCGCTTCTTTGTCGCTGAGGAAATGATTCGCCTTGATCGAGCGCTTGCAGCTCATCATGATGGCCGTCGCTTCCCGAAGTTTTTTTACTGAGATATCGCCTTCAGCCAAAAACATCTCCACCAGTTCCTTCAGAATGTCTTCCTCTTCACCCGGAGTGAACCAGGCAGGATGCTTTTCGACGATGAAACTGTTCTGGCCGAATGGTTCGAGGAACAGGCCCATCGATTCCAGCACATCCCGATTTTCCTGGATCAACTGGAATTCATTCGCCGGATAATCCAGCATGATCGGTATCAGCAATCCTTGGAGATCGGTGGAAACCTTGCCGATTTCCTCACGGTAGTATTCATATTTGATGCGTTCCTGGGCAGCATGCTGATCGATGATATAGAGGCCATTTTCATTCTGCGCGAACAGGTATGTGCCGTGCATCTGGCCGAAAAAGTGCAGCTCCGGGAAAGGCCGCTTGCTCGCCGGTCCCTTCACTGCCTCCGCTTCGACTTTCTGGACGGTTTTCATGATCGGTTCTTCATGGGCCGCCGGATTTTTTGGTTCGCCGGACAGGTAAGGCGCGATTGGTTCATTGCGGTCCTGCTTTGGCTGGTCACTGAACGGAACAGCGTACGCTTCTTGTTCTTCACTTGGAAGGGGAAGGTATTCACG
>NZ_JBAWAZ010000246.1:0-4925 GCF_049589555.1 Trichococcus sp.
TGGCCCACGCAAAAGAATTGCTGCAGTTGGCCGATACCGAAAAAAACAAAGCTTGAATGAAAAACTGCGCAGAGGAGCAGACCGGAAGGATTGGGGAGATTGGCATACACTAAAATCATCGCGCATAGGGGCAGTCGTGGAACCCGACCAGAAAATACGCTGGAAGCTTTTCAGGAAGCGCTGAAAGTTGCAAGCGACGGCATTGAATTGGACGTCCATCTGACTAAAGATGGTGAGGTCGTGGTCATCCATGACGAGACCGTGGACCGCACGACATCCGGAAAAGGCTATGTCAAAGAGATGACGCTGGAACAATTGAAAAAATTGGATGCCGGCAGCTGGTTCGATCCGAAATACAGCGACGCCCGCATCCCGACACTCCAAGAGGTGTTGGACCTTTTGGCGGAGAATCATTTTACAGGCGTCCTTAATGTTGAATTGAAGACGGATGTGTTCCAATATCCCGCTATCGAAGAAAAGGTGCTTGCTTTGGCAGAGCCTTACCTCGACCGTTTTTCGGTCATCTACTCCAGTTTTCATTATGAAACCTTGAAAAAAATCAAGGCATTGCGCCAGGACTCTAAAATTGCTCTGCTTTTCAGCAAGAAAGGGAAGCAGCAAATGGAGCTGGGTGAAGGTATCCTTGTAGAGGGTTGGCATCCGAAGTTCTCGATTCTGCGCAGTCTACCGCCTTTCGAACAATCCAAGATCCCGCTTCGCGTTTGGACGGTGAATCGAAAGGTCGAAATGCAAGTCTGTCTGCGCAAAAATATCGATTCGATGATCACTGATTATCCGGAACGCGCACTGCAAATGAGAAAGGTGATTCAGGGTGTCTGAAACAACAAAAGGAAAGTTATCTAAAATCATGGTCATTGTCGGCCCTACAGCAGTCGGAAAAACCGCACTGAGCATCCGACTGGCAAAAAAATACAACGGCGAAATCATCAACGGGGATTCCATGCAGGTATACAAAGGCTTGGACATCGGGACCGCGAAGGTGACCGAGGAAGAAGCAGAAGGCATCCCGCATCATCTGTTGGATATCGTTCCGATTGAGCAGGATTACACTGCGTCCGACTTCAAAAGGGACGCAAGACTAGCCATCGAGGCGATCATCGCAAGAGGCAAGCTTCCGATTGTGGTCGGAGGTTCGGGCCTTTATATAGAAGGACTTTTGTTCGATATGCAGTTCGGTGGGGTGGCTGCCGAAGATCCTCACTACCGGAAACAATTGGAAGCTGAACTGGAACGGACCGATGCCATGCATGTATGGAAGCAATTGCAGGAGCAGGATCCCAAAGCGGCTGAACAGATCCACCCGAACAACAGCAGAAGGGTCATCCGCGCTTTGGAAGTGATCCACTTCAGCGGAAAACGCTTCTCGGATCAGGCTGATCGGGAAGCAGATCCTCATTATGACGCACTGCTGATCGGGCTTGATACCGAGCGAAGCATTCTTTACGAACGCATCAACCGGCGCGTTGATCTGATGGTCGCAGGCGGACTGGTTGAGGAAGCAAAAGCCCTCTTTGACAGGCAATTGCCTGCCAAGACGCAAGCGACAAGAGGCATCGGATACAAAGAATGGTTCGCTTATTTCAATGGTGAGGTCACATTTGAAGAGGCCACAGAACTGCTGAAGCAAAATTCAAGGCGCTATGCCAAAAGGCAGTTGACCTGGTTCCGGAACAGAATGAGCGGCATCCATTGGTTTGATCTGGTTCAGAACGATCAAGAGATGCAGAAAATCGAAGATTTAGTCGACTCGTTCTTAGCCTAATAGATGAGTATGAACGAAAAAAGAAAGTTGGAAATTTTATGGAAAATACGAAAGAAAAAGTTATTTTGGTGAATGTTCAGACGAATCAAACAGATGAAGCCTTTGAATATCAACTGAGAGAACTGGCGGAATTGACCGAAACCGCGTTAGGGGAAGTTGTCGGCGTATTGACCCAAAAGAGGGACCGCAAAGATTCCCGCACCGTCATCGGCAAAGGCAAAGTGGAAGAACTGGTGAATTTGTGTGCAGAGCTGGAGGCGGATACCGTCATTTTCCAGCAAGAACTTTCTTCTAAACAGGTACGCAACATCCAAGAGACCGTCGACTGCAAAGTCATCGACCGCGTGCAACTGATATTGGACATCTTTGCGATGCGCGCCCGCAGTAAAGAAGGGAAACTTCAGGTAGCCTTAGCGCAGTTGAGCTATCTCTTGCCGCGTTTGATGGGCCAAGGCATCAATTTATCCCGTCTGGGCGGGGGAATCGGAACAAGAGGACCAGGTGAGACAAAACTCGAGACCGATCGCAGACACATCCACAGCCAGATGCAGGAAATCAAGAAGACATTGGAAGAAACAGAGTTGCACCGCCAAAGGGCAAGAGAAAAACGTCATGCCAGCGAAGTCTTCCAGATCGGTTTGATCGGTTACACGAATGCAGGGAAATCAACGGTCATCAATCGTTTGACCGACGCAGCAACGTTGGAAGAGGACAAGCTGTTCGCGACTCTGGATCCTTTGACAAGAAAACTGACGTTGCCGAATCAATTCCAGGCTACCATAACCGATACCGTAGGCTTCATCCAGGATCTTCCGACACAGTTGATCCATGCTTTCCATTCAACATTGGAAGAGAGCCGCAACATGGATGTATTTTTGCACGTGGTCGATGCATCAACTTCCTTCATCGATGAACATGAAAAAACTGTATTGGATCTATTGAAGGATTTGGATATGGATAAGACACCTATGTTGACGATCTATAACAAACGGGATCTTGCCGGTCCGGATTTCCAGCCACGCCTCTTTCCGAATATCGTCATTTCAGCACTAGATGATGACGACATCAACCGATTGAAGGACTTCCTCTGGGATGAAATCGCAAAAATGTTGGTTCCTTATACAAAAGACCTTGATGCTAGCGGCCCTGAAGCCCGCACGATGAATAAAATGCAGCAAGAGACCTTTGTGGAATCCATCGAATATATAGAAGAAACAAACGCATACCGCTTAAGAGGGTACGCTAAAAGCAATTCAAAATGGTTAGGGGACAAAGCAACGGATGCAAGCGACGAATAAAGAAGCAAGGCTGGCCGGGTTAGTCGAAAAAGTCGACAATAAAATCCAGCCCGTTTTTAAAGGGATACAGGAAAAGGCTTTATTTAATCAAGGCAAGGTGCTTGAAGCTTTCCGGAAGCACCGCGTCAGCGATTACCACTTTAACCCAAGCACGGGCTATGGCTATGATGACGACGGCCGCGATACGCTGGAAAAAGTCTATGCGGAGGTTTTTCAGGCTGAAGCAGCTTTGGTCAGGCCGCAAATCATTTCCGGAACACACGCGATCTCGACTGCGCTCTTCGGAGTGCTGCGTCCCGGGGATGAATTGATGTACGTGACCGGAACGCCATACGATACCCTTTTGGATATTGTCGGTCTGACCGGTAATGGGATCGGCTCTTTAAAAGAATACAATATCGCTTATCAACATATCGATCTGTGTGCAGACGGCAAAGTTGATGTTCCGACGGTTCTTGAGAAAGTCAGCCCCAAAACAAAAATGATTGCGATTCAACGCTCCCGCGGCTATGCTGCCAGACCCTCCTTTACGATAAATGAAATAAAAGAGATGATTGCGGCGATCCGGCCGCATGTGGGGCCAGAAGCCGTCTTTTTTGTCGACAATTGCTATGGAGAATTTGTCGAAACGCTGGAGCCGATCGAAGTTGGAGCCGATTTGATTGCCGGCTCTCTCATCAAAAACCCGGGTGGCGGCATCGTAAAAATGGGCGGTTACCTCGCCGGCAGGGAAGACCTGATCGAACGGTGCGCATACCGGTTGACGACTCCGGGGATCGGGCGTGAAGCAGGAGCCTCCCTATATAGCCTTCTGGAAATGTACCAGGGGTTGTTCTTGGCGCCCCATGTTGTCGGTGAAGCGGTGAAGGGTGCTGTCTTTACTGCTGGACTCTTGGAAGAGTGCGGTGTACTATCCACCCCTGCTTGGGACAGCCCGCGGACTGATCTGATCCAAATGGTCGCGTTGCCGAGCAAGGAAGCTATGATCGCTTTTGCTCAGACGATACAGAAATATTCCCCCGTGAACGCAGCTGTCAAACCGATTCCGGCTTACATGCCCGGTTACGAGGATGATGTCATCATGGCAGCCGGAACCTTCATTCAAGGCGCAAGCTTGGAATTGACGGCAGATGGTCCGATACGACCGCCTTATTTGCTCTACGTGCAGGGCGGACTGACCTACGAACACGTCAAATTGGCAGTAACAGCAGCAGTGAAAGATACGTTCTTCGCACAATAATTTGTGGTTCCGGGCTGAATAACACGCACATTCAGCCCGGAAATCACACTTTTGGAACTAAGGAACTCCAAAAAATGTCAACCATCAAAACCTTCCCACGAAAAAGTGTTGACTTTAAGCTGGTTTCCGCCTATACTATTAAATGTTGTGAGTCATTCAGACGGCTCAAAATTTTGTCTCAATAGCTCAGCCGGATAGAGCATTCGCCTTCTAAGCGAACGGTCGGGAGTTCGAATCTCTCTTGAGACGTCATATCTGTTTTCAGAATCGGTTGCATTCGTGAAGAAGCGGATGCGACGTTTTTTTTCTCATGACGGCCTTGTGGACCAGTCTACAGATGGAAAACACGATATAAATGTCCGTTTATTGTGAGGGTGAAACATTTTTTGAAAAAAAGTCAAAATCATGGTGACAATTTAAACGGTTTGCTGTATAATCATTTCTTGTGACACCGGTTTGAAACGGATCCAATCTTGTCTTGCCGAATATTAATTCTGTCTCAATCGCTCAGCCGGATAGAGCATTCGCCTTCTAAGCGAACGGTCGGGAGTTCGAATCTCTCTTGAGACGTCATATCTGTTTTCAGAATCGGTTGCATTCGTGA
>NZ_JBAWAZ010000247.1:0-1710 GCF_049589555.1 Trichococcus sp.
AAGGCTGCTGCCTTGTCGGAGCTTTGGCTCGGTAACCTCAATGGCATCGAAAACGGTTTGGCGCTTGTGCTCGGAACCGGCATCGGCGGCGGGCTGATCCTTGACGGCAAACTCTATCAGGGCAAGCATTTCCAGGCCGGCGAATTGAGCTTCATGATGAAGCAATCCGGCAAGCCATCCTTTGAAGATATGTACGGCATGACCGGTTCGGCTGTTGGACTCGTCAAGAAGGTGAACCTGGAACTGGGGACCGAGGACACGAAGGATGGCGCAGCTGCCTTCGAAGCGATCAATCAAAAAGACCCGAGCGTCTATCCGATTTTTGAAGCCTTCGCCAGAGAAATCGCCTACATGATCTGCAATGTCCAAGCCATCCTTGACCTCGAAAAGATCGTCATCGGCGGCGGGATCAGCGCCCAACCGATCGTTGCCGAAGAAATCCGCAAACAATACCGCGCTATCCGCGCAGGTCTGCCTTTTGTGGCGAACACTTTGACGGAAGTTGAAATCGACAGCTGCCGCTTCCTGAATGATGCGAACCTGTTGGGGGCATTATACCAATTGTTGCTGAACGCAGATGAGGAGATGGCAGTGCCATCCCTTTGATTGGACATAACTAATTAGTCTTGAAATGTAAAAATAGAAATAACCTCCAAGGAGTAAGCATCGCTGCTTTCCGTGGAGGTTATTTTGGTTTGTTCGGCCTGGTTATACGAGGTTAATCAGGATTAACACTTTTCGAAATCCAATCTCAAAGCTAAGTGATCTCCGATCGGGTTCTCCAATGCAATACCGCAATTAGCGAGTTCTGAGCCGGAATACTGCTTCCGGCTGTTGACCTCGACGTAGTTTGCTTTCAGGTCAATAAAGGGAATTTTAATCAGCAAAGACAACTCTGATACGTCATATGTATTGCGGAAGAGGTAAATAATGATTTTATTCCTCGCCTCATCAGTGAACATCCAGGTGCAGTGGTTGGTGTCGAAGGGTGATTCCAATCGATAAAATTCGCTTGTCATCAAGAAGTCCCGATCCTCCTTGTATCCTTCGACGTGGGCTTTGATGACAGCCTTCTCGTGGTCGCTGAGTTGCATGATATCCATCTCATATCCCATATTCGTGGAGGAAGCGAGATGCTTCCTCGTTTCGAAATCTGTCACGCGACCCGTTTGATGATTCGGAACGGATGAAACATGACCAGTCAAAGAATAAGGGGGAAACAGGTAAGAAGCGCCGTATTGGATCCGCTGTCTGTCCAATCCATCGGTGTTATCGCTGGCCCAAGTTTGAGGCATGAAGTACAACATCCCCGGATCTAATCTCCCGCCGCCGCTTGAGCAATTCTCAAAAAGGACTTCAGGGAAAAGTGTCGTGATCGTATTGAGTATGCGGTAAAGCCCCATCATGTAGCGGTGCGAGTACTCGTTCGCATGAGCTTGATTCGATAAGTTAGAAGCCGGGTCCGTTATATGGCGGTTCATGTCCCATTTGATATAGCTGATACCGAAATCTTTGATGCTTCGCGTCAGGAGGTCGATAATGAATGTCTGGACCTCTGCGTTCGTAAGGTCCAGCATGTACTGGCTCCTTCCTAGCAGCGGTTCGTATTCCGCGGTACGCATGACCCAATCCGGATGGTTCTGGATCAGATCGCTATTTGGAGAGATCATTTCCGGTTCAAACCAGATGCCGAATTGCATGTCCCTTTCC
>NZ_JBAWAZ010000248.1:0-1970 GCF_049589555.1 Trichococcus sp.
TTGGCTCGGTTATCGTTCGCTCTATTTCTGATAGAACCTTGTTTGTTTTATGGCGTGCAATCATTGTAGCGGCACCAGCTGGATTAGTTATTTGGATGATGGCTAACATCATGATTGGTGACTACAGTGTATTAACTTGGGTAACAAACGCGATTGATCCATTTGCTCGTTCAATGGGCTTGGATGGAACCATTTTGATGGCCTTTATTTTAGGGTTTCCTGCTAACGAAATTGTCATTCCGATTATGGTTATGGGGTACTTGAGTAAATCAACGCTCTTCGAATTCGAGTCATTAGATCAATTTAAGCATCTTCTTTTAGATAACGGTTGGACGTGGTTAACAGCGGCTAATATGATTCTGTTTACGATTTACCATTGGCCATGTTCTACAACATTATTCACAATCTATAAAGAAACTAAAAGTAGTAGATGGACATGGATATCCTTCTTAGTACCAACCGTGATGGGGATTGCAACATGTATGATTACTAGCTTCTTGGCTCACCTATTCCAGTTGGTATAAGCACTGAGTACTGGTATTGTATGAACTTTCGTAAAACTGTCTGCCGGTTGTTTCCCGGGAAAAGAAAAGCGCTATATATTTTCAAACATAAAAGAAATTATTTTATGGATTTAAGTTGTACTGAGTACTGGTAAAAGGGTTCGTTGTGACATCCGTAACGTAATTGATGAGTAAAAAAACCACAGTTGAATATGATACGCACAAGCTAAGCATGTATAAACGAAAAGATAAAAAACGCGTCGCTCTCTTGGATCAGTCCAATAGAGAGCGACGCGTTTTTGTGCATTAAAACGGCTCTTTCAAATAGGATAGCGCATAAGAAACATGCAGTTCCGTCGCAATAGCCAGACCTTTTTCATCGATGTCGAATTTCTCGTGATGATGTCCGTAGGCTGTCTCTTCACTGCTTTGCGTCCCGATGAAACAGTAGACTCCGGGTGCGACCGCCAAGTAATCCGCAAAGTCGTCTGCGCCCATGCTTTTCGGGCTATCGGTGATTACGTTCTCCAATCCGACGATGTCCGAGGCGACCTTGATGGCATGGTTAGCGGCCTGGATGTCATTGATCAGCGGTGCCGCGGCATCGTAGTTGGAGAATTCGATGGTGGTGCGGTGCGCATCCGAAACATTACGGGCGATCCTTTCCACAGCCTCCAACACCTGGGCACGGACTTCATGGCTGAAGGTCCGAACAGTTCCTTCGATTTCGGCTTCGTTGGCGATGATGTTGTAGTTCGTTCCCGCACGCAATACCCCGATGCCGACGACGACTTCATCTGTCGGTTTCACTTCACGGGAAACGATGGTCTGGAGCTCCGTGACGATGGCGGCTGCGCTGACCAAAGCATCACGCCCCAGGTCCGGACGCGAGACATGCCCGCTCTTGCCGGAAACTTTGATTTTGAAGATGTCGCAGGACGCGTTGGAAGGGCCTGGTGTAGCGACGATTTTGCCCACTTGCGTGCCTGATTGCAGATGGATGCCGAAGACATGGTCGATGCCGTCGATATAGCCGCCGCGCACGAATTGGCGTGCTCCGCCGCCGATTTCTTCCGCCGGTTGGAAGGCGAACTGGATCGTACCAGAGAACTCATCCTGATGTTCCTTCAGGATTTTAAGCGCGCCCAACAGGGAAGCGGTATGCCCGTCGTGCCCGCAGGCATGGTTGAAACCGGGGTTGACGGAAGCGTAGGGTTTGCCGGTCTCATCCGGTAGTGGCAGTGCATCGATATCGGCGCGCAGCAGAATGGTCTTGCCCGCTCCTTTTCCGCCTGTCAAGGTGGCCAAGATGCCGGTCTCGCCGACATTTATGTAAGGCACTCCGATTTCTTCGACTTCTTCCCTGATGCGTTGGATCGTTTCGAATTCCTTCAGGCTCGGCTCCGGATGCCGGTGGAAATGGCGGCGCAGTGCGACGATGTAGTCGTAGATATCGCTAACTTCTTC
>NZ_JBAWAZ010000249.1:0-1587 GCF_049589555.1 Trichococcus sp.
GGAGGGAGACGGAGGCCATCACCGGAGTGGCAGATGCCTTGGGGTTAGGAACCACACCGTATTTCTTGGCGTTTTCCTCCGTGGAGGGCAGGATGATGTCAGAACCGTCTATCGCAGTCACAATGTATCCGTTCAGCTTGACCAATTGGTCATCGTTCTCTTCATAAATCATGGACATGTAGTCAGTCATCATCAACCGGATGGCTTTGGGATTATAGTTCATTCGGGCCTTATAAAAAGCGACGGTTGAAATGTCGAGAGGCTTCCCCTGATCCTCGTAGAAATTTAAGAGTTCGCAAAATTGGGAGTTCCCCTTTTGCGCAAACATTTGAAGCATCAATGCGATAGGGGTAGTTTTCCTTTTTCGGGTAAAAGCATGTGGGTTCCCTTCGCGGATATCTTCCAGATAGATAATTTGGGCCTCCTCAATATATTCCTGAAATGACATCAGTTGGACCGTCATTTTTGAGCCCTCCTTTTAATGTGTTGACCATCCTACATTAAGTATAACGGGAAACCCGAAGGGTAGGAAAAGATTCCACCTCCCATCAAAAAAAAGCGAGGATGCATTTTGCATTCTCGCTTTTTTTAAAGTTGTCAAGTTGCTTAAGTTAATGACATTGTCCATTAGGGAATGGATGCAGTACTTTAGTCTGTATTCGATTTTGTGTTGTTTCATCGAACCATCATTATTCATTCAATATAAAACAAAAGCAAGAATATACGATACAGCATACGCTAGCAAGACCCCGCCATTTATTGCTATAAAAATATTTTTGTAAGTAGTTTTGTGGTTTAATCCTTTCAATAAGTACATAGCTAGCAACACTCATTATGTTTTTCTGGCAAAATAATAGAGGGCATGTAGTAAGAAAAGTTAAAATCTGATATTTTGGCCAGAGTAGAATTGCTTGTATTTGTAATGCTGATAATCGTGGCCTTTCCTTTTTTAAAGCCATCAATTTGTTTAAACAGCAAGCGTTGCTCTCCTGACACCGAAAGAGCAACTACAAGTGTGTCCTCATACCTGCTGTTATCTGTGGGATAAAAAGGATCTTCCAAGTATTGAGCACCTTTTCCTATATTAGAAAAAAATCGCGCACCGTATTTTCCTAGTGTGCCGCTTGTCCCTAAACCAACAAAGTACAATCGCTCCTTATTCAGTATCATTTCAGCAGCTGCCGTAATTTTTTCCTCAAATTCTATGGTGTTTACTTTTTTAAAAAAATCAATCATTTGGGATGCATCTTCGTCAACAGGTTCAATTTTTGTATCTTCTAAATATTGTTTAAACTTATATTTAAATTCTGAGAATCCTGCGCAGTCCATCTTCGAACAAAATCTAAGAATGGTTGTTGATGAAACATGTGTTTTTTCGCTGAGATCACGAATTGTCATCTTTGCAATTTTTTCGGAATTCTCTTGTATATAATTATAAACAAGCATTTCTAACTCATTTAAATTTTGCATCTGACTAAAAGTAAACATGATTGCTTCCTTTCTAATCATCATTTTCCCTAGATTATAACACAGACACTCCTACACGTTTCAAGTTGTTATGTTAGATCTTTTCAGGATGCATATGCC
>NZ_JBAWAZ010000250.1:0-6849 GCF_049589555.1 Trichococcus sp.
GGGCTATGGCAAGTGCTCAGCAATCCGACTGTACTGCTTGCCTTCAATCCTATGCGCGGTATCGAACTGCTCCTGAGCGAACAGAACAATGCCGGCTTTATGATTTTGGGCAGCATTTTCTTGGCTACGACCGGTGCGGAAGCCTTGTACTCGGATATGGGGCATGTCGGCAAGAAGAATATCTATGGCAGTTGGCCTTTTGTCAAAGCGGCTTTGTTGCTGAATTACTTCGGACAAGGGGCTTGGTTGATGCAGGCCAAATCGAACACAGCGCTTTACCATATCGAGGACTTCAATCCATTTTTTGAAATGCTGCCGGGCAGTTTGCGATTTTTTGCGGTTCTGTTGAGTACCCTAGCCGCAATCATCGCTTCGCAGGCGCTCATTACCGGGTCCTATACGCTTGTTTCTGAGGCGATCAGCCTGAATCTGTTGCCGCATTTGAAGATCCAATACCCTTCCCAGACAAAGGGCCAAATGTACATCCCTTTGGTGAACAACATCCTTTGGTTGTCATGTATGGGGGTTGTTTTTTACTTCAAGACATCGATCCGGATGGAAGCTGCCTACGGTCTGGCGATCACCATCACCATGCTGATGACGACGATGCTGATGTTTGAATTTCTGCGCATAAAGAATTTCAATATCATCGTTTCGCTGCTTATGTTCGTGTTCTTCGGCACATTGGAGGCGACCTTCTTTATCTCCAGCGCAACCAAATTCTTCCATGGCGGCTATGTCGCGATCCTTATGGGCACCATTCTTTTCGCCATCATGTTCGTCTGGCATAAAGGGAGTAAGATTGAATCATTACAGCGATTGGAATACCCGATGACCGATTTCATCAGCCAGTTCAAAAAACTGAAGGAAGATGATTCGTTGCCTGTGTACGCGAATAACCTTGTCTTCCTGACGAGCAATCAAAATGCGGGCTCGGTTGATCGCGACATTCTCTATTCCATTTTGGATAAGCGGCCGAAGCGCGCCGACGTGTATTGGTTCATCAACGTAGCCGTCACCGATGAACCGTATACACAGGAATACAAAGTGGAGGATTACGGCACAGACTTCTGCTTCAAAGTGCAGTTGCGTTTGGGTTTCAAGATTGAGCAACGGATCAATGTATACTTGCGCCAAATCATCCAGGAAATGATGGAAGAGGGAAGAATCAAACCCCAAAAACAAACATACACAATCTATCACGACAAAGAAATCGGCGACTTCTGCTTTGTGTTGGTCCGCAAGGCCATCTCGCCAGAAAGCGATCTTTCTGTTTTCAGCCGCTTCATCTTGAGCTTGAAGTATAACATCAAGTCGTGGACAGGATCTCCCGCAAGGTGGTTCGGGTTGGAAAACACAAACCTGGTCATCGAACAGGTTCCCCTGTTCCTGAAGGCAAGGGAGGCCAGTCGGCTTACCCGAGTGGAATAGGCATCATGGGGGCACTGCTTTTTGATGGGAATAATAGATGTGGAGGCCGGGACTTATGTTCCGGCCTTTTTTAGTCATCGCTTCAGCCTGCCACTCACATTTTTTTTTAATATTTTTTTCATTAATGACCTCTTTTTTTATTTCCATGCGAGGAAATTGGCCTATCAAGGGGAGATGAAATGCCTTTCAAATGTTATTCTGACAAGGGTTTATCTATATGTAAGAAAATGTTACACGCGATGTTAAGGTAGCATTGACTTGAATGAGAATTTGGAGTATTCTTGTTGTATTAAATCACTCAATTAATTGTTAGCAAATACGATTAATTGCTGAAAAGAATTACCTTTTTCTCAACAGGCGTTAACTCCTGAAGAAAAAGTATACATCTGTGGTTCACTCAACTCAGAAGCTTCGATGGAGGGGTTGGTATGAAAGAAAAAGAGCTACGACGTTCGATGGCTGTTTTTACCATCGGAACAGTCATGCAGCTGACGGATCTGACAGCAAGACAGATCCGCTATTACGAAGAGCAAGACCTCGTTCATCCTAAGCGGACAGACACCAATCGCCGAATGTTTTCATTGAACGACGTCGATCGTTTACTGGAAGTCAAAGACTATTTGGCTGAAGGGTTGAACATCACTGCAATCAAGCGGATGTACAGTACCGAAAGACTGAAGAAGCAGCAAGAAGAGGAGCTTGAAAACAAGCACAAAAACTTGACAGACGAAGATGTCCGTCGCATCCTCTACAAAGAAATACTCAACGCAAGTGGATTTAACCCTGGGGATTCAAGCAAACCTTGGGGAAGATTATAAAAAAACAAAAAAATACACAAAGCATAGTCAAGGAGAGGGAATACAAATGCCAAAATTTACTAGAGAAGAAATCATCGCATCAGCAAAGAATGATAACGTCCGTTACCTACGCTTAATGTTCACTGACATTTTAGGAACAATCAAAAACGTGGAAGTTCCTATCAGCCAGTTAGAAAAAGTATTAGACAACAAAATGATGTTCGACGGTTCTTCCATCGAAGGTTTTGTACGTATTGAAGAAAGTGATATGTACTTGTACCCAGATTTGGATACATGGTTAGTATTCCCATGGGGCACTGAACAAGGCAAAGTTGCACGTCTGATCTGTGATATCTACCAACCAAGCGGCGAACCATTTGCTGGAGACCCACGCAGCAACTTGAAGCGCGCTCTTAAAGAAATGAAAGAATTAGGCTTCACTGAGTTCAACTTAGGACCTGAACCTGAATTCTTCCTGTTCAAATTGGATGAAAAAGGCAATCCTACCCTTAACTTGAACGACCAAGGTGGATACTTCGACTTGGCTCCTACTGACTTAGGCGAAAACTGCCGTCGTGACATTGTTTTGGAATTAGAAGCTTTAGGTTTCGAAATCGAAGCAAGCCACCACGAAGTTGCACCAGGACAACACGAAATCGACTGGAAATATGCAAATGCTGTTGAAGCTTGCGACAACATCCAAACGTTCAAATTGATCGTTAAGACTGTAGCCCGCAAACATGGCTTGCATGCAACATTCATGCCTAAACCAGTATTCGGAATCAACGGTTCCGGTATGCACTTTAACATGTCTTTGTTCAACGAAAACGGCAATGCCTTCTACGACAAAAACGATGATCGTCAATTAAGCGAAACAGCTTACCAATTCATCGCTGGTCTGATCAAACATGCTCGCGGCTTTACTGCTGTCTGCAACCCAATCGTTAACTCTTACAAACGTTTGGTTCCTGGCTATGAAGCGCCTGTATACATCGCATGGAGCGGAAGAAACCGTTCACCGCTGATCCGTATCCCAGAATCACGCGGCATGTCTACGCGTGTTGAATTACGTAGCGTTGACCCAGCTGCTAACCCATACTTGGCTTTAGCTACATTATTGGCTGCAGGTCTTGACGGCGTGAAGAACAAATTGGAAGCTCCAGCTCCAATCGACCGCAACATCTACCAAATGTCAGCTGAAGACCGTTACGAAAACGGAATTTTGGACTTGCCTACAACATTGCAAGAAGCTCTTGAAGAGTTATCTAAAAACCCATTATTGGTTGATGCATTAGGCGACCACATCAGCAACAACTTCATCGAATCAAAAGAAATCGAAGTAATGTCTTACATCCAACAAGTAACAGAGTGGGAAAGAGAACAATACTTGAATATGTACTAAGAGAGTGCGATGATTTGCGGGAGGGGATGAGCACTAAGAGGACTAACACTAAACGGACGTTTTTTGTCCGTGTGTGTTAGTCAGCTTAGGCGGAATCCCCTGCAAATCAGAACACGTTTAAAGAGCGAGATGAATCCCGCTCTAGAAATCGAGCACTAAGAAGACTACCACAAAGAGGACGCTTTTTGTCCTCGTGTGGTAGCCAGCTTAGGCACAGATTTCTGGGATTCAGAACGCGTTTACCAAGAGTGTGAGAAATCACGCACTTCCCCAAAAGGCCGAGACAAATTTGTCTCGGTCTTTTGTGTCGTTCAGGGAAGAAAAAGCGTGCTGTTGCTGTAAACTTCAGACGAGAAAACGTATAATGGATATATGCAAAGTTCTTTTGAGGAGGGATTACCGTGGAAGCAATCGAAATGGAAGGTTTGACCAAAATTTACCGCAAGCGTGCAGCTTTGGACAATATCCACCTCACAGTGGAGCAAGGAGAAAGGTTCGGGTTCATCGGGCCGAACGGGGCCGGGAAGTCGACAACCATCAAGCTGTTGCTTGATTTCATAAAGCCGAGCAAGGGAAGTGCCAGAATTTTCGGACTGGATGCCCAGAAAGACTCCGAGAGCCTGAAACGCATCATCGGTTATGTCCCGAGCGATGTGCATTACTACAGCAACCTGACCGTGGAAGAAATCCTGATGATGACGGGAAAATTCCACCATATCCAGAACATAAAGGAAATGATGGCTTATTACGTGGAACGATTCGCGTTGGAGCCGAAAAAGAAAATGAAGGACCTGTCGTTGGGGAATCGGAAAAAAGTTGCGATCGTGAACAGCTTGATCTTCAATCCGGAACTTTTGATACTTGACGAACCTACTAATGGGCTGGATCCTTTGATGCAGCATCGTTTGTTTGAAGAGCTGAACTACCACAACAAGGAAGGCGCGACCATCTTCATTTCTACGCATAACCTGCCGGAAGTGGAAGCATTCTGCACGCGTACTGCCTTCATCCGCGAAGGGAAAATCATTTCCGTGGAAGATATGGCATCCGGATATCAACCAGGGAAAGTGGTGACGCTGACCGGTTCAGCCATCGTAACGGAGGATTTCGAATCCAAAGGGTACCGTGTCCTTTCCAGGACCGACCGGGTGGTTTCGTTGTTGTATAAAGACAACGTGAATCAGATTTTGGCGGATATGTCATCCTTGGATTTGGAGGATATCGAAATCCGCAATCAGAATTTGGAGGAAAAATTCATGACCCTATATGGTGGAGGTGAATCCCATGAATAGCATCCGATTGGAATGGAAACAGGAACGCGGCGGGTTATTCGTTTGGCTTTTCTTTATGGTCCTGATTATGGGGCTGATGATGGCCATGTTCCCCGTCATGGCGAATCAAGGGATGGAGGACATCTTGACGACCAAGCTTGATGCGATGCCGCCGGAGATGCTGGAGGCCTTTTCGCTCACGAATGGAGCGAGCTTATTGCAGGCTACCGGATTTTTTGCTTATATTTTTCAGTATCTCTTTTTGGCCGCTTGCATTTTTGCAACGATGAAAGGGGCCCAGGCGCTGATCAAGGAAGAGACGAACGGAACAATCGAGTATCTGTATGCACAGCCGATCAGCAGAAAAGCCATTGTCACGAGCAAGTATATCGCCAATTTGGTGCTGCTGATGATCTTTTGGGTCGTCCTGTACGGAGCTGCCTTGGTGTTCATCTATCTGTTCAAGGAGGATGGAGCCGATTTTGTGGAAATCATAAAAGATATCACGCTGATTTTCGGCGCGGAGTCGTTGGTATTGTTGTTCTTTTATTCAATCGGCTTCCTTTTCTCGACGTTCATCGCGAGCAGCCGTTCAACAAGCGGAGTCGCGTTGTTGCTGGTGTTCGGCACGTACATGATCGGCCTTGTCTCGAAGATGGTCGAGGACTATGAATTCCTGCGTGTTTTGTCACCGATCGAATACGCACATCCAGCGGCCTTGCTGGAAGAGGGGATTTCATGGGAGTACATGGTCATCTGCATCATCGGAAGCTTGTTGGTATTGGGTCTGAGCTATCTCATCTACGGCAGAAAGGATCTGCGGATCCAGGTGTAGCATTTTCCATCAACAGGAATAAACAAAAAAAGCCCATTGCGGGCTTTTTTTGTTTAACCAAATGTCATGAAAAGTACTGCGGCGACGATCAAGGCGTAGGATAATTTCTCCAGGTTTTTCTTTGTGATTGGGTTCAGGCCTTTATCGTAGCGAGTCTGATACATGATCCAGACGTTGATTGCGATGCTGATGATTCCGAGTATGCTGGCTGTAAGATATTTATTCACGGTGTTCCTCCTGTCGGTTTTGGCTTTCTGTTTGGCTGTTCTGCGAATCGATGAGCATGTCGATGTGCGGGATATCATCCTCCAAGTAGATATCCGATACGGGCCGGAATCCGAATGAGGCATAAAAATCCTGCAAGTATGCTTGTGCTTGCGCGTGGATCGGTAGTCCAGGGAAATGCGTCTTTGCATATTCCAGGATGACCTTCATCAATTCTTGGCCGTAGCCATGGGTGCGTTCGCCCTGCGGGACAAGAACGCGTCCGATGCGCACATTATCTAGTTCCGGAATCAGCCGGGCATAAGCCAACAGCCTATCTTCCGCCTGCTTCCAGAAGTGGATGCTGACGAGGTCGGTGTCGTCCACCTCTTGATAAGGGCAATTTTGCTCCACAACGAAGACAGCGACCCGCTCTTTGTAGATCAGATGCAATTCCCTCGCCGTCAGTTCTTCAAAAGGTTTGATGACCCACATAGGTTTTCCTCCTTAGCGTTTGGTGGAAAACCACCTTCTCAGACCATTATAGCAAAGCGCAGGCAAACAAAAAACCGGGAAATAGCTTGCTGCAAAGAAATGAAGCCCAGGAGCCATCTCTATGAGAGAAAGCTACTGGACTTCATTTGCTGTTCGTTATTCGCTTTAATAATATTTCAGGGCAGCAGGGCCTGAATCGCTGTTGCTGATGCGGAAGGCATCGGCAACCGGGGAAACGAAGACTTTGCCGTCACCGACATGACCCGTGTATAAAGCTCGGCGGGCTGCACGGATGACTTCTTCGACAGGTACCTCGCTGATGATCGTTTCGATGCGGACTTTCGGTAAAAGATTGCCCTCAGCCTTCGCACCACGATAGAAGGTTTGTTGGCCTTTTTGGAGCCCGTAACCATG